>NZ_JBLXEM010000006.1:0-284507 GCF_048263065.1 Thioclava sp.
GCAGCCGCATGTGGGCTGGGTGGCGATGACACCGCGCTTCTATTGATCATCGAAGGGCTCACGCAGACATGGCCACTGCGCGGCGAGGCCGCAGTCGAGGCGGCAAAGCGGCTGGGTCATGCGCTGCGGGTTCCAGTCAGCTGAATAGAGCAATATCAGGTCATCGAACGCGTTTGCCCCTAAAACCCAATTTGTGACGCGGACTTTGCAAACTCGAGAGACGCTGGGACGCTGGGAGCGAACCGATTTGGCAAAATACCCCCTTTGACAGGCGGCGCGCCATATAGCGGCCTTGAACACAAAATCATGCGCGAGATCGGAAGACAGTGCCAAAAAGCATAGTTTTGGCTAACGAAAAAAACGTCTTTCATAGTCAACCAGCTTGCACGCGACCGTCCCGGTTTCTTGCATCGCGCTATCGCATTTCCCGCGCCGCCATGGCATCGCTGAGTGCATTTGCCAACGCGCGGACCCGTCGTGGCTGGGCCCTCCCGGGGGGAAACATCATTTGGAGCGGGTTCGGCGGCGCGGCGTGTTTTTCCAGCAGCGCGACCAGCTTTCTCGCTTCGAGATCAGGCGCAACGTCGAGTTCTGATTTCAGGATGATACCATATCCCTCAAGCGCCCATTGCCGCACCAAAGAGCCATCGTTTACGATCTTGTTGCCACGCACGGTCACGGTTTGCGGTTTCTTGTCTGTTCCAAATCGCCAGACATTGTCCAAGGTCGTCCCGAACCGCATGATCAGGCAATTATGTTGCGTCAGATCCGCGGGGGTCTGCGGCGCGCCATGCGCTGCGATATAGGACGGGGCCGCACAGACAATACGGCGGAAATGGCCGAGATTTCTGGTTCTCAAGGTGCTATCGGTCACCGTGCCAAAGCGCATCGCCAGATCAAATCCCTGGCCAACAATATCGACATAGCTGTCCGACAAAAGCAGCTCGATTGAAATCGCGGGGTGCTCTGCAGTAAAGGTGGAAATCACGTTTGAGACGATACTTCGGCCAAGATCAATGGGCGCGCTGATCCGGATCGGACCGGACAGGGTGTCTGCGCCGTGGCGGATACGCGTTTCGAGATCCTGAAGCTCTGCCAGAACAGCCTTGGCCCCGCTGAGCAACGTGCGGCCCTCGTCGGTCAGGCTTAGCGAGCGCGTCGTGCGGTTGAACAGGACGACACCGTAATGCGCCTCAAGGGTGGCAAGCCGCTCCGAGACCGTGGTGCTCGAAAGGCCGGCTTCGCGCGCGGCGGCGACAAGGCTGCCTTTCTCGGCAATGGTCAGAAACAGGCGGATATTGTCGATCAGCATTGTTCGGAAATACCGGATTATCATTTCGAATGATGGATGTTTATCCGGCTTTGACAGGTATGTATATCTTTGTCATCAAATCAAACAAGGATCAGCCCAATGTCCAAGCTTACCATCGTCGCCAACATCCACGCCAAAGCCGATAAAATCGATCTGGTGAAATCCGAACTTCTCAAGCTCGTCCCAATCACCCGCGCCGAAGCAGGCTGCATCAACTATGACCTGCATCAGGACAACGAAGATCCGGCGCATTTCACATTCTACGAGAACTGGGAAAGCCGCGAAATCTGGCAAGAGCACATGAACGCGCCGCATCTGGCCGCTTACATGGCAGCAACGGAAGGCGCGGTTGAGCAGTTTATCCTTGCCGAAATGACCCAGATCGACTGATCCAGTTCGCAGCCGGTTCTTAACGAACGGCGCCGCGCATCCTCCCCTAAATCCGGAGACCGAAAATGAAAGCCATCGGCTACACCACAAACGGCGCCATTGATCGTGCCGACGCCCTGCTCGATCTTGAGATTGAGAAACCCACCGCCACCGGCCATGACATTCTGGTCAAGGTTGCGGCCGTGTCGGTCAACCCTGTCGACACGAAAGTCCGCCAGAACCGCCCGGCAGAGGGCGACACGCCTGTGATCCTTGGTTGGGATGCCGTGGGCGAGGTGGTGGAAATCGGCGACAAGGTCAGCCAGTTCAAACTGGGCGACAAAGTCTGGTATGCGGGCGCGATCAACCGCACCGGCACCAATGCAGAATACCACCTCGTGGATGCCCGGATTGTCGGCCACGCGCCGAAATCAATCGACACCTCTGCGGCTGCCGCCCTGCCGCTGACCACGCTAACGGCGCAAGAGATGATCTTTGACCGCCTGAAAATCACCGATCCGGTGCCGGGCGCGACGAATGCCATCGTCGTCATCGGCGGTGCGGGCGGTGTTGGCTCTATCGCGATCCAGCTTTTGCGTGCGCAGACCGATCTGACGATCATCGCCACCGCCTCACGTCCCGAAACGCAGGACTGGGTCAAGGAACTGGGCGCGCATCACGTTGTGGACCACTCCAAGCCGCTGCCCGACCAGATTGCCGCCCTCAATATCTGCGCGCCTGCGTTCGTGTTCTCGACCAACCATTCGGAAACCTATGTGACCCAGATTGCCGAGTTCATCGCGCCGCAGGGCCGGTTTGGCCTGATCGACGATCCCAAAGGGCTCGACATCACGCCGTTCAAGGGCAAGGCCGTGTCGATCCACTGGGAGCTGATGTTCACCCGCTCGCTGTTCACAACCGACGACATCGCGCGCCAAGGTGAAATACTGGATACCATCGCAGGCCTGATCGATGCGAATAAGATCCGCTCGACCGCGACGGAAAGATTCGGGGCGATCAATGCTGAAAACCTCAAGCGCGCCCATGCCCTGATCGAAAGCGGCAAAGCCAAGGGCAAGATCGTTCTGGAAGGCTTCTGAAATGCAGGTGCGCAGGTTTGACCACGTCAATATCCAGACCACCCAGGTTGATGCGATGGTGGCTTTAAGGTGCCCTTGATCGTCGTTCATTGAAAGACAGCGCGCCCGGCCAAAGGTTTCCTCCTTTGGCCGAACGCTTTTGCTAAACCCGATTAGAAATCTTGCACTGTCGGGCGCAGGACGATCTGGTTCACATCCACATCTGCGGGCTGAGAGATGGCATAGGCGATAGCGTTTGCGATGGCAGAAGGCGCAATCGCCATCTTGTAGACCTCACCAACCATAGCGGCGCTGCCTTCGTGCGAACTGCCCAGCTTGAGATCGGTGTCGATCAGACCGGGCTCGATGATGGTCGTGCGGATTGCCCCGCCGATTTCCTGACGCAAGCCTTCGCTGATGGCGGCTACGGCAAATTTTGTGCCGCTGTAAACTGCGCCACCGGGCGAGACCTTGTGACCCGCGATAGAACCGATGGTGATCATGTGGCCGCTGTTCTGCGCCGTAAATTCGGGCAGCGCGGCGGCGATCCCATAGAGAACGCCCTTGATGTTGATGTCGACCATGCGGTCCCATTCCTCGACCAGCGTCTCGGTGATTGGGGCAATCGACATGACGCCCGCGTTGTTGATCATCACATCGACGCGGCCAAAGCTCTGCTTGGCGGTTTCGACCAGCGCCTTGACCTGCGCGGCATCCGCCACATCCGTCACGCGCATTTCGGCCGCGCCACCGGCGGCGCGGATGTCGGCCACGATGGCCTCCAGCTGGTCCTTTCGCCGCGCGCCCAGCGTTGTCGTCACCTACTCTTCCTTTAGCTCGGGGTATACTTCTCCCACTTGCTTCGGGATATCAGGTGCTTGAACGATCGCGCCGTGACAGGGCAACAAAATATCCGGCGGGTCTGAGGCAAGCAGCGCTTTCACGCTGTCGAGATAGGCCGCGCGATCCTTTATGCCAAAGTTTGGGAACACTTTGTTCGCGTGGATCTTGTCGCCCAGCTTGCCCTCGCGGTTGTTTTGGAGCCAAAAGCATCGACGACATGCCAAAGGTATCGCGCCTCGTTCTGGGCGATCAACCACATCTCGCCATTTTTCAACCCCTCAGGGCTATACAAGCGCATCCCCTCGGGCAACGCTGCGCGCAGCGCCTCCAGCCCGTCAAATGCCAGCCCGGTGCGCCCCTGAAGCCGCTCATGCATGGCAGGCGGTGCAACCAATGCTGCCTGCGGATAGGCTTGCGAATACTCGACCAGACCGCCGTTGTGATAGCCATTCGGCGCCAGAAGGAAGGCAACTTTGCCAATTTCGGCAAGGCTGGATTTTGCGCCATTGCTCAACCCTGATACGGGGCTGAACAGGCACAGATCACCCGACCGCAAAACAACCGCCGTGCAGCGAAAGTTGCTCTTAGTGGCCGTAGAGAGGCCAGGAAGACCTTGCACAGGGTCGAATGCCGATAGACTGGCTGCCATGATCCGTCTCCCGCGTTTATAGGCCCGCGTGCCAGTCGCGGATGGACTCGCCGATCTGATCGGGCGAATCCTCTCGGATGAAGTGCAGGCCGGGCACGGTGACTTCGGTCAGGTTCGGCCAGCTGCGCACGTACTCACGCGCCGGACCCGCGATCAGCACCCCGGGTTCGGCATTGACGAAGAGCTTCGGGATCGGCGTCTGCGTCAGCCATCGCGAATATGCCCCGACGATTTCGGCCACATCGGCGGGTTCTCCGCCAATCGGAATCTGGCGCGGCCAAGTAAGCGTCGGGCGCCGGTCCTCGCCCGCATTGGCAAAGGGGCGACGGTATTCGTTCATTTCTGCGTCACTCAGATCACGCAGGATCGAGGCAGGCAGGATAGCTTCAACAAACAGGTTGTTCTCAAGAACCATCTGCTCTCCGGCGGGGGACCGCAGGGCGCTGAACAGCTCACGGCTTTTCTCGGGAAAATTGTCCAGGCTTGGCACCGGGGCGACGACGGCCTCCATGAAGGCAATGCCCTTGACTGCTTCGGGGTGGGTATGAGCCCCGTGAAAGCCAAGGCCCGAACCCCAGTCATGGATCACCAATGTGACATTTTCCGTGACACTAAGCTGCTCCAGCAGCGCGAAAAGATACTTGCGCTGTTGGACAAAGGTGTAACTGTCCGGCCCGGAATTATCGAGCTGGTCGCTGTCGCCCATGCCAATCAGATCGGGCGCAATCAGCCGCCCTTTACCAGCCAGATACGGCATCACGTTGCGCCAGAGATAGGACGAGGTGGGGTTGCCGTGCAGGAACACTATCGGATCACCGGTGCCCTCTTCGATATAGGCCATCTGCTTGCCATAAACTGTGGCAAATTTCTTTTTGTCGCGGAATGATGGTGTCATGATGGGCCCTTCGGGCTTGTGATTCAGTCAATGTGGAAATAAAAGAACGAGCGTTCTAAAACAAGGCCGAAAATGTCCAGACCCAAATCCCGCTCCCGCGAAACGCTGCTCGACAACGCGCTGAATACGTTCTGGAAGACCGGCTACCACGTTGTTTCCATAGGGGATCTGGTGCGCGAAACCGGCGTTAGCCGCGCCGGAATTTACAGCGAATATTCTGGCAAGCAGGATCTGTTTCACGCCTGTCTGGACCGCTATCAGGAGGTGGTGGTAACGCCCGCCTTCTCCCCGGTCGAAGCCGAGGGCGCAGGGCTTGACGCGATCCGCACCTATCTGTCGAACCTGATGGCGCGGTTCGAGGCTGCGGGTGGGTTCGGCATCGGCTGCCTTGTCGGCAATACGCTCACCCAGATTCCCGAAGACGACACCGCAACCCGTGAAAAGCTGCTGGAGCATTGCACGCGGTTGACCAACGGTTTTCGCAAGGTTCTGGTCCATGAGAATGGCCCCAACGGGCCTTTGTCTGCCGATGAAATCGACGATCTCGCCCGCTACACCATGATCTCGGTCCAAGGGCTGTGGTCTTATGCCCGGCTCACCGATGACGTTGCCGCCCTGCGTGCCTATTCGGAGACGCTGGTCGCATCGTTGAAGGCGTCTCTGCGCGGCGCGTTACATTGAGCAACGAAATGCCCTCTGGTGATTTTCAGTTCATCGCACTTGATGTGGAAACCGCCTGTGGTGACAGCGCCAGCATCTGCCAGATCGGGCTGGCGTGTGTCGGATATGATGAAACCATTCAGACGTGGTCGGTTTATGTCGATCCGCAAATGCCCTTTGCGCCGTTCAACACTAAGCTACACGGGATCGGTTCGCAGACAGTGCGTGACGCGCAAACTTTTGCGCAGATCTGGCCCGACCTGTTGCCGCTACTGTCGCGCCACCCCATGGTGCAACACAGCAGGTTCGACGAACACGCGATCAACGCCGCCTGCATAGCCCGCGGCATGCCGCGCCCGCGCCTGACATGGCACGATAGTGTGGCAATTGCACGTGCTGCCTGGCCCGAGCTAAAGGGGAATGGCGGCCACGGGCTGGCCAATCTTAAGCAGGTTTTGGGCCTCGACTTTCACCACCACGATGCAGGCGAAGACGCCCGCGCCGCCGCGATGGTTGTGCTGCGGGCACAGGCGATCTGCTCAGGGCATCCGGTCTTGGAGGCATTGAAGTTGAAACCGTTCCAGCTGTCCTGGCCCTTTTAGGGATCAGCCTTTTAAGCCCACGCTTTGGTTCGTGTATCAGCTCCGGGCTGAGATCGGTGATGCACCCTACCCGCATCGAGTCTAGGGCAGGCGCGGTGTTGTTGTTTCAGTTATCAAAGTAGACATAGATGTCAGTGTCGGCTGTCGAAACTCCCGGATCAACAACGAACCCAGCTTTCTGAAGAACCCGAGCCGACGCTAAGTTACCGCGGCTCACACCTGCGACCAACCTCAGGGGCCGGTCTTCCTTTACGGCGGAAACCAGACCGTCCAAAAGCTCGGAGCCAAAACCTTGCCCCCATACCGCTTCGGAAAGCAGGTAGCCAATGTGCATGATGGGCGTTTTGTCCGCATCAGGGTCGGGCGCCAGTATCATGAGTCCCACGAGGTCGTCGCTGAATTTCGATTCAACAAGCAGGACTTCGCTTTCCTCTGCCCGCGCATCTATCCATGATGAAACACCACCAGACTGATCCCCCAATTGAAGAGGCGGTGGTAGATGCTCAAGCACAGGGCGGGTCAAGATCGACGACAGATTGGCTTCAAGCGAAAGGCGTGCTTTCCGATCTTCGATAACGGGCCGCCAACTATGAATAAATAGCCGCGCAGTGTCGAATTTCTCTAACCTCATGTTGGTTCCAAAACGGTTACACTGACGACAGATTATTCTGCAATCCGCTTTCTGGGAATAACCGTTTTGTCCTGCGGGCTTTCAACAGCCGGAATTGCTGCACGATGCACGGATGGCTGGTTCGGTGAAGCTGCGCTGCGGCGTGGCTTGGCTCGTCCAAGGGCAGCTCTGGGCCGTCTGCGACACCGATCCGGGCTCGCCTCGTGACGAGCTCGCCGCGCTGCATCCAAGGTTGGCATCGAGCCCATACTAACGCTACTATGCGTCGCGGCAGAGGCGCGTCTGCTCTATGGTCGCTGTAAAGGCGGCCGATTAATGCCAATGCTTGAAGCCTACTGCCTCTCCTTAATCTGTGCGCCACTGCGCCAACCACACATAGGCAACGTAAGCGACCAACACGACCAGGCCGATAACCCTGCCAATGACCGGTCGGGTCAGCAGCACTGCCGTCAGCGCCAGTGAGGCTGCAATCATGATTGGCAGGTCGAAGGTCAGGAACCTGTCGGCGACCGGCACAGGCTTGATCAACGCCGTCACTCCAAGAATTCCGAGCACGTTGAAAATGTTAGAACCAACTATATTGCCGATTGCGATTTCTGACTGACGCCGAAAGGCTGCGATGATGGACGTGGCCAGTTCAGGAAGTGACGTGCCCACCGCCACGATTGTCAAACCGATGAAAGCTTCCGAAACGCCAAAGCCCCGGGCAATAGACACCGATCCATCGACGAGAAACCGGGCACCGAACATTAAGACGACCAACCCACCCAGAACCCAGAGTGCAGAGACAAGCATAGAGGCAAGCACCGATGTGCCACCGTCGTCATCAATTGCAGCACCGGGTTGAATGTAGGCCCAAGTCAGGTAGCCCGCCAACGCGATGACCAACAAACCGCCCGACAGCCGCCCGATTTCGCCCATTGCAAAGATCGGCACCAACGCGACCGCCGCTGCGACCATGACAGCCGTATCGCGCTGCAGAGTCACGCCAGAGACACGAATGGGCCAGACCAGACTGGTCAGGCCAACGATCAGCAAGATGTTGGCGATATTCGATCCAACGATGTTGCCAACAGCGATGTCAGGCACACCGCGCAACGCCGCTTGAACCGAGACAAGAAGCTCTGGTGTGGAGGTCCCGAATCCCACGACGGTTAAACCAATCAGTAGTGGCGGAATCGCCATGCGCCGGGCAATCCCAACGCTACCGCGCACCAGCGCTTCCCCACCGAAGAACAGGCCGATCAGACCGGCGACGACGTAGATGTAATCCAACGAAAACCCCTCGCGGGCAGTCCATCCACCCTGAATGGAGATAGGTATGACATCCGGCTGACCACAACAGCTCTTGCTAAGAATTCCTCCTACGTTTCCCCCAAGTTCGGTAGCTGCTCTGACATGGGTGAAGTGCTGCGCACTGGCAATTCTGATTGTGACAGACCCGAAAGGGTCCAACGCCATGAGTTAACTTCATCTACAAGGACCGCACTGTCACTGAAGACAGCCAAGTCTTGGAAGCAGGCGGTATCGTCGATCCGTTTTGATACAGTCAAAATTGTTCGATCTCAGTGAATGTCTCAAAAGTCCGTTTTGCCGCCTCTTACTCCCTAAAAATGCTGCGCGATGCACGAATGGCCGGTCTGGTGAAGCTGCACCGCAGCGCTGGCCGTTGACATGAGTGGCGGCTCTGGGCCGGTCGCGTCTATCTACTCAAGCGGCAGATCTCAGACGATCGCCGCAACCGCGAAGTCCTCGGCACGATTGATCGAGAAGCGGGTTGCGCAGAGGAGGTGGCTTGATGAGGCGCCGAGCACATTGCGTCAGCGAACTTTTTGGATCTTCAACTTGTCTTGCTTTGCTCTACTCTTGATCGACTCCTCTGAGCGCGTGAGGGCTTTGGCAATCGACTTTAGGCTCATTCCCTTTTTTGCCAATAAATGCAATTTTCGAATTTCATCAGATGTCCAAGATTGGCGGTGACGTTCATAGCGTTCTGTCATTGGTTTTTTGCCTTATTGTTGTGCCGACGTGAGGATTGTGAGTGCCGCGCGCTGATGCCTATGGATCTCGAAATAATATGCTTTTGGGGTGTAAGCACCATGCGCTTCGATCGTCTCAGATCTGACCGCAAGGAGGAGGGAACACTCAATCAAAGTATAGCACGAGTGGGCGTGCTGAACGAAAGATTTCAATCAACAGATCGATCACGTCGTCGTCCAGAAAAAGCGCGTCCGGAATGTCTGTGCGGCATCCCAAACCGACCATCTTTAGATAGGGTGCTGCTGGATTATTGCTGTCAAAACCATCTGGTAGCGCATTTGACGCCTTTCGCGTGATAATACCATCTGGAAACGCCACCTTGAACTGAGCATCGTTAACGATTTCCTCAAAGCCCTGCGAGTCATCGACCAAACGTGTGCGTAATTTTGCAAGCGCTGCTTTGCTGGGGTGAAAAATTCCAGCCCCTGCGTGACAATTCCCCGGCTCGATGTGAAGGTAATATCCAACGTCTTCGGCGGGATCTCCAGCATTGGCAAACACATCTACGTCAGTGCGGTAAAGGCCGGGCCCGACACGATCTCGTGCCTCCTGAAAGAACTTGGAATAACTTTGCTTGGGTTTGATCCTTGCCTCTGCCACGTGCGGGTCAAAACGACCCGCATAATCGTGGAGCGTCGTCGCAATGCCCGTGAAATTGCGCAACGCGTCGTCACGTTCTTCTCGATGGGCGTCCATCCAAACTTTGCGGTTGTTCGATGCAAGATCGGCAAGGAACACAAACGTTTCTGGTTCTACCATGGGATCGGCTCCTGTCTCGCAGTTGCGCAGCGGGGGCGCTGCTTTTGTATCCTAGCCTCAAGCAAACAACCATGGGCTTGTAGTCCGACTGCCATATTTTCAAGTTTCCGCCTCATGGCGATCGGCATGAATGCGTCGCTTCAATCGAACATCCACTTTGGACCGATTGAGTGTGAGGTCAAAGGGTCCACGAGAGGTCTATGGAGGTGTTCGCGTGCGGCTCTAACGCTGTGTCAAACTTTGCAGTTCCAGCCTGTCCGCAAGCGGTGCGCTGCCAGTCATGCAGCAAAAGCGAGAGGCAGGCCGTGTGAAAAGTGAGAAGCGCCAAGCCAAAACGAAAGAGTTTTTAAATGCCGAGCTGTTAGGGCTTGAGTGTGACGTGTTGGTGCCCGCAGCATTGGAGCGGCAGATCACGCTCGACAACTGCGCCAAGATCAATGCCAGCATCATCCTTAAAATGGCGAACGGACCCGTGTCACCGGAGGCCTACAGAAAGCTGAGCGAAGCAGGTAAATCATCGTGCTCGATATAGAGTGGCGCAGACGATAGCGTCAGTAGCATCAATTAGGGGGGGGGGGGGGGGGGCGAGATTTTCACACACTCCAGATTTCTTGGCGAATGGGGCCTATGCGCCGCTCCACGCTTTCAGCGTCTTGTGAGGATGATCCACTCACCAATATTTTCACGATTGATGAAGCCCACAAGACGTCCCGCCCGGTCCAGCACCGCAACGACGGGGGCTTGTCCTGCCGCCAAAGCGTCCAGCACCGCGTCCATCCCGGTCTCAAGCGTCACGGTTGGAACGTCTTCGATCATAACCGTTGAAACAAGTTCGGCACGATGCTCGGCCTCTGGGCGGGCCAACACGCTTGCCCGCGTCAGCACCCCGACAAGCCGACCGTCGGCGGCCAGCACGGGAAATTCCGATTGAGAACTGTGCAAGATCGCCTGCGCGGCCATCTCGAGCGTCGCGTCCGGAGCAAGGGTCTGGAACGTGGTAATAACCGCATCACGCGCCTTTGCGCGATGGGCCAGACCGCGCATCACCGCATCCGAGCTTTCCGCCCCGGCGGCGAAAAAAATGAACACCGCGATCAGAACCAGAATGGGATTGCCCCCGGTTATCCCCCAGAATGCGAACAGAAAGGCAATGATTTGCCCGGTGCGCGCGGCAAGTTCTGTGGCCTTGATCCGATCCATAAAAATCGAGAGAACGGCGCGGAACACCCTGCCGCCATCCATCGGGAAGGCCGGGATCATATTAAAGGCAACCAGCAGGAAATTGACCAAGGCCAGCCGCCCCCAGAAATCCTGTGAGGCGTTCTCAAGCGATTGCAGATCGCCCAGCCGGGTCGCCGCGCCCAGAAGCACCGTCAGCAACAGCCATATCACGACATTCACGGCCGGGCCCGCAAGCGCGATCAGAATCTCCTGCCGCGGATTTTCGGGAAACCGCTCAAGTCGCGCCATCCCGCCAATCGGCAAAAGCGTGATATCGGGCGTCTTCACCCCGAAGCGGGCCGCCATCGTGGCATGACCAAACTCATGCAAGACCACGCAAACAAAGACGGCCAGAATGAACAGCACGCTGGTCGTTGCGGCTTGTGGGCCCTGCGTGGCCCAAGCACCTGCCGCGATCCAGATCAGCAGCAGAAAGAAGGTGACATGCACCCTGAGTTCCGTGCCCCGGATCTTCCCGATCGAATAGGACCAACGCATATTATCCCCCGCTTCAGAGGCCTGGAGATTGCACCAATCGCGCCCCTTCGCCCCGTCATTTCATGTACCAACAGTCTGGGCGTGGGAGCAGCATAGGGCAAGACGTTCCGCGATCCGTCTGTCGATTTGCTGTCCAAGACGCAGGGGTTGAAACGTAAGCAGTGCGCCATCCCAGTGGTTTCGGCTTGATATGAGTTCAGGCATTGCAGCTCGCAACTGAGTTTGCGGGAGGTTGACGGTGGAACACCAAAAACGAGCTCCGAAATGAGGCTGGCAGGTTGCAGGGAGTGTCGCGGATCAATGTCCTTGATGGCCCGACCGGACGGCGCCGCTGACACAGACGCCACGGCATCGGCAGACACAGGCGTTGTCAAGATCGAGATCTGTGGTGCAACTCGGCATGTGATGCCCGATTGCAGCCCGGAACGTGCAACGGTTTTTAGCCGCGCCATTGGGGAAGGTGTAGCTGCGCACTTGAGTGGCAACAGCCGTGCCGACGGTGCTGTTTCTCTTAGTATATTCGAGCAGGAATTGAACGGCCCTCAGGTTACCGGTCTTTCTGTCGATTAGGTGCCCCCCTGTGCAGCCGCGCAACGTTCGAAAATTCTGCGCGATGTAAAAATGAGTAAGCGGTGCGCTGCCCCCACCTTCCTTGTGAGCCCCTGATCTGAGATTCAGTCCTGATGGATGGATTATCAGGAAGTTTCTCCATGGAGCGCTCAACGGAGTTTCTCAGTAACATTGATATGGTTGTGGGGCCGCGTGGTCACCGCCGCTGGCCTGATGCGGTGTCGCGAGGGCGTGGGGCGGCGCTGGCTGGAGAGCGCGGCCAAATCGAACCTCAAGCGGGTTTGTCTGGAACTGGGCGCCAAATCCCCCAATATCGTTCTCGCCGATGCGCCCGATCTCGACGAGGCGGCCAAGATGTCCGCCAACTGAATTTTCGCAACTCGGGTCAAGTCTGCATCGCGGGCTCGCGCTTGCTGGTGAAGCGCTCAATCCACGATGCGTTCGTTGAAAAGCTTATTCGATGCATGGCGGGCGGATGGTGTGATGGCCGCTGTTGATAGATTGGTTTCCCCCTCTCGACAGCATCGCAATTTTCTATTGTGGTAAGTAGTAAAGCCTTCACATACGGAAGGAAAATTCATGTCTGAGGTGGCCCTCATCGGCATTGAGTAGCAAAGCGCGTTTCTCAACCGAATGGCGCTCGCAATGACGGATCGGAGCAGTTCAACCGCCCGGATGATTTGTTTTGAACTGGTCGTCGAAGGATCAATCCTGAACGGTCATGGTGGCACCTTCGGAGTTGAGGAACTGGTTGCCGTTGAGATGGCTGATCGTAACGCAATTCCTGCCCTTGCGCGGGCCGCTAGTCATGACCATGCAGATGCCGCCTCGGTCATATTCCCATTCGCCAGAATACGACATCAGCAGCGCTTTCATCGTCACGTTCCCGTTCGGCAGATATTTCAGTTTCACGTTCATCCCCATTCTCTTAACGGTGATGTCTTTGCCGATGATTTGATGGGAAATCTGCTCTTGGGTCAGGGGTTCACCTGCCAAGGCGGACAAGGGGATTAAGGCAAGCAGAATTGCGACCAGAGTACGATGTTTTTGCAATTTCCATATCTCCCGTTGGTTAGGTCCAGTCATGTCGTTTCAAGATGAGAGCGCAAGAGGTTTACTGCACAGGCCTGAACCCACCCCACGCACAAACGACGGCCTACTCATCAATAGATAGTAATTAATTACTTTCTTTTTTCAAGCCATACTGCAATTGCTGGCGGAGGTTGGCCCGCATGCAGAACTTGGGGATCGCGATGGCGCTGTTGCACGAATCTGAAACTGGCCGCAGCGCCCCTTTCTCCGGACACACTTATCCTGCGGCCATTCGATCTCTGCTGGCCACTGGTGTTTATCTCGTCTCAACTTTTCGCGTTGATCCTGTAGGGACAGCAATTGACGACGTCACATTCCTCCGTCACAGGTAAAGCAATCTTTCCATTATGCCCCCTTAAAAAGCAAAGATAGTTTTACATGCCTGAACTCCCTCTCCTGCGGAATCGCCGCCGCGACCTCGCCTTGACCCAAGCAGCCGTGGCCAAAGCGGCGGGCATCAGCATCCCGACACTGCGCAAGCTCGAACAGAGCAAAGGTAGCATCGGGTCGCTGTCGCGCGCCCTGCCCTGCTTGCAGCTCCGGTGGTCTTGGTTTCACGACATCGATGCCGGGCCGGACCTTGCGCGGCGGCGGCGAATACGCGGGCTCAGCCAGCGCGCGCTGGCGGAAAAGGTCGGCTGCTCACGGCCAACGATCATCGCGCTCGAGCGAGACCTGACCGGCAGGGTTGAGACGTTGCTGCGGGTTCTTCCGATCCTCGGGATCCGTCAGGCCCTGCGTCCGGAGGCAGCAGCTAGGAGGCCCGGGCTGGTCCCGACAACGAACGATCCCGCCCGAGATCTGGTGATTACGCCCCCTGATCTGGCGGCCAGGATCATCGCACATTTCGCAGACCGGATGTCCGGCATGTGCTAGACCCGGCCCGGGGCGCGGGCGCGTTTTACGACCAGTTTCCCGATCATGTCGAACGCTCCTGGTGCGAGCTGGCGCTCGGTCGGGATTTCCTCGCGTGGGGCGATCCGGTCGATTGGATCATGACGAATCCGCCTTGCTCGAAGATCCGCAGTTTCACCCGCCATGCGATGACAATCTCCGAGCATATCGTCTGGCTGGTGCCGATCGTGAATATCACCACCAAGGCGCGGCTACGGGATTTGGCTGAGCACGGATACGGCATCGCGGAATTGGTGCTCCTCGAGACCCCGCGCGGCTGGCCGCAGAGTGGGTCCCAGCTCGTCGCGGCGCATCTGCGGCGTGGCTACGTCGGCGACTGGCGCGTGTCGCGACTTGCGTAAGCCCGCGATCTGACGTGCTGTTGATCCATCGCGCGTGACTGATGATGATGGGATGAGCTCGGGGTGTCTCGCCCGCATGGTGATCGCAGGTGTGGCCCCGGAAAATCGTGCGCGGCTCGACAGACGACGCAAGCCCGCAGCTGATCAGGCATGCTGGAGATGATCGTGCGGCAGAGAGGACCGGTCCATCCTGACGCACCGCAATCGCGCACGCGGCCTCCCTGCGCTGCTCGAAGACCCGTGGCAATCTGGACGCGCTGTTGATGGGGCGCTGACGACGTCCACGCCCGTAGTGCGCCTGCTGATCGGCCAGACGTATCACGCGCCGAGCCACACGGCCCCCGCTTCGCGAACACCTTTGCCCCTGAGCAATCGCGTTGAAAGCAATCAGCCTTTTTTGTCGCCGCGCCTTGGCGTGGCGCTGGTGCAAGGTTGGCATCGCCAGCCGCGCAGTTGGCTCAATAATATATGCACCGCATATTATCGAGCCGACGGAGCGCCTCCCCGGCGTTAGGGGCAGACAGGTAGCTTTAGCTACCTACAGTCTGTCCATGTGCCTGGCTTTGACCGGACCCATTTGCGAAATAGAATTTCGCAAACTTATCAATACGCTAGGTTATCCACATCCCATATCAAGACATTCATTTTTTCGCTACGGATTTTCATTCACCGACTCTAAATGAAGTGCCATGACGCGCAATGAGAGACGCATGCCATGGCTTACCAGTTCGTCCATATCGAGACTTATAGCCTCAAGCCGACCAGGGTGGCCGGCACGAAGGATCACTTCAATGACCTCAATCAGGTCTTCGGTGAAGCTCTGCGTGAGCCGCGCTACTGTGAGCATGTTCCGTCGCCACGCCCCCCCGTCGCGATAAGGGGGGCGGCGCGATCCCTCTGACCGATCTGCGCGCCCACCATGACGCAAGGCGCGCCGCGATCCGGGAGACCGTGGCAAGTAGCGCCGTCTCAGTGTATCGTTGCGACCCCGATGTTGCCGTCACTGCAATCGCTGGAAATCGGCGGTGGAGCGGGTTCAATGAAATCGGACCGATCCCAAGAGGATGTGAGCTCTCATTTGCTATTGCGGAGCCGGAAAAGCTTCTTGAAGGTTGCCAAGTCACATGGATGGTTCGCAATGACGGGGCAGAGGCTGAGTCTGTGAACGATTTGGGCACGTCGCAGGGACAGGTGTTCGAAACACAGAAAGCAGCGCCTACAAAGGAGGCCATTTCATGGATGTGGTGGTCAAACTGAACGGGCGGCAGGTGGGCAGGCGCGGCGTAAAAGTGCGTGTTTCTGGTTTGGGCACCCGCCACGACATCTGCCCATCACTCTGACCGACGTCAAAGCGCTGCAAGACCCTTTGCTTCAAACTGATCAAGTTGTTCAATCTCTGCCTGGCTCAGATGAATGCCATCACGCAAAGATTGGTCGCGCGCCTTAAAGCGGCGTTGGGACGGAAGCCGTGCGCCCTGTGCGCCGATTGCGGTCAAAAGCCTTTCTCCCTCTGTCAGAGGATCACGCCCGCTGCGGGCTGAAAAAGTTGCCGGATCAAGGGCTAGAACCAGCGCCCCATGACGCGGCAGCAAATGGGTCCCTCCCATGAAATCGAGGGCTTCTTTGCTCATGAATTCGCCCAGCATCGCCCCCGCGAGCAACTCGACCATGGTTGAAATTGCAGATCCCTTGTGGCCTCCAAAGGGCAACATAGCACCGGCCAGCGCCGCATCGGGATCATTGGTGGGGTTGCCCTCACGGTCCACGGCCCATCCATCCGGGATTTGCGTACCAGCGCGACGGTGTAACTCGATCTCGCCACGGGCGGCAACCGAGGTGGCAAAATCAAAGACGTAGGGATGGGAATTCGGGCGTGGCCAACCAAAGGCAATCGGGTTCGTGCCCAATAATGGCTCTTTCCCGCCCGTTGGCGCGACGGATGCATAGCTTGGGCACATGGACAGAGAGGCAAGCCCGTCTTCGGCGAGCGCCTCCACATCATGCCAAAGCGCCGAGAAATGCAGGCAATCCCGGATAACCAAGGCCGCCAGACCGGTCTCTTTGGCCCGTGCCACAAGAGCATCTTTCGCTGCATAAAAAGCCGGATTGGAGAACCCGCCTTTCGCATCGACCTCAATTACGGCTTTGCCCGTGTCAATCACCTCCGGCACCGCATCCGGCACAACCTTTCCTGCCATCAGTACACGCAAACAGCCCTCAATCCGGTAAATCCCGTGAGATTTGCAGGCGTCGCGCTCACCGGCCACAATAACACTCGCGACCGCTTCGGCATTTTTCAGGCTTAACCCACAGCCCTTGAAGATAGATTGAACGCGGGCGTGCAGCGCCTCGACAGAAATGGGTTTGGGCCCGGCCATATGCGAATTCCTATTTTTATCTGGGAAGGGCTGGCCTATCCGGCTAGGTTCACTATGCAAAATCGGTGTAGGTACAGGCCCAGAATACTCTGGTTTCCGTATCATCAAGCGCCCGCAAGCCATGTTTCAGAGTGCTATCGAAATAGGCGCAATCGCCCTGTTCCAAAATCACGGGTTTGTAGTGTTCGACCACAAGCTCAACCCGACCCGAGAGCACATAAAGAGTTTCTTCTCCGGTATGGGATTCGAGATCTTCCACACGCAACTCGTCCCGTTGCTCAACTGTGGTGACCAGCGGGATGATCTTCTTTTCAGCCAGCGCATTACACAGCACCTCATATTCAAAGTGCTTGGCCCGCACCACGCGGCCCTCACCGGCCTTCGTCACAGTCATGCGCGTGGTTTGATTCGTGTCATGATCTTCGGAGAAAAGCCGCTCCATTCCGATATTATAGGCCCGTGCAATTCGCACCAGATTCTCATAGCTGGGTGACACCCGCCCATTTTCGATTTTGTGGATCGTCGATAGGGCCACGCCGGATTTCTGGGCCGCGCCCTCTAATGTCAGATCAGCAGCTTGACGAACCGCCTTCATTCGGCTGCCGAGCTCGGCCCGCAAATGATGGCGTTCGGTCTCCCAGTCCGTTTCAACGGATAGGTTCGCGACTTTTTCCATTTTCATCATAATTTTTCTTTTCTTACCAGTCGTGATTGTTTAAGCATATGATTGCATCAATTACAACAATAGCAATCCAAAGCCCATTTGCGGAATACAAATGTCGGGGATACGGCACCGAACGCGGGGCACGGGCTAAGCCAACTGGAGGACAGCATGTCTGAGGTGATCGTCTCTGCCGAAGTTTCGGGACCGATACTCTTGTGCGAAGAAGGGCTGAGTGTCTGGGGCGGCGTCGATCCCGTCACGGGGCAAATCATAGACGCGCATCACCCTCAGCACGGGCAGTCTCTGGCGGGACATATCGTCATGATGCCTACAAGCCGCGGTTCGTGTACGGGAAGCGGTGTCCTGCTTGGGCTGGCATTTGCGGAACACGCGCCGAAAGCGCTTATTTTTCGCGAGAATGAAGATATTCTGACGCTCGGAGCCTTGGTGGCGACCAAGTTGTTCGACCGCCCGATCGCCGTTCTGCGCCTCTCTGCGCAGGAATATGACGCGCTGGCCCGTGAATCGCGGGCAGAGATCGTCAAAACGCATTTGATTGCAGGGGATTTGCGCTGGCCGTTGACGCCCAAGGCGGATGCGCTTGATTTGACAGATCAGGATCGTCAGTTCCTTGCGGGAGAGTTTGGCGAAGCGGCGCAAGTGGCAATGGAGATCATCACCACCATGGCCATCGCGCAAGGCGCCACACAACTCATCGATGTCAGCCGCGTGCATATCGACGGTTGTATCTATGCAAGCCCGGCCTTTCTCACCTTTGCCCGCGCAATGGCGGATAAGGGCGGGCGCGTACGTGTCCCGACCACCATGAATGCTATTTCTGTCGATCACGCAAACTGGCGCGCACAAGGGGTGGCCGAAGACTTTGGCCGACCCGCAAGTCAACTGGCTGATGCCTATGTCGAAATGGGCGCAAAGCCGAGCTTCACCTGTGCGCCCTATCTTTTGGCTGATAAGCCAAAAAAGGGCGAGGATATTGCATGGGCCGAAAGCAATGCCGTGGTCTATGCCAATAGCGTGCTTGGTGCGCGCACCGTCAAACATGCAGATTTCATGGATCTCAGCATTGCCCTGACCGGACGCGCGGCCTTGTCCGGCGTATATCTGGATGGAAATCGTGCTCCGGAACGGATTTTGGATGTCACTGTGCCCGAGGGCATCGATGACGCGTTCTGGCCCATGCTTGGCTGGCTCGTAGGTCAAGCCGCGCCGGATCGCATTCCTTTAATCCGTGGACTGGAAACCACCAGCCCCAGCGAGGATGATCTCAAGGCGCTTTGTGCCGCTTATGGGACCACCTCGGCGGCACCTATGCTGCATATTGCGGGGATTACGCCAGAGGCCGATCTCCCTCCACTGGCTCATGCAGATCAAATGGATATCCAGCCGAAGGACTTTGCCCAGCTTTGGGACGGTTTTAATCAAGGTGCCGAAAAAGTCGAACTGGTTGCCCTTGGAAGCCCGCATTTCTCCACCGTTGAATGCAATGCCTTTGCCCATCTTATGACGGAGCGGCGGGTCAGCCCCGAGGTCACAACAATCATCACTTTAGGGAGGCAGAGCCTTGCCCAAATCACGGCAAGCGGCGTCAAATCACGGTTAGAGGCGGCGGGCGTCAAAATCGTGCCGGACCTGTGTTGGTGCTCCATATCCGAGCCGGTTTTCCCACCGTCGGCCCGCACGCTTATGACCAATTCTGGCAAATACGCCCATTACGCCCCCGGCCTGTCAAAACGCGCCGTGCGCTTCGGTTCCTTGTCACAATGCGCCCAAACGGCTTGTACAGGAGTAGCTCCTGCACAGCCCCCGCATTGGATCACACCTGAATAACCACGGAGACATGATATGAATAAAGATGTGTTTTGGGGCACGATCCCCGCCCTTTTGACTCCCTGTACAGAGGACCGACAGCCCGATTTTGATGCGCTCGTGCGCAAAGGCACGGAGATGATGAGCGCGGGCATGTCCGGCGTTGTCTATTGCGGTTCCTGTGGCGACTGGCCGCTCATGACTGACGAACAGCGGATGGAAGGCGTCGAGCGCCTGACCGAAGCTGGCGTGCCCGTGGTTGTCGGCACAGGTGCGGTGAATTCTAAATCTGCCGTTGCACATGCCGCCCACGCCCAGAAAGTCGGCGCAGCAGGCCTCATGGTGATCCCGCGGGTGTTGTCTCGCGGCCTGTCTGTCGCGGCTCAGCAGAACCATTTCAAGGCCATTCTGGACGCGGCCCCGGGTGTTCCTGCGATCATCTACAACAGCCCCTATTACGGCTACGCAACCAAAGCCGACCTGTTCTTTACGCTGCGTGCAGAGCACAAAAACCTCATCGGGTTCAAAGAATTCGGGGGCAAGTCCGATCTGAGCTATGCCGCCGAACATATCACATCGAAAGATGACGACGTTCTGTTGATGGTTGGCGTGGATACAGAGGTCTATCACGGTATCGTCAAATGCGGTGCGGTTGGCACTATCACCGGCATCGGCACGATCTACCCGAAAGAAACGCTTTTGCTGACAGCGCTGTCGAAAAAAGCCGCCGAGGGAGATCCCGAAGCTGATCAGCGCGCGCGCGAATTGACCGAGGCCTTCTCTGTCTTGGCAAAATTTGATGAAGGCGTTGACCTGGTGCTGTATTTCAAACACCTCATGGTGCTCAAAGGTCATGAGGAATACCGTTTGAACATCTATGAGACCGACGCGCTTTCTCCGTCACAAGCGCATTTCTGTGAGGCTCAGTTCCACCAATTCAACCGCTGGTTTGAAAACTGGGCGAAACAAGGCGGAGTGATCGCTGAATGCATGTGATTGACAGTCACACTGGCGGAGAACCCACGCGGGTAATTCTAGAAGGTGGTCCGGACCTTGGGTCCGGGCCGCTGGCCGACCGCGCGGCCCGCCTCGCGGCAGAGCACAAAGAATTCTACCAATCCGTCATTTTGGAACCGCGCGGACAAACCGCGATGGTCTGTGCGCTTTTGGTCGAGCCTGTAGATCCCGAATGTGTGGCAGGCGTAATCTATTTTGATTCCGAAGCTGTACTTGGCATGTGTGGTCACGGGACAATCGGATTGGCCGTAACACTTATGCATTTGGGTCGGATTGGGCCGGGGAAGCATAAAATCGAAACCCCCGTGGGCGTGGTCATTGTCGAGGTGCATAGTGCCAATACGGTGACGGTAACCAATATCGAAAGCCGCCGCATCAAAAGCGGCGTGTCAATTCAGGTGGACGGGTTGGGCACTGTGACTGGCGATATCGCCTATGGCGGCAACTGGTTTTACATTTTGGACCCATCGCCGGTTCCGGTCACGCCCGCGCAAATCCCTAAGCTGACACAAGCGGCACTTGATCTGCGCGAGGCGTTGCAGAGTGCGGGTGAAAATATTGACCATGTGATCTTTTGTGGCCCGGCCCTGACTGATGGCGGGCATAGCCGCAATTTCGTCTTTTGTCCTGACGGTGCCTATGATCGCTCACCTTGTGGCACGGGCTGTTCGGCGCGGCTGGCCTGTCTAGCGGCAGATGGACGGCTCTCGGAAGGCGAAGAGATTCTGCAAGAAAGCATCATTGGTAGCTCCTATCGCCTGTCTTATCGCGCGGGTGCAAATGGCGGGGTGATCCCTTCCATCACGGGACAGGCTTGGATCATGGCCGAAAGCAATTTGATTTTTGACCCGACCGACCCATTCCGACACGGGATTAAAGGGTAAACTCTGTCATCCCGACCTCTGTTCGGCGCGCGACCACCTAGCGCCGGCCGGATTTCATTTCCATGCTCTGTGAGGCACAAAAATGTCCCATTCCGGATCTTCCGAAATCGTCATTATCGGCGCCGGAATCATTGGCGTTTCAACCGCTCTGGCCTTGCAGAACGAGGGGCGAAAGGTGCGTATTTTGGAGCGCAAAAGCGTTGCCGCAGAAGCTTCGCGCGGCAATCAAGGAGCTTTTGCCTATACGGATATCGAGCCGCTTGCGACGCCGGGCATCATGCGCAAGGCGCCAAAATGGTTGCTCGACCCCTTGGGGCCGCTGTCCCTGCGCCCGGCCTATGCCCTGAAAATCGCGCCGTGGATGTATCATTTCTGGCGGGCGACTTCCAAATCCCGCTATGCCGCTGCGATTAAAGCTCAGTCCGATCTCATGCGTCTGTCGCAGGCAGCTTTGGAGCGGTTAATTACCGCGACGCAAGGCGAATCTTTCATACGACGTGAAGGGCAACTGCAAGTTTACGAAGGGGCCGCCCAGTTTCAGGCCAGTTTGCCCTCCTGGGAATTACGTCGCCATCACGGGATTGCTTTTGACCTTTTGAAGAGCCCGAAAGAAATCGCGGAAATTCAACCCGGTCTGCACCGGCGTTTTACCCATGCTGGCTATACGCCGACCTGGATGAACGCCGTCGATCCGGCGCTTTGGACTGAATATCTCGCGGAACGCTTTGTCAAACGCGGCGGGACAATCGAAATAGCCGATATACATGCGTTGTCCCCCATTGAAAGCGGGGTGGAGATTAAAACCGCCGCCGGTGATATTAGGGCCGCGCAGGTTGTCGTCGCAGCTGGCGCATGGTCACACCATCTGGCGCGGACATTGGGCGAACGTATCCCGCTTGAGACCGAGCGGGGGTACAATACCACATTCCCAACCGTGAACTTTGATCTCAAAACCCATCTCACCTTTTCCGACCACGGCTTTGTCATCTCTAAGATCGGAGATGGGCTACGCGTTGGCGGGGCGGTCGAGCTTGGCGGATTGAAACTCCCGCCGAATTACAAACGTGCCAAAATACTTGTGGAAAAGGCCAAGAGATTTCTTGATGGTTTTGACCCGAAAGGCGGCATCGAATGGATGGGTTTCCGTCCCTCTATGCCCGACAGCCTGCCCGTGATCAGCCAGTCATCTATAACAAAACAGGTGATTTATGCATTCGGGCACGGGCACCTCGGGTTGACGCAATCTGCGGGAACGGCGGAACTTGTATGCGCACTGGCCGCAGGACGTGATCCGGAGATTTCTCTGTCCCCCTTCGACGCGGCACGGTTTTGAAAGATACGCCCCCAAGGTTGACCTCTGGCGGGCGTCTGTTTTCCAGGGTGCAGTTTGCGATCAATCGACGGCGGCTATAACCATGAACTCCACAAGATAGTCCGGCGTTGCCAAACGCGCCTCGCCACAGGCCCGCGCGGGCGGGGCTTTCGGATCGACCCAAGCATCCCACACAGCATTCATTGCGGCGAAATCATCCATTGTGGCCAGCCAGATCGTTGTCGATAGGATCTTCGATTTGTCTGAACCGGCCTCGGCCAAAAGACGCTCGACCGACGCCAAAGCATCCTTTGATTGCTCCGTCACATCGGCACCATGTCCGACCTGACCGGCGAGATAGATGGTTCCGTTATGCACCACCGCTTGGCTCATTCTTGCGCCGGGTTCGATACGTTTGACTGTCATATTGTAGATGCCTTTTCACTGTTGCGCTCTCGCGCGGAGTTATCCTGTGATCCGAGGCCAAGTGTCTGACAGGCGATAGCCTCCCGGCCACGGATCAGATGGGTCCAGCATGTGTTGATGTGTGCCCGTGATCCAAGCCCGCCCGTTGATCTCCGGCCGGATCGCCTCAAAGCCACCAAGCGGCACGGTCCCCAAAATACGACCATGAAACTCCGACCCGATGATGGACACGCCTGTAAAGCGGTCCTCCGGCCCCATTTCGCCGCGTGCATGCAAAATAGCCATGCGGGCCGAAACCGCCGTGCCGGTCGGAGATCGGTCGAGTTTCCCCGGCTGGATGGCAACAACGGATTGCGCGCGCAGGCTGTGGCCCTCGCGGGTGATCGGTCCGGCAAACAGACAGAAGGAATGATGCGCCCAGTCCGGCTTTTCAGGATGTTCGAAACGGTATTGCGCATTCGCCGCATTGGTGATGCGGATGCCCAGTTCAGCAATTTCGCGGGCATTGCCTTGTATCAGTTCCACGCCTAGGGCCTGTGGATCGACGACAACGAAACTATCACCTCCAAAAGCTGTGTCTACCGTGATCTCCCCCAGACCGGGCACAGTGAGCGGCACGTCCAGACGGCTGGCAAAAGAAAGGAGGTTCTCTACATAAATCCGCTCCGCCTTGCCATTGGCGCAATCGGCACGCACACGGACCAAACCGCCGGGGGCCTCCAGCACCATCTCCGTGACGGGTTCCTCCATAGGAATGATCCCACTGTCGAGCAAAACCGTCGCAACGCAAATTGAGTTGGACCCTGACATGGGAGGCGTGTCTTCTGGCTCCATGATAATCCACGCGGCTTGTGCCTCTGGATGCTTGGGCGGGACCAAGAGATTGACGTGGCGAAATACCCCGCCGCGAGGTTCGTTTAGAACAAAATTGCGCAGGGTCTCATCTTCTGCGATCCATTTTCGCTGGTCCCAAATTGTATCGCCGGGAGGCGGTGCTACACCGCCAATAATGACATCCCCCACCTCGCCCTCAGCATGACAAGACACCACATGAACGACTTTCTTGCTGCGCATTTGTTTTGCCCTCGTATGTCTTGTTTCAAAGGTGCCACGCATCCCATCTTCGTCCAACCGCCATTTGTCGTTCGGTCATGGTCGATTACGTTGGATGCAGATGGCGACCAGTGCGGCGTGATATTGTGCGTCACACAAGATCAACCGGCAGAACTGCTTCGGGGATATCTTGATAGCACACCGGTCGCAGGAAGCGGCGAATGGACAAGGTGCCAACCGAGGTGGCTCCAAAGTTGGTTGAGGCCGGATAGGGGCCGCCGTGGACCATGCTGTCACAGACTTCAACGCCAGTGGGGAACCCATTAGCCAAGATGCGGCCAGCCTTGCGTTCGAGCACGGGCAAGAGGCGGCGGGCCAGAGCAGTATCGTCCTCATCCATATGCAGGGTTGCCGTCAATTGCCCGTCAAAGCTCCGGGCAATTTTGTGCATTTCATCGGCATCCTTCGCGACTACCACAAGGCCCAGAGGTCCGAACACCTCATCTGAGAGCGCATGATTGCCTAGCCAGTCAGAGGCGGACACTTTGAACAGGAATGGTTTGGCCTCCCGCTGGTCACACATGGATGTGAGCAAATCCTGCACGCCCTGTTGCGCACCGATCTTGGCCGCGCCGGAGGTGTAAGCCTTGGCGATACCGTCGGTGAGCATGACCTGAGCGCCCAGTTCAGAAAGCGTCGCACGGGCCGATTCGACAAAGGCATCGGCCTCGGACCCATCGATCACAACCGCGATCCCTGGGTTGGTACAGAACTGTCCGGCCCCCATGGCGAGCGATCCTGCCCAACCTTTGCCGAGGTCTTCGCCGCGTGCGGCAATCGCTTCGGGCAGCATGAACATCGGATTGACCGAACCAAGCTCACCGAAAAACGGGATCGGTTCAGGGCGTTTCATACACAGATCAAACAGGGCGCGCCCACCCGCCAATGAACCCGTAAAGCCCACAGCTTTGATAAAGGGATGCTGAACCAAAGCTTGACCGACAGAAAGGTCGCCGCCTTGGACGAGGGAAAACACGCCTTTTGGCATATTGCATTTTTCGACAGCGGCATGGATGGCCTCTGCGATGATTTCGCCTGTGCCAGGATGGGCGTCATGGCCTTTGACCACAACCGGACAGCCCGCTGCAAATGCCGCCACAGTGTCGCCACCCGCAGTCGAGAATGCCAGCGGAAAGTTTGACGCGCCAAAGACAGCAACCGGCCCAATAGGGCGCTGCATCATCCGCAAATCTGATCGGGGTAACGGCGTGCGGTCTGGCAAGGCTATGTCGTGGCGACGATCGAGATAGTCACCTTTTAGAATGTGGTCTGCAAACAGGCGTAGCTGGCCGGTGGTGCGCCCGCGTTCGCCCTGAAGTCGTCCGGTAGGCAGGCCCGTTTCCTGTGTGCCGATTTCCGTGATCGCCTCGCCGCGCGCTTCAATCTCGTCGGCAATGGTGTTGAGGAACGTAGAGCGGGTTTCGCGACTAGAGTAGCCAAACTCCCAAAATGCCTCTTCTGCAGCGGCGCAGGCCTGCGCAACCAGATCTGGCGTGCCGACGGAAAATTTATGCGACGTACCCCGTACGGGCGCAGAGACAAATGTGTCTTCCGTCGAAATCCATGTTCCAGCGATCAAATGCTTGCCATGTGGGGTGAAAGTCATGCTGTACCTCTTTGAAATCACGAACAGGGCGCAGCAAGCGCCATCATTTTTGGTCACGCTACCGCCTACCAAAATTTTTCCTCGAAAACCAGCATTTTTCTTATAGGAAAATTATTGCCAAAAAGAGCAAAGTAACCTTATGGTGAGCACAGGGAATCAAAAGAATACCCAAAAAGACCCAACAGTTGAGGATAACTAACCATGAAAAAATATACTTTGGCGACCCTTCTCGTTGCTGCCGCAGGATTTGCTGGCACCGCAGCGCAAGCGGACAAACTGGACGACGTGATATCGTCGGGCAAACTGCGCTGTGCAGTCGTTCTCGATTTCCCGCCGATGGGGATGCGCGATGAAAACAACAAACCCATCGGGTTTGACGTGGATTATTGTAATGATCTTGCCGCAGCGCTTGGCGTTGAGGCCGAGATTGTGGAAACCCCCTTTCCCGAACGCATTCCGGCACTGATGTCGGGTCGGGTGGATGTGGGTGTTGCCTCTACGTCTGACACGTTGGAACGTGCCAAGACCGTTGGTTTCTCTATCCCGTATTTCGCGTTTGAAATGGTGGTGACTGCGAATACCGGAACAGACATCGATTCCTTTGAGGCGATGAAGGGGCACACTGTTGGCGCCGTGGCCGGGACTTATGAGGCCATCGCTTTGGAGAAATATGTGAACGAATGGGGTGATGGCTCTACGTTCCGTCCCTATCAAACACAGGCGGATGTGTTCCTTGCGTTGAGCCAAGGCCAGCTTGATGCCACCGTGTCCACCTCCACTGTGGCAATGGCCAACGTGAAATCGGGAAATTTCGACGGGATTTCTGTTGTCGGCAGCGCACCGTTTGACATCGACTACGTCGGCCTGTTCGCCAAGCGGGATGAATATGGGTTCATCAATTATCTGGACCTTTTCGTGAACCAACAGATCCGCACCGGTCGTTATGCCGAGCTTTACGAAAAATGGGTCGGTGGCGATCTTCCGTCCCTCGTCGTGCCGGGAGCCTATCGCTGAACCCGAGTTGATCTCTAGAGCGGCGCGGTTTTTTCGCGCCGCTTTTCTTCTCTTCAGCAGGGCATACAACAGAAATGTTTGATTATACCTTCCAATGGAATCAGGCCTTGGCCCGACTTCCCAAAATGCTGGATGGCGCGGTGATCACGATGGAGATCGCGATTATATCGATGCTCCTGGGCATTCTATTCGCCATCATCCTGACGATGTTTCGCCAAACCAACTCCCGACCGCTCAACGCCATCGCAACTGCTTGGATTGAGATCGCCCGAAACACCCCCGCCCTGTTCCAAATCTATATGGCACATTTTGGGGTTGCGAGTTTCGGTATTCACTTCTCTCCTTTCACGTCGCTATTGATTGGCATCACCTTCAACAACGCAGGCTATCTGGCCGAGAATTTCCGTGGCGCTCTGAAAGCTATCCCGGAGACACAGGCCCGTGCAGGGCAATCTCTGGGAATGTCTCCAGCGCAATCGTTCCGCTATATCGTCATGCCGCAAATGTTGCGGATTTCTTTCCTGCCGATGACGAACCAGATGGTATGGGCCATTCTTATGACCTCCTTGGGCGTTACCGTGGGCATGAATTCGGACCTTTATGGTGTCACACAAGACTTGAACGCGCTGACCTTCCGGACTTTTGAGCTTTTCGCCATCGCCGGTGTGATTTTCTACATCATCACCAAAATCATCACTCTGAGCGCGCGCCTGATCGCAACGCGCCTGTTCAGGTATTGAGGGACAATCAGAATGTTTGATACCGCTCTCTCTGTGAATGATCTGGTCTTTCTCGCCAAAGGTGCAGGCATTACGATTGTGGTGACGGCAATCTCCGTCATGATTGGCACGATCCTTGGCATCCTCTTCGGGGTGATCCGTGTTCAATTGGGCGCTGTGTTCTCGGCGCCATTGACCTTCTTCTTAGACATCTTCCGCTCGGTGCCTTTACTGATCCAGTTAGTGTTGGCCAATGCCTTCGTCGGGATGGTGCTCCAGCTTCAACTCTCCGGCTTTTTCGTCGCCTGTATGGTGTTGTCGCTCTACACCTCTGCCTATTGCTCCGAGATCGTGCGCGGCGGCATTGATGCGGTGCCGACGGTCACACGCCGTGCAGCGCGCTCGCTCGGGATGACATGGGGTCAAGACATGCGTCATATCGTGATGCCTCTGGCAACGCGGGTGGCTTTGCCCTCATGGATTGGTCTGGCGCTTGGCGTTATGAAGGACTCTGCGCTCGTCTATGTGGTTCAAGTGACTGAGCTATTGAAATCCACGCAGATTCTCATCACGCGTCTACAGGAGCCTTTGTTCCTGTTGCTGATCTGTGGCGCGTTCTACTTTATCATCAGCTTCCCGCTTGCGCGGTTTGGCGGATATCTCGAAAAAAGGTGGTCCAATGATTGAGATCCAAAATGTCCGTAAATCCTTTGGCCGACTCGAGGTTCTCAAGGGCATTGATTTAAATGTCAGTAAAGGCGAAGTGGTCACCGTGATCGGCGGCTCCGGTTCGGGGAAATCCACACTTCTGACCTGTATCAATGGGTTAGAGCCGATTGATACAGGCAAGATTCTGGTGGATGGCACCGAAGTTCATGCCAAATCCACCGACCTGAACAAGTTGCGCCAAAAAATCGGGATCGTGTTTCAGCAGTTCAATGCCTTTCCGCATCTCACCGTTTTGGAAAACGTCACTCTGGCACCGCGCAAAGTATTAGGGATGGGCAAGGCCGAGGCCGAGGCCATCGCCGAAAAGCATCTTAATCATGTGGGGCTGGGTGATAAGTTGACCGCCTATCCGACACGTTTGTCGGGGGGGCAGCAACAGCGAATGGCCATTGCCCGTGCTTTGGCGATGTCGCCCGATTACATGCTCTTTGACGAGGTAACCTCTGCGCTTGATCCACAATTGGTTGGCGAAGTTCTTGAAACGCTCAAGATGCTCGCTGAAGAGGGGATGACAATGATTCTTGTCACCCATGAGATGAGCTTTGCACGGGACGTGTCCGACCGTGTGGCGTTTTTTCACCAAGGGATCATGGTAGAGATCGGGAAACCTGAACAGCTTTTCGGGGATCCGCAGCACCCTGAAACGCAAAACTTTTTGGCCAGCGTGCGTTGAAAGGTAAAACCGCATGTATGTCGATGCCACTGGCTCTGATGATGTGTAGATATGCCGTTACTCGCGGGACATTTCCTTTAACCTTCCAGGATTGGGAAGAAGGAGATGTTCATGACCAAGGATCAACGCGAAATTCAGCGAAAACTACGGATACTGAGATACGCAGAAGAGATCGGTCACGTTGCGAAAGCCTGCCGTTATTTTGGGATTGGCCGATCAATGCCTATGGTTTTCCTTCCTGGTGCCTAAGAAAGACAACCTGCAGCCACTCTCCTGACTGCTGAAGAATGTGAGGGTTGCCGAGTTCAAGGCCGTCAAAATGTCACAAGGGCAGAAGACGAGCCGGTTTATTGCCTGGACCTATTATCCTGAATCGCAGCGATCCCTTTAGGGGATCGGGTTCGTCAACAGGACGTAGGGCTAGCGCCTTCACCCGACGCTCGCTGGCTGTTGCAAGCTGCGGCGCAGCGCAACACGGCCAGTGTCCGCTAAGGGCCGGTTTTTCCTTAGTCTGAGAAAATCCGAAACATCACCGCTCAATCCGAACTTCGCTTAATCCGGTGAAATAGTGTCTAAGTCGAGCCCCCACAACCAATAAAATTCCCTGTAAAATTCTTGCGAGCAATGCCACGTCTCTTGTTGCCTTTGGCAAAATAGGCGGTGCTACACTGGCGCTACAAATTTGACCACCAAACCTATTACGCCCTGACAAGCGGGGCGATTGTCGCTGTGACCTGAGCCCCTAAACCTCCTCCAAATTTGTGTAGAGTCCGCCCAACAAAAGGACGGATAAATGAAGGCACGATTCACAGACGAGCAGATCATTGCGATGATCAAAGAACAGGAAGCTGGCGAGAAGACCGCCGATGTATGTCGGCGGCATGCACTGCCAGGCAGGCGATTGCAAAGCAATCTGCCGAGATGGGGATCAGCTCGGCGACGTTCTACAAATACAAATCGAAGTATGGCGGGATGGAGCCTTCTGACGCAAAGCGATTGCGGGTTTTGGAGGACGAGAACGGCAAGCTGAAGAAGCTGTTGGCCGAACAGATGCTCGACAACGCCATGCTCCGAGACATCAATTCAAAAAAATGGTGACGCCCGTTGGGAAGCGGAAAGCGGTGGCGCATTTGATGGAGGTCCATCAGGTCAGCCAGCGACGGGCGTGCGATGTGCTGCAAGTTGATCGGTCATCGGTGCGATACCTGACGCGCCGTGGCGATGACACTGAGCTACGCGATGCGATCAAACGGGTATCCAGAGAACGGCGACGGTTTGGTTGTCGTCGTGTCCATGTGATGATTGCCCGGGAAGGTTTTGCGGTGAACCACAAAAAGGTGAGGCGCATTTATACCGAAGAGAAGCTTCAGGTGCGGCGCAGAGGTGGCAGGAAGCGTGCGTTGGGCACGAGAAAGCCGATGGTCCTGCCCGATGGCCCAAACCAACGTTGGAGCTTAGATTTCGTGTCTGACGCGCTGACAGATGGACGTCGGTTTCGCATTCTGGCAGTTGTCGATGACTTCAGTCGCGAGAACTTGGTGCTGGTCGCGGACACATCATTGTCGGGCCAAAGGGTTGCCAGAGAACTGGACCGTGTGATCGCTGAGCGGGGCATGCCAGAGACGATTGTATCGGACAACGGCACTGAGTTCACCAGCATGGCGATCCTCAAATGGGTTCAGAAAACCGGCATCGATTGGCATTACATCGCGCCTGGAAAGCCTCAGCAGAACGCCTTCATTGAAAGCTTCAACGGCAAACTGCGAGACGAATGCCTCAACGAAACGCTGTTTGGAACATTGCGCGATGCCCGCAACACGCTTGAAGAATGGCAGGAGGATTACAACTGGCGCAGACCACATTCAGCATTGGGCAACCTGACACCGATGGAATTTTTGCAGAGAAAGGCAATGGACAAGATGGCGGCCTAACGCCAAAGATTTAACCCTAAGGACTCCGCCCAGAGCTGGAGGGAACTTGGGGCTCAGGTCAGGGGCAAGAGAAGAGTTCTCCAAGGCGGCGTGGTGTCAGTCGTCAGTATCTAAAGCCCTTGTCGCGGGAGCAAGCATATCCCAGCAGCGCTACACATGGCCTCAATGAAAATCCCGGCTCGGGAACAATCGCTTGGCCTGATCGCGGGGATGCATGGCGCGTGGGGCGGGGCGCGACCTTGGAGCGTTGTCGGTTTGCGCAGTGGTCTGGCCGATGGCCTCTTCCATCGGGTGGCCCAGATCAGACAGGCGGTGCGAGACGTCTTCGATCTGCTGCGCGATCAGATGGACGACAATGCCCTCGCGCTGGAGCGGACCCGTCACCCGCAGGAGTCGCCCGCTCATCACGGCGCGGCGGAAGCGCTCGAATACCTGCTTCCAAACTACTACATTGCTGACCCCGGTCTCGTCCTCCAACGTCAGAAATATCACGCCCGAGGCAGTGCCGGGCCGCTGGCGTGTGATGACGAGGCCGCAGACGGTGGTGCGCTGCAACGGCGCAACGATCAGCGCATCGTGACGGGTGAGGCCGGGCATCGAAGGGCGCAGCAATTCCATCGGGTGGGCGCGCAGCGTAAGGCGCGTGGCGACGTAATCCTCGACCACCTCTTCGCCCAGATGCATTTGCGGCAGGGTTACAGCGGGTTCCCGGATCGCCTCGCCGTCGATTGGATCGTTGAACAGCGGCAACTGCGATGGCGCACGGATCGCGCGAACCTGCCATAACGCATCGCGGCGGGTCAGCCCCATGCCAGCGAAAGCATCCGCCTCGGCGAGCCGCTCAAGGGCGGCGGGCGCGACGCCGGCGCGCAGCCAGACGCTTTCGGGGTCACGATAGCCATTGCGGCGGGCGGCAGTGATCCATGTGGCATCCTCTTGCTTGAACCCTTTGATCTGGCGAAACCCGAGCCGCAGCGCCAGCGCGCCGTCGGGGCGGCGTTCCAACGTGTTATCCCATTCGCTGTGGTTGACGCAGATGGGGCGCAGTTCGACCTGATGCTCGCGGACGTCACGCACAATCTGGGCCGGAGCATAAAAGCCCATCGGCTGGGAGTTCAGCAACGCGCAGGCAAAGATCGCCGGATGATGGCGTTTCAGCCAGGCCGAGACATAGACCAGAAGTGCAAAGGCCGCCGCATGGCTTTCGGGAAATCCGTAATCGGCAAAGCCCTCGATCTGGGAGAAGCAGCGCTCTGCCACGTCCGGACCATATCCATTGGCGAGCATGCCGGCAATGAACTTGTCGCGGTGTTCACCAATGGTGCCCATGCGACGAAAACTGGCCAGCGAGCGGCGCAGGTGGTCGGCCTCTTCAGCGCTATAGCCCGCACCGACCACTGCGATTTGCAGGGCCTGTTCCTGAAACAACGGCACACCAAGCGTGCGGCGCGTGACCTCTTCCAATGCGGGACCGAAGGGCTCGGAGCGCTCCAGTCCCTGACGGCGCTTGATATAGGGTTGGACCATGCCACCCTGAATCGGGCCGGGCCGCACGATGGCAACCTCGATCACCAGATCGTAGAACTCCTTCGGCTTCATCCGGGGCAGGAAATTCATCTGCGCCCGGCTTTCCACCTGAAACACGCCGACCGCATCGGCGACCTGCAACATCCGATAGGTTTCGGGATCCTCGGGGGGCACGCTGTCCAGCGTCAGATTTTGCTTTTCGTGATCTTTCAAAAGATCAAACGCCTTGTGGATGCAGGTCAGCATTCCCAGAGCCAGCACATCGACCTTTAGGATGTTGAGCGTGTCTATGTCGTCCTTGTCCCATTCGATCAGGGTGCGATCCTTCATCGCGGCATTCTCAATCGGGGCCAACTCGTCCAGCCGTCCCTTGGTGATGATAAAGCCGCCCACATGCTGGGACAGGTGACGAGGAAAGCCGATGATCTCGCCGATCAGATGCAGGGTTTGCGACAATCGCCGGTCGCCGGGATCAAGACCCAACTCGCGGATACGTGCCATGTCGGGGCCGTTGCTGGAATAGCCCCAGATCTGGCCCGAAAGTCCGGCGGTTACGTCTTGGCTGAGCCCCATCACCTTGCCCACCTCGCGGATCGCGGCGCGGGAGCGGAAATGGATCACCGTCGCGCATAGCCCCGCGCGATGGCGGCCATATTTGGCGTAGATCCACTGGATGACCTCCTCGCGCCGCTCATGTTCGAAATCGACATCAATATCGGGCGGCTCTCCCCTGTGACGGGACACGAAGCGCTCGAACACCATGCCGATCAGGTCGGGGGAAACATCGGTGATGCCCAGCAGATAGCACAGGATCGAATTGGCCGCAGAGCCTCGCCCTTGACACAGGATACCTTGGGAGCGGGCAAATTGCACAATGTCGTGGACGGTCAGGAAATAGGCCGGGTAGTTCAGCTCCTGCACGACAGCCAGTTCCTTGGCCAGCAACGCCTTTGCCTTCTCTGTGGCGCCCGCCGGGTAGCGGCGGACCAACCCCTCTTTGGCAAGTCGGGTCAGGCGTTCCATCGGGGTTTCGCCGCCCTCTGCGATCTCGTCGGGGTATTGGTAGCTGAGTTCCGAAAGGTCGAAACTGCAACGGCCCGCGATCTCCAGCGTTCGGCGCAGGGCCGCGGGATGGTCGCCAAACAGCCGTTGCATATCCTGCGCCCCTTTCAGACGCCGTTCGGAATTGGGAAGCGCCCGAGTACCGATGGTGTCGATCGTGCAGCCCTCGCGCATGCAGGTCAACACATCGGCCAGTTGCCGCCGCATGGCGCGATGCATCAGCACATCGCCCACCGCGACCATGGGCGCGGCACAGCGCAAGGCAAGCCGGGCGCAGGCGGCCAGATAGACTTGGTCTGACCCGTCGTAGCGCGGAGCTGCCCCCAGATAGACATGGCCCGGAAAGCGGCGCCGGACCCTTTGAAGATCCGGCGCGACCGCGTCCAGATCACCGGGCAGCGCAATTAGGATTATCCCCGCGCAGCCGTCCAAAATATCCGCCATAGCCAAATCGCATTCGCCTTTCTCGGCGCGCCGCTTGCCAAGTGTCAAAAGGCGTGTCAGCCGCTGATAGGCGGCAAGATCGGTGGGCAGCGCGATCCACTCGACCTTGCTGTCGTTCAACCGCAGACGGCAGCCAATGATCAGTTTGGGCAGGCGCGGAACGTCGGGGTTGGGGATATCCCTTGGCGTCCCGATTGCCTGTCTAGAGCAGCTATCCACGCGGTGCTGAGACCGGATTTGCACGGTGTCGGCGACCTGTTCCTTGAGGATTTGCAACGCGCGATAGGCCCGCACCACTCCGGCCAGGGAATTGCGATCTGTGATGGCGATGGCATCAAGGCCCAGTTCCGCCGCACGGGTGACAAGTTCCTCGGGGTGGGATGCACCCGTCAGAAAGGTGAAATTGCTCGTGACGCACAGCTCCGCATACCCGCCCGGCGCGCCTAGGGGCGCAGCAGGCACGACATGCTGCCCGTCGGTGCGGGGGGCCTCGCTCATGCAAACACCCCCTGAACGAACCAGCTGGGATTTTGCGGGGTGTAGAACATCCACAGCCGCCGCCCCTGCAATGTCTCGACCCGCCAATAATCACGTATGCCGCTTTGCCAAGCATCGTCGATCAGCCACCATTCCGGGGCGATCCGCTCGGGCCCCGTAGCGCGGCCCGTGCTCAGAGCCATCCTGCGCCAGCGGAAATATCTGGGCGGACGCAGGCCGGTGGCGGCGATGGGTTCGGGCGCGAAAAGCAGGATGGGGCGCGGACGCAGGCAGGCCCAGCCCCGTTCGGGTTTGGAAAACGCCGCCGGGGCGATGGTGAAACTGCGTTCGGGGATATGGCTGTCGGCAGGTAGGAAACGCTGCACGTTCTCCAGCCCAATCCGTGTGCCGATCCGCGTGATCAGGTCATCAAGCCGCCCCGGATCGCGCACGCGCCCATGCGTGACCTGCTCGGCGGGTAGAGGTTCGGTCTGAACCGCCTGCAGCCGCATCTGGTCGATGCCAAAGCCCGCATCCACCTCGGCAACGCCGCGCTGAAACAGCGGCAGGATACGGGCCGGATCACGCAATGGCCGCGCCAAACGCAGTTCCACATCCTGCGCATCGCCATCCACCCGGCGCAGAGTCAGGCACAACACCCGCGCCCCCGCCTGATGATCTTTCAGCTTGTCGCATAGCCGTTCGAGCAACCGTTCCGTCCCGGCCATGACGTCACCGGCCAACCCAATCGGCTCGGGCAAGGTCATGCGCACGGCGTAATGGGGCGGCTCTGCCTCGGGGCAGATTTGTTCCGGCTGTGCACCAAGCGCCTGATCCAGTCGCAACAACACGGTTGGCCCAAATCGGCGCGCCAAGGGCGCACGCGGGCTGTCTGCCAACTGGCCAATGGAGCGCAAACCCATGCGCTGCAGGGCTGTCACCGTGTTAGCCTCAAGCCTCAAGGCGTCCACGGGCAGTTTCTCAAGCACCGCACCCTCGCCATAATGCGCCCGCGCCCACGCCGCCCCGCGCGTGTTGCCACTGCCAATCTGCACCGACAGCCCCGCACGGGCGAGGCGTGCGCGCATCGTGGCAATCATCGCCTCCTCGTCCCCGAACAGGTGTGCCGACCCGGTGATGTCCAGAACCAGCCCGTCACGCCCCTCGAACCCCACCCAAGGGCACCAGCGCGTCGCCCAGCGGCGCAACACAGTCAGAAACTGCATATCCGCCTGTGGGGCCGCCGGGCGGCTGGACAGGTCCGGGCAAAAGGCACGCGCATCAGAAAACGGCATCCCGCGATAAAGCCCCCGTGACTGAGCAGCCACGTTCAGGCAGTAAATCCGGTTGGCATTGTTTTGCGACAGCGTCAGAACAAGCGGGCCATCGGTTGGATGCGGGCCTAGAACCCGGTCACTCGCGAGCCGAGGAAACCACAGCGACACAATGCGTTTCTGCGTCCCATCGAACATGCCAGACCCCAATCGTTCCTGATTTGTTCTTAATAAGACTCCAGCGTTGTCGAGTCGAGTCCCGAGCCTCGAACACCGGCGTGCAATGCCACCGCGTCTCGACCGCGTTACTGCCCATTCCTTCGGGAATCAGACACAGCCCCGTCGTGCCTCCCGTCTTGGCCGCGAGTTGCAGCCGTCGCCCGGCGGTGAGGCTGATCGGGGCCGTCATCTCGAGAACGATAAACGGCACGGCGCCATCGCGCAGCGCTTCCTCCGCCACCGCAAGCGTGTCAATCTGATCCTTCGTCCGCGCTAGGATCAGTCTTGACGGATCGAACCCCTCGAACCCCAGCGGATAGAGCTGTTCGGACCGCCAGCGCTCCCGCACCCAAAGCACATCAACCCCGATTTGCGCAGCAGTCCACAGCGCAAAGCTGGCCGAGGCAGGTCCGCAGGCCTCGTGCACACGAGCGCGATTGGGAGGATAAGCGATCATATCAGACGATGACATTGGGAGGCTCCGGCAAGGTCAGATGCACCAAGAATACACAATATGAATTCAGGGTCGATCAAGTATCCACCTAAGCCAGACAGGGAAGCACGACGCAGCATTTGGCTAATAGAGTTCTCGACGGACCTTCGCCGCGTGCCGATAGCCTGTGCTAGCATATCGCCCCATCGTGGGTTGGTATCGTGGCAGGGCGTGGCGGATGCGAGGGTCTATCAAGACTATAGCAAGCCTATAGCAAATCCACCCGCCATAGGGATAATCGTGGCAACCTCAAGCGGGTGTTTCCAGCTATCAAAGCTGAATGCGGCCGATACTGATTTGCGCGTCTCAAGAGCCCCTGACCCCTTTAAAACAAAAGCGAAACGCGCGTAAAATTCAGCACAATCGCATAGCAGCTATGCGAACATCGTCACGTTGACTTCAACAATGCGCTACTGATATGCCAATTCCAAGCATTCTGCGCCGCAGCGCGATTTCGCGCCCCACGGCAGGGCAACCGAAGTTCCAGTTGCAAGCCGCAAAACCTGGAGATCGAACCCATGCAGTGGAAGCGTTTGAGCCTGATCCTCGCCGCCCTTCTAGTGATCGCGGGGGGTGGATATTACTACTGGCTCAGCACCAAGGCCCCGGCCTTGCCCGCCGGTTTCGCGATGAGCAATGGACGAATCGAGGCCGAGCGGATCGACGTATCCACCAAGCTTGCGGGGCGGATCGCCAAAGTGCTGGTCACCGAGGGGCAATGGGTGAAGGCTGGCGACGTGATCGCGCAGATGGACACAGCCGAGATTGACGCCCAGTTGCGTCAGGCTCAGGCTGCCGTCGCGCAGGCCGAGCAGCAAAAACTGCAAGCCGAGGCTTTGGTTAACCAGCGCGAGGCGGCATTGGAATTTGCGCAATCCGAATTCAAGCGCACCGATCAATTGGTTAAAAATGGTCATACCACGCAAGAGCGACTCGACTTAGCACGTACCGCATTGACCACTGCCGAGGCGGGGCTGGCCGAAGCGAAGGCGGGCATCAACCTTGCGGCGGCGACGATTGCATCGGCCCAAGCAAGCATGGACCGGCTGCAAAGCGTGCGCAATGACGCCGATCTGGTCGCCCCCCGTGATGGCCGGGCGCAATATATTCTGGCGAAAGCGGGCGAAATTGTGGGTGCGGGCGGCACGGTGGTGACGCTGACCGACCTCACCGATATCTACATGACGATCTTTTTGCCTGCCGCCGATGCCGGTCGCCTGTCGATCGGGGCGCAGGCCCGCCTGATCCTTGATCCGATCCCGGAATATGTGATCCCCGCGACGGTGACTTTCGTGGCCAGCTCAGCGCAATTCACGCCGAAATCGGTGGAAACCTCGGATGAGCGCGAGCAGCTGATGTTTCGCGTCAAACTGACAATCTCGCCCGAGTTGCTGGCGAAATATCAGGAACAGGCCAAGGCCGGGGTGGCAGGGATCGGCTATGTGCGCGTCGATGACAGCGCGCAATGGCCCGAGACGCTTCAGGTGAAGCTGCCGCAATGACGCGCGCACCGGTCGCAAGCCTGTCGGGGATCACGCATCGCTACGGTGCCACTTGCGCGCTGGACAATGTAAGCCTCGACATTCCGGCGGGCTGCATGGCGGGGCTGATCGGGCCGGACGGGGTGGGAAAATCCTCGCTGCTGGCGCTGATCGCAGGCGTGCGCAAGTTGCAAACCGGTAAGGCGATGGTGCTGGGCGGCGATATTCGCGAACGCGCCCATCTGCAGGCCTGCAATCACCGCATCGCCTATATGCCCCAAGGCTTGGGGCGCAATCTTTACCCGACGCTAAGCGTGCGCGAGAACCTTGATTTCTTTGGTCGCCTGTTTGGGCAATCGCAGGCGGAACGGCGCGCGCGCATCGACGATCTGTTGCAATCGACCGGTCTCGACCCATTCCCCGACCGTGCGGCGGGCAAGCTCTCGGGCGGGATGAAGCAAAAGCTGTCGTTGTGTTCGGCGCTGATTCACGATCCCGATTTGATGATTCTGGATGAGCCGACCACCGGCGTCGATCCGCTGTCGCGCCAACAATTCTGGGATCTGATCGACCGCATTCGCGGTGAGCGCCCCGCGATGAGCGTGATCGTCGCCACCGCCTATATGGACGAGGCCGAGCGCTTTGACTGGCTGGCCGCGATGTCGGATGGCAAGGTAATCGCCACGGGCGTGCCCGCCGAGATCCGCGAACAGGCTGGGCAGCCGACGCTGGAATCGGCCTTTATCGCGCTTTTGCCCGAAGAAGAGCGCGCCGGACATCACGAGGTAATCGTGCCCCCGCGTGTGCCTAGCGACGGCCCGCCCGCGATCGAGGCGCAGGGGCTGACCTGTCGTTTCGGCGATTTTACCGCCGTCGATCACGTCGATTTCCAGATCGAGCGTGGCGAAATCTTTGGCTTTCTCGGCTCAAACGGTTGCGGCAAGACCACGACGATGAAGATGCTAACCGGGTTGCAGCCTGCCAGCGAAGGCAAGGCGCTGCTATTTGGCGAAGTGCTGGATGCGGGCGACATGGCGACGCGGCGGCGCGTGGGTTACATGTCGCAATCCTTCTCGCTTTACAGCGAGTTGAGCGTGCGGCGAAATCTTGAACTGCACGCCCAACTTTATCAACTGCCCGTCGAGAAACGCGCGTCGCGGGTGCGCGACATGCTGGAGCAGTTCGACCTCACCGAAGAGGCCGACAAGCGCCCCGATGCGCTACCTCTGGGCATTCGACAGCGCCTGCAACTGGCCGTGGCGTTGATCCATTCCCCCGAGGTGCTGATCCTTGACGAGCCGACTTCGGGGGTCGATCCGGTGGCGCGTGACAGTTTCTGGCAGCACCTGATCGACTTGTCGCGCAATCACGGCGTGACGATTTTTGTCTCGACCCATTTCATGAACGAGGCCGAGCGTTGCGACCGGATATCGTTGATGCATGCAGGGCGCGTTCTGGCCGTGGGCACCCCGGCGGATCTGGCACATAGCAAGGGCACGGACAGCCTTGAAGAAGCCTTCGTCAGCTATCTACGCGAGGCTGAAACGACGCCGGATCGCGCCCCTGCCCCGCCCGCGATCCACGCCGCGACCGAAAGCCCCGCGAGCGTGCATCGCAGCTTTGACCCCGCCCGGCTATGGGCTTTTGCGCGGCGCGAAAGCATTGAATTGCTGCGCGACAAGATCCGGCTCAGCTTTGCTTTTCTCGGTCCGCTGATCCTGATGCTGACTTTCGGCTATGGCATTTCCTTTGACGTGCAGGATCTGCCCTATGCGGTGTTCGATCAGGACCAAAGTGCTGAAAGCCGCGCATTGATGGAGAGCTTTTCGGGCTCGCGCTGGTTTTCCGAGCAGCCCCCCGCGACCAGTTCCGCCGATCTGAGCGCGCGCATGAAAAGCGCTGAACTTGTCGTCGGCATCGAGATTCCGCCCGAGTTCGGCAAGGACTTGTTGCGTAGCGAACGCCCCGAGGTGCGGGTCATGGTGGATGGCGCGATGCCGTTTCGCGCCGAGACCACGCGTGGCTACCTGTCCGGGCTTGCCGCCTCTTACATGTCCGATCAGATTGAACGCACCTACGGGCGCGTGATCAATACATCAGCGGCCAGCGTCGAGACCCGATTTCGCTATAACCAGTCCTTTGAAAGCGTCTATGCGATGATCCCCTCGGTGATCATGCTGATGCTGATCCTGATCCCGTCTATGATGTCCGCGATGGGCGTGGTGCGCGAAAAAGAGACTGGCTCAATCGCCAATTTTCGTTCCACCCCGGTGACGCGGACCGAGTTTATCTTGGGCAAGCAACTGCCCTATATCGTGATTGCGCTGATCAGTTTCGTCACGCTGATGATGATGGCTTACGGGGTGTTTGGCGTCACGGTTAAGGGGTCGATCAGCACGCTATTGCTGGGCACGTTGCTGTATGTGATGGCGGCGACCGGATTTGGCGTGCTGATCTCGGCGTTTACGCGCACGCAGGTGGCCGCGACCTTTGCCGCCGCCGTTATCGCGATCATTCCGGCGGTCAATTTCTCGGGGCTGCTGGTGCCGGTGTCGTCACTATCGGGCAGCGGGCGGCTGATCGGTCTGGCCTTCCCCTCGGCGTGGTATCAGCAGATCAGCGTGGGCACCTTCACCAAGTCGTTGGGCTTTGGCGAGCTGTGGCAAAACCACCTGATGCTGGCGGGGTTTGCGGTGTTTTTCATCGCCGTGTCGATCCTTGCGCTGCGCAAGCAGGAGAAATGAGATGATGCGCTGGCTCACCAATGTCTTCCGGCTCGGGCTCAAGGAACTCAGCAGCTTGCGGGCCGATCCGGTGCTGATCGTGCTGATCGTCTATATCTTCAGCTTTGCGGTCTATTCGGTGGCGACGGGGGCCAAGCTCGAGGTGCTCAACGCCTCGGTCGCCTATGTCGATCAGGACCGCTCGGCGCTAAGCGGGCGCATCCTAAGCGCGATCCTGCCCCCCGAATTCAACCCGCCCGAAGAGATCGCCGCGAGCGACGTGCAAAAGGTCATGGATCGCGGGCAATATGTTTTCGTGCTCACGATCCCGCCCCATTTCGAGGCCGATGTGCTGGCCGGGTATCAGCCCGAAATCCTGCTGGATGTCGATGCCACGGCGATGGTGCAGGCGGGCAATGGGTCGGTTTTTCTGCAAGAGATCATCGCCGCCGAAGTGACCAAATTCGTCTCCGGGAATGACACCGACAGCGTCCTGCCCATCGATCTTGTCGTGCGCACGCTGTTCAATCCCAACCGCAACACCGTCTGGTTTTCCTCGGTGATGCAGATCATCAACAATATCACCATCCTGTCGGTGCTACTGACCGGTGCCGCCCTGATCCGCGAGCGTGAACACGGCACGATTGAGCATCTTCTGGTGATGCCCGTCACGCCTTCGGAAATCATGGTCGCTAAGATCTGGGCCAACGGGCTGGCGATCATTGTCGCGGCGATCCTGTCGATCTGGCTGGTGGTGCAAACACTCCTGAGCGTGCCGATTGCCGGCTCGATCCCGCTATTTGTGCTGGGCGCGGTGCTGTATTTGGTGTCGGTCACGGGGCTGGGCATCTTGCTGGCCACCTTCACCACCTCAATGCCGCAATTCGGGCTGCTAGCCTTGCCGGTGCTGGTGGTGATGAACCTACTGTCAGGCAGCACGACACCAATGGAGTCGATGCCAGTCTGGCTGCAAAATGTGATGCAGATTTCGCCCTCGACGCATTTCGTCGCCTTCTCGCAGGCGATCCTCTATCGCGGCGCGGGGCTGTCACTTGTCTGGCCCGGCATGGTGATCATGGCAGCGCTGAGCGCGGTGTTCTTTGCCGTCGCGCTCAAACGGTTCCGCCTGACCATGGCCACCGCGCATTGAGCCATCGCTAGATCGCGCTTCAAGACTGCCGCGACGGCGCAAATACCTGCGACGTCGCGGTTTTCAGAGACGCGCGACAACCTAGCTATGCCTGTGCGCGCCATGCGAGAATAGCGGCTGGTTGGTCTTATCCAGCAGCACCTGCTTGAAGCGCGGGCGATGCGCCATCAGGCTGTCGGCCCCGAGCTTGACAAAGTCCAGCACCACCATCCAGACGAGGTTATAGACCCAGACCCAAGCGATGATATGCCATGGCAACGCGGGCATCAGCCAGCCAAAGCCTGTCATCAACACCGCCAACACCTGCGTCGCAAGAATTGCCGAGACCAGCGGCCAGGCCGGATAAGGCTTGCGCCAAAAACTCTTGCGATTGCGGGTGACAAACAGCATCAGGTGGCCACCGACCACGAGTTGCAAAAAGATCATCGTTTGCAGATGCGGCGTGTCCATCGCGAACGGGATCTTGCCCAGATACATCAGGCCAAAGGTCTGGACCACCGACAAAAACCCTAGCAGAGACGAGACACCCAGCACCCAAGGCATGTTCCAGCGCACCGGTTTCTTGCTGAGCCAGGTATTGTCATAGGCGATGGTCATGATCGGAATGTCATCCAGCAAGGCAAGCAGGATGATCATCACAGCGGTCAGCGGATAAACCCCGAAAATCAGCATCGCAAGCACCACGAACAGCATGATGTCGATGGTCATCGCGATGCGGTAGATCGTGTAGGAGGTCATTCGCTCAAAGATCCGCCGCGCCTCTTCCACCGCCGAGATAATGGTCGAAAGCCCCGGTGTCGTCAGGATCAGATCGGCTGCGGCGCGCGCGGCATCGGTGGCGCCGGACACGGCGATCCCCACATCGGCCTGCTTGATCGCGGGGCTGTCGTTCACCCCGTCCCCCGTCATGCCGACAAGGTGGCCGCGATCCTGCAACGCCTTGACGATGCGGTATTTATGCTCGGGGAAGACGCGGGCGAACCCGTCGGCGGCCTCGACCTGTTGGGCGACGTCCGCAGGCACCTGATCGCCATCGCTCCCGAACAGATCGGTGGCAGGGCGGATATTCGTGCCCAGCCCCAGCTTACCCGAAATTTCGCGCCCGATGGCGGTATCGTCGCCAGTCACCATCTTGACCTCGATGCCATGGGCGCGCGCCTCGGCAATGGTTTGGGCGGAATCTTCGCGCGGTGGATCAAACAGTGGCAGGATGCCAAGGAAAGACCAACTTTTCCCGTCATCATCCGAGCGCGCGACGCCCAGCGTGCGAAACCCCTTGGTGGCGAGGCTATCCACGATTCCCTTGGCACGCGTGGCGCTGGCGTCATCGAGCGCGCAGAGATCAAGGATCACCTGCGGCGCACCCTTGCTAACGCGAAAGGCGCCCTGCGGGCCGGTTACATCGGCAATCGTGCGTTTGCCCACCGGATCGAAGGGGATAAAGGAGGTCTGCGTATAGCCAGCAAGAGCTGCCTCTTTCAGCCCACCGATCACGGCAAGGTCGATGGCGTCCTTGTCTTCGGCCTTGGAGGCAAGCGCGCCCGCAAGGATCAGCGCGGGCGCATCGGTGGCCGCGAACAGTTCAGGATCGCCGAGCGTCAGCTTGTTCTGGGTCAGCGTCCCGGTCTTGTCCGAACACAGAATGTCGATCCCAGCCATTTCCTCGATGGATTGCAGACGCGACACGATTGCCTTCTTCTTAGACAACGCAAGTGCGCCAAGCGCCATCGTCACCGACAACACGGCGGGCATCGCCACCGGGATCGACGCAACGACAAGGATCAGCACGAACTGCAACAGCCTCGAGGGGCTTTCTCCGCGAAACAGTTCGACCAAGATCAGCACCGCCGATAGAACCAGCGCCACGAGGATCAGGAAATCGCCGATCCGCATCACCGCTTTCTGGAAATGCGACACCGCGCCCGCGCCTTCCACAAGCTTGGCGGTGCGACCAAAAAAGGTATTAGAGCCGGTCGCGGTGACCTGCGCTACCATCTCGCCCTGCTTGGTAATCGAGCCGGAATAGGCGTCTTCGCCGGGCTTTTTCGCCACCGGCAGGGATTCGCCCGTCAGTGCGGCCTGATCAATCGATAGATACGCACCCTCTCGCAGGCGCACATCGGCAGGAATCACGTCGCCAAGACGAATGCGGATCACATCGCCGGGCACCAGATCGGCGGCGTCGATCTCTGCCCATTTTCCGTCGCGCAGGGCGCGCGCCTTGAGCGCCAGTTGGTTTTTCAGCGCAGACAGCGCATCATCCGCCTTGCGTTCTTGCCAAAACCCGACGCCTGCATTGAACAGCAGCAGCACCAGAATGATCGCCAGATCCGCCCAATGCGCATCCAACGCCGAGAGCACCGCCGCCGCCTCGATCATCCACGGGATCGGCCCCCAGAAATAGCCAGCCAGCTTTTTCAGCGGGCTGACATGGTGCTCTTCGAGCGCGTTGGGGCCGAATTTCTCATGCCGCTTGCTGGCCTCGGCCGCGCTCAACCCTGCCGTCAGATCAGTTTCCTCGATCGGCGCGGCGGCAGTCGCCCGCGCCGTCATGACACCGCCTCCATGATCCACTTGGCGATCCCCGGCCAGGTGTCTTTCAACGTGTTGGAGCCCATGAACAGGCCGATATGCCCACCCGGCACGGTCTGCTTAACCATCTTCGCGGGATCGGTGCCAACGAGGTGTTCAGCGGCGTAGACCTGCTCCCATGTGGTGATGTCGTCGCTTTTACCCGCCAGCATATACAGCGGACAGGTGATCGCTTTGAGATCAAGCGTCCGTCCCAGCCCGACGAACTTGCCCTTGGCAAACATGTTTTTCTTGAACAGCAATTCGATCGATTGAAGATAATAGGGTCCCGGCAGGTCGATCGGATTCTCATACCAACGCTCGAACGTCTTGGTGCGCTTAAGGTATTTTTCATCCGTTGCGTGGGCGTAGAGATCGATGAACTTGCCCAGATATTGCTTGCCCGGGTGCATGTTTTTCCACCCCGCCAGCATGTATTTGCCCAGCATCCGCCCACCGCCGCTTTTGACCATCTCGCGATACAGATCGAGCGGCATTTCATGGGCCAGCTTGCGGATCGGGCCGTGTCCGGCATTGGTGTCGATGGGCGATCCGGCCAGCACGAGCGCGGCCACCTTTTCGGGGAAGCGCGCGGCATACATCGCCGACATCCAGCCGCCTTGGCACAGCCCGACCAAGGCCACGCGCCCGCCCAGATCATCCACCACCACGTTGATCTCGGCGAGATACTTGTCGATGTCGAAATCGCGCATCTCGGGCGTGGCCGGCTTCCAGTCCATCGCCAGCAGACGCGGCACCCCCGCATCGAGCAGCGTCTCGATCAGGCTTTGCCCTTTCTGGTAATCTGCGATGGTCGAGCTGTGCCCGGCATAGGGCGGATCGATCAAGACCGGCACGCCGTCTTGCGCGGCCCCCTTGCGAGAGAAATCGCGCAGCCGCATCGTGTCCATATCCTGAACAATGCGGTTTTCGGTGGCCCAAACCGAGGGCGGAGGATCACTGATTTCGGCGATCTCGGCCACTGCCTTCATGTTATCGCGAAACATTTCCAGACCGTCCTGCCCCATCTCCATGCTCATGGCCAAGGGCCAGAACCACGGAACGGAATGGTCGATTTTCGGGGCCTTAACAGATGATGTCGTCATGATCTTTCCTTTCAAGAAATCTACACGCGCTTCCTCCCCAAGCGCGGCACTTGCTTGCGTTATTGAGCAGTATAGCCGCCATCAACCACCAGCTCGCTGCCGGTGGCGAATTTCGACTCATCGGATGCCAGATACAGCACCGCATAAGCCACATCGTCGGGTTCGCCGAGATGGCCCAGCGGATGGCGGGCTTCTAGGGCCTTTCGTGCCGCCTTAGCATCACCATCCTCGGCGATATTGGCAAGAAAACCGCGCACCATCTTGGTGTCGATGAACCCCGGGTGCACAGTATTTACGCGAATATTGTAGCGATTGGCCGCGCAATGCAGCGCCGCCGAGCGGCTGAGCAAAACGATCCCAGCCTTACTGGAATCATAGGCAACCATGCGGCTATCGCCGACCAACCCCTCGATCGACGAGATATTGACAATCGAGCCACCGCCCCGCGTCTTCATTACGGCAATCGCGCGTTGCGTGCCCAGCATCGTCCCCTCAAGGTTGATGCCCATCACCCAGCGCCACTCATCCAGCGTCACCTCTTCAATGTTTTCGCCAGCACCGACGCCTGCATTGTTCACCAGAATGTCCAGCCCGCCGTAGCGCCTAATCGTTTCAGCAATTGCCGCGTCCCAGCTTTCCGGACTGGTGACGTCAAGCGTGACGAAACTCGCCTCGCCGCCCTCTTTGGCAATCGCGGCTAGCACCTCTTGCGAGCCATCCGCCTTGCGGTCACTCAGCACGACCTTGGCACCCTCACGCGCCAACATTGCCGCAATCGCTGCCCCAAGCCCCCGGCGCGCGCCAGTGACCAGAGCAACCTTGTCTTTTACACGATCCATTTTGTGTCTCCTTAATTCAATGCCTCAAGGGCCAGCGCGATGCCCTGACCGCCCCCGATACACAGCGTCACCACGCCGCGCCGGATGCCGTCGCGTGCCATCGAATGCAGCAGCCGCGTTGTCAGCACCGCGCCGGTCGCCCCGATCGGGTGGCCATGCGCGATCGAGCCGCCCTCGACATTCACGATGTCTTCGGGGATCGAAAGTTCCTTCATCACGGCCAGCACGATGGCCGCAAACGCCTCGTTGATTTCAAAGCGTTCGACATCGCCAACGCTCCAGCCCGCGCGATCAAGCGCCTGACGCACCGCCGGCACCGGACCAAGGCCAAAGAACCCCGGCTCGACCGCGCCGATACCGTAAGACACCAGCCGCGCCATCGGGGTGATGCCTTTGCTCTCGGCCCAGCCGCGTTCGGCCACCACCATCGCCGAACCCGCCGAGTTCAGCCCCGGCGCATTGCCTGCGGTGATCGTGCCGTCCTTGCGGAACGCAGGGCGAAGTTTGGCGAGCGATTCCATCGTCGTTTCGGGGCGGTTGTGTTCGTCTTTCTCAAACATCACCGACCCTTTGCGCGATTTGATCTCGACCGGGGTGATTTCGGCCTCGAACTTGCCCGCCGCCTGCGCCGCCGAAAACCGTTCCTGCGAGCGCAGCGCAAAGCGGTCCTGTTCCTCACGGGTAAGGTTGAACTTCGTCACCAGATCCTCGGTGTGCCAGCCCGAATGCTTGTCGGAAAACGCATCGTTCAGCCCATCGAGCAGCATCGAGTCGTAAATCTCGGCGTTGCCCATCCGGTAGCCCCAGCGCCCGCCTGCCATCAGGTAGGGCGCGCGGTCCATGTTCTCCATGCCGCCGCCGATGGCGCTGGAAAGGTTACCAAGCCAGATTTCCTGCGCCGCACTGGCAACCCCCTGCGCCCCCGAGCCACAGACCCGATTGACCGTCATCGCGGGCACCTCGACAGGCAGCCCGCCCCCGATTGCGGCCTGACGCGCCGGGTTCATCTTGTTGCCGGCCTGAATGACATTTCCCATCGCGACCGTGCCGATATCGGCCCCGCTTAACCCCGAGCGTTCCAGCGCGGCGCTGATCGCCACGGCGCCAAGTTCCGTCGCCGGTGTGCCCTTGAGCGTGCCATCGTAAGTGCCGATTGCGGTGCGTGTGGCAGCCGCGAGAATAACTTCGATCTTAGACATGATTAGCTCCTTGATTAAATTAACCTATTATTTCGCCCGGCCCTCCGCGTCCGGGCGCAGAACACGCAACGTGTGGCGCGCGATCATCAGGTCTTCGTTGGTGGGAATGACGAACACGGGAACCGCGCTGTTCGCGCCGCTGATGCGGGGACCGTCGGTTTCATTCGCAGCCGCATCCAACCGGATGCCCAGCCAGTTTGCGCCCTCGCACACACCCGCGCGCACCGGGGCTGCGTGCTCACCAATGCCGCCGGTGAAGATCAGCGCATCCAGCCCACCCAGTGCCGCGACAAGCGATCCGAGTTCCCGCCCGATCCGGTAGATGAACAGCTCGACGGCCTCGCGGGCCTCGGGGGCGGCGCTAGCCAGAAGCGTGCGCATATCATCGCTGATCCCCGACACACCCAAAAGCCCCGAGCGGCGATAGAGAAGATCGCTGAGCGCAGCCTCATCCATGCTCCGTTCGCTCATGAGATACAGCAATACACCGGGGTCAATCGCGCCCGAGCGGGTGGCCATCACCAGCCCGTCAATCGCCGAAAACCCCATGCTTGAGGCGACCGAGCGCCCCTTATGGATCGCGCACATGCTGGCCCCGCCGCCCAGATGCGCCACCACGACCCGGCCATCGGCCTTGTCCCCCAAATATTCGGGCAGGGTTGAGGCGATGTATTCGTATGACAGCCCGTGAAAGCCGTAGCGCCTAATCCCCGCGTCATGCATCTCGCGCGGGATCGCGTAGCGGGTAGTCAGCGGCGCATTGGTGGCATGAAAGCCGGTGTCGAAACACGCGACCTGCGGCAGATGCGGATGGCTTGCGCTCAGCACACGCACCGGCACAAGGTTATGGGGCTGATGCAGCGGCGCCAGCGGATTAAGCGCGGCCAGTTTGCGCGTTATCGACTTGTTCAGGCGCACGGGTGCGGCAAATTCCGGCCCGCCATGCACGATCCGGTGGCCCGCCCCGATTAGGGTCATGCCACTGTCATGGCTCTCGATCCAGCTTAACACCCGCGCCAGCACCGACTCATAGTCGCCCGACTTCAACGCGGTATCGATGCCGCCATTAACCGCCTTGATCTTGAGATGGGGCGCATCGCCCAACCCGTCGGCCTCGCCATCGGCAAAGGGCGTCGGATCGACCCCATCAGGCCCCACCGCGAACAGCGAAAACTTGAGGCTGGTCGAGCCAGCGTTGAGGGTGAGAATGACGTCGCTCATGCTACGCCCCCCGCCTGATGCGCGTGAATCAACGCCGCGACCGCACAGGACGCCAACCGACTTTGTGCGCTATCGGCGCGGCTGGTAAGGATGATCGGGATGCGCGCTCCCAGAACTACGCCCGCCGCCTCACTGGAAGCGAGATATTCCAACTGCTTGGCAATCATGTTGCCCGCATCCAGATCGGGCGCGAGCAGGATATCTGCCCGCCCAGCCACATCGGAATGGATATGCTTGATTTCCGCAGCCAGCGTCGAGACCGCATTGTCAAACGCCAATGGTCCATCCAGCACCGCGCCGGTGATTTGCCCGCGTTCGGCCATCTTGCACAGGGCGGCGGCATCCAGCGTCGAGGGGATGCGCGGGTTCACCACCTCGACCGCTGACAGGATCGCGACGCGCGGGTTTGCGACCCCCAGCGCATGCGCCATCTCAATGGCGTTCTGGACAATCTCAGTCTTGGCCGCGAGATCGGGGGCGATGTTGATCGCGCCATCGGTGATAAACAGCAGGCGGTCGGTGCCCGGCACATCCATCAAGAACACATGGCTAAGGCGGCGCTTGGTGCGCAGGTTCATCTCGGGCTGCAGGATCGGGTGGAGAAATTCGTCGGTATGCAGACTGCCCTTCATCAGCGCGTGAACACGGCCTTCATGGGCCATGCGCGCGGCCGTTTCGGCGGCAGCGTCAGAATGTTCGGTATCCTCGATGGGCCAGTTGGACAGATCAACGCCCGCCTCTTTCGCAGCGGCCCGGATGCGCGTCTCGGGGCCGACGAAGACGGGCGAGATCAACCCAGCTTGCGCGGCCTCGATGGCGCCTGCAACGGCGTTGGGTTCGACCGGATGAACGATGGCCGTGAGGATCGGCTTGAAGGTTTTCGCCTGCGCGATCAGTTTGCGAAATTTTGCGCCGCGTTCGCCGATGATGAGGTTGGGGCTGTCCGCTGGGGCGCGGGTGATCTGGTTGGCCGGGGCGGTGACTTGCAAGCTGCCCTCGACCACCCGTTTGCCCTCATGCCCGGTGCCGGTGCACTCGAACACGACAGCCCGCGTCGCGACATCGACACTGCGCACGCTCACCTCGAGATCCAGCGTGTCCCCCACCGCGAGGCCCGCGTGAAAGCGCAGATTCACTGCGTCGATCCGGCTGCCTGCACCGGGCAGACGCGTGCCGATCAGCGCCGCCAGACTTGATCCGGCCCAGGCGATTGGCCCGGTTTCGCACGCAACAGGCCCGCCGCCGCCACCAAGGGCTGAGATCAGCTCAAGATCGCGCACGGTCAGCTTGCGGCTTAGCCGGGCGCTGTCGCCGGGCTTGATCTGCTCGATGGTGCGATTGGCGATGAAATCTGTCTCGGTCTGAAGCATTTGCTCTCTCCATTTTCGCTGTCTCATCGGCGCGTCAGATCAGTCGATGACGTGATAGCCCCCGTCGATATAAAGAATGTCGCCAGTCACGCTGCGCGCACCGTCACTGACTAGAAATGCAGCCATCGCGCCGACGTCTTCGATTGTCACCAAACGATGCGCCGGGGCCTTGGAAACCGCCTTTTCCATCAGCGAGTCGAAATGCGCGATCCCAGAGGCTGCGCGGGTCTGGATTGGCCCCGGCGACAGGCTGTTGACGCGAATGCCGCTGCCACTAAGTTCAGCCGACAGAGAGCGGGTCGTGGCCTCCAGCGCAGCCTTGACCGGTCCCATCAGATTGTAGTGATCAACAACCTTTTCAGCGCCGTAATAACTCATGGACAAAAGCGTGCCGCCCTTGGACATCAGCGGTTCGGCCAGCCGCGCCATGCGGATGAAGGAATGCACCGAAATATCCATCGCGCGCGCAAATCCTTCGGCTGAGCAATCCGTCACCCGGCCATGGAGATCGGCAGCGGGCGCGAAGGCGATGGAATGCATCGCAAAATCAAGCCGCCCCCAGCTGTGTTCGATCTGCTCAAACACGGCTTCCAGCGCGCCGGGCTCTTCGACATCGCAGGGCGCGATAATCGGGCAAGCAAGAGCCTCAGCCAGCGGGCGAACAAAGGGCTCGGCCTTGTCGTTGAGATAGGTCAGCGCCAATTCCGCCCCCGCGTCGCGAAACGCACGCGCGCAGCCATAAGCGATGCTCGTCTCGTTGGCGACACCGATGACAAGGCCCTTTTTTCCACTCAGGGGGAGGTGCATCGGTGTCATTGGCGTCTCTCCTGTTAGCGTTCGAACACGTATTCGCCCGGCGCGGGGCCTAGCACGGGATAGCCGGCCTCATCGCTACCCATTTGCGGCAGCGCCCCCGGTTCGCCTGAACGGGCCGCCAGCCAGCTTTGCCATGCGGGCCACCAGGACCCTTCATGCTCAGGCGTACGGTTGCGCCATTTTTCAGGCGGCACAAAGCAGGATCGGGCGGCATGATCGCCAATTCGATAATGGCGATGCGGGTGGCCGGGTTCGCTGATGATCCCGGCATTGTGACCACCGCTGGTCAGCAGGAAGGTGACATCGACATCCGTCAGTAGCGTGACCTTGTAGACCGAATGCCAAGGCGCGACGTGATCGCGCTCGGCACCGACGGCAAAGATCGGCGCGATGATATCAGGTGGCGCGACGGTGACATCGCCCAGCTCGAACCGCCCTTCGGCGAAGTCATCGTCAATAAACAGTTGCTGCAGATATTGCGAATGCATCTGATACGGCATCCGGGTGGCATCCGCATTCCACGCCATCAGATCGTTCAACGGGCGGCGCTCGCCCATCAGGTAATCATGCACGACGCGCGACCAGATCAGATCGTTCGCGCGCAGCATCTCGAAGGCGCCCGCCATCTCGCCGCCACCAAGATAGCCGCGCTCGGCCATCATATCCTTGAGAAACGCGACCTGACTGTCATCGACAAACAGCAATATTTCGCCCGCGTCGGTGAAATCGATCTGCGCGGCAAACAACGTGAGTGACGCCAGCCTGTCCTGCCCGGTCTTACCCAGCAGCGCCGCAGCAAGCGATAAAAGCGTGCCGCCGATGCAGTAGCCCACCGCGTGAACCTTGGGCCCCGGAACAATGGCCTGCACCGCATCGAGCGCCGCCAGAACCCCTTTTTCCACATAGGTCTGAAGGGTGAAGTCGCGCTCTGCCTCGCCGGGGTTCTTCCATGAGATCATGAACACCGTGTGCCCCTGCCCGACCAGATAGCGCACCATCGAATTCTCGGGGCTAAGATCAAGGATGTAATATTTCATGATCCATGCGGGCACGATCAGGATTGGCTCGGGATGCACCTTTTCGGTGGTCGGGGAATATTGGATCAACTCGATCAGTTCGTTGCGATAGATCACTTTTCCGGGCGTTACGGCGACCTCTTGGCCGGGGCGGAAATGCTCGGCACCTTCTGGTGGCTTACCCTCTGCTTCGCGTAGTAAATCCGCGAAGAAATGCTGCGCACCCTTGATCAGGTTCTGGCCACCGGTTTCGCGGGTGCGGGCAATGACCTCGGGGTTTGTTGGCAGGAAGTTGGACGGGGACATCATATCAAGCCACTGGCGGCCCCCAAATTTCACCAAATCGAGATGGTGACTCGAGACACCCGCGATCCCGTTGGTCAATTCTTCCCATAACTTCTCGGTCGCAAGGAACGACTGGGCATAGGCCGCGAAGGGCCATTTTTGCCATGCCGGGTCATCGAAACGATGATCCCCGGGGCGTGGGGAAATCGGTGCCTCGCCCTCTTTGGTGTGATCAACGGCAAGCGCAGAAAGATACCACGCCAACGCTACTTGCCGCGCAAGCGCCGCGCGCAGGATTTCGGATCGTTTGCCCGGCGCATTGGCCAGATGCAGCGCCCAGTCGAGATAGGCGAGTGCAGCAGATGCTGGCGACAACCCACCCGTCAGGCGCCCCTCACTGGCATGCAGCATAAGATCGAACGGATTGGCGGGCGGTGTTGTCTTTGTCATGGCTCAGTTACTCACCTTTGCGGCAGCGCGCTTGCCAGCCCCGACCTCGGGGGCCTTTTTCGTTGCGGCTTCCGCTTGCAGATTTTTGGACATCTCGCGAACAAGCTCGGCATAGCGATGGCCCACCTTATTGGCCAACTCACCCCATGTTTCGGCGCGCATCGAGGCAGTTTCCATCATCATCCCAAGCAGCTCAAGTTGAAAATCGGCGAGGTCTTGGGGATTACGGCTTTGCGTCAGCTTCGCAAAGTGCTTGGAAACGTCAGCGTTGCCTTTCAGCAGCGGGTCCATGTGATGCTGAATGGCGTCGGTATAAAGTCGTTGCAGATCAGTGGCGAAATCCGTGAGGTGGTCAAGCTTTTCACTTCCGCCCGCGACCGTTTTGGTTCCCGAAGGGGCCAACCAGCTCTGGGTCAGCGCGGTCATCTGGTCAAGGCCTTGTTTGAAGACATCCTGCGTATCGGCCATACGTATCTCCTTTGTTGCTATCTGCGGCGGGGAAGCGCTCCGCCCATCGCTGCAATGACACAAGCATCACGCCTTTTTAAGATTAGATGGTGTTCGCTTTGGCCGCTGTCATCCACCTGACGCTTTGCTTCAGCACTTTGTGAAACTTGATCAGGAAAATGAGATGCGACACTGGCGTTGTCTCGGGTGCGCCGGGAGATGCCGAGCACCACAGCAAGGAAACGCCACGGAAACGTGCCTCTACATTCTTGCGAGCCATCTGCGCATCACCTGATCTTGCCGGTGCCAATCCCTGTTGGGCGGGACTGACACCGACTGGATGTTCACGTCTTCGACCTTACGTTCGGGAACGCCAGGTCAGCGTGTCAAATTACGACACAGGTCAGGCTCATTCCCCGTCAGCGGGAAAGTTGCGCCGGGCATAGAGCCAGGCAATCAGGTAGAACCCCAGATATATCAGAGGCACGAAGAAGATGATCTGAACCAAATTCATGCTTTGTTTTCCTTCTGACGATTGGCCAGTTCTTTTTTCTCTGCGAACTGGGTTTCAAACATTACGCCCCCCGCGACGGACAGCAGAATGATCATCATCGTCCCCAGCAACCAGGCGAAATACCATGGCCCCTGATCACTAGCGACGACGGCAAGCAGCAGACAGAACGCGGCGATGGCCGAGAACGCGACGAACTTGAAGAAACCTCTCATAGTCAAACCTTTCATTTGCAGGAGCCTGTCAATAGGCCTCATCCTCTTCCGAGGTATCATCAAAATCAGTGACGCGCCGTTTGCCGCCCATCAACGCGTATATCCAGCTTGTGTAGGCGATAATCGCGGGCACGAAGATCAGCGCCATTGCAAGCATCCAGCCAAGCGACATCGCACTGCCACTTGCGTTCCAGACTGTCAGGCTTTGTGCCGGGTTCGACGTTGATGGCATGAGGAACGGGAACATCGACACGCCAACCGTCCCGATCGTGCACACCCATGCCAGCGCGTTCACCCACCAGCCAAGGATCGGGCGATCAGACCGGAGCAAGAACGCCGCCGCCAGCATCGCAATCACGCCAATCGCGGGCACCGCCCAAAGAAGGGGCACAGCCGCGTAGTTATCAAGCCACGCACCCGCCTGCATCGCAACGGCGGGGCCGTGCAACGGGGTCGCCGGGGCACCAGCATCGACGAGACCGGTGATGGTGAAGCCCTGAATAAACGACACCCAGACACCACCGATCACGAACAGCACCGCCGCGATCATCCCCGCAATCGAGCCGTAACGCTTGGCGCGACCATAGATAGGATCTTCGCTGCGGATCATCAGCATCGCAGCCCCTTGTTGAAGCGCCAGACACAACGACAAAACGCCCGCAAGGATCGCAAAGGGGTTGAGCAGATACCAGATAAACGACTGCTCCAGCACATATTGCCCGTTCCATTCAAAATGATAGGCGACGCCTTGCATCACGTTGCCCATGGCTGCGCCATAGATGATCATCGGCAAAGCCCCCGAAATCAGGAACATCCAATCCCAAGTTTCGCGCCATTTGCTACCTTCAAGCTTGGAGCGATATTCAAACGCCACTGGGCGCAAGATCATCGAAAACAGCAACAAGATCATCACGACATAGAAAGTGGAGAACGAGGTCGCATAAAGTGTCGGGAAGGCCGCGAAAATCGCGCCCCCGCCAAGGATGAACCACACTTGGTTACCATCCCAATGCGGGCCGATGATGTTCAGCGCAACGCGGCGTTCCTTGTCGTTTCGCCCGACAAAGCGGAGCAACGCGCCGACCCCCATATCCATGCCCACCATCACCGCGATGCCCATCAGCAACACGCCAAGCAGCACGAACCAGATCAATTTGAGTATGATGTAGATTTCCATGTGTCTCTCTCCGGTTCACTGCCAGTTCTTCGCCGCAGGTGCAGCGCTGGGAATGGTGCCCGCCCCACCCGATGTTCCGAGCGCCGCCATATCAGCGTCGTCGCCGCCATCATCATCGGGCCCTTTGCGGGCGAATTTGAACATCAGATACAGTTCGACCGCGATGAACGAGCTGTAAAGCAGCACGAAGCCCGCAAGCGAGAAGATCATGTAGCCCACCGAGTGGGTCGATGCCGAAATAAAGGTCGGCAGCTTCTCATAAACCGTCCAAGGCTGACGCCCCGCTTCGGCAGTCACCCAGCCATAAAGCGTCGCGAGCACCGGAAGTGGAATCGACCACATGGCCAGACGCAACACCCAGCGGCGGCTTTCAAGCTTGCAGTTCAAGCTGTAATAGGCCCCAAAGGCGAACAGGAAGAGGAAGAAGAAGCCAAGCGCCACCATGACGCGGAAGGCGTAGAACTCGACCCAAACGTCAGGAATCGAGGCTTTCGCAGTCTTGTCGATGATCTGCTGGCGATTTTCCGGGGTGATATTGCTGAGATCGAAATGCGGTGAAAATTCGGTGGCCAGCAAGCCATAACCCAAATCTTTCGCATTCACCTGATAGGCCACCAGATCGGTCGGGTCTTGCGTTTCCGAGTACTTCTTCAGCGCAATGGCTGCGTCGATCCCGCGATCAATCTTGGGTTTGTTCTCATCGACAATGGTGCGCAGACCCTTGACCGGCTCGTTAATGGTGTGCGTCAGAAGCGGCGTCAGCACATAGGGAATACCGATCGCGAAATCGTTCTTCATCTCTTTCTGGTTCGGCCAGGCGACGATGTCCCAAGATGCCGCTGGCGGCTTGGTATTGTCCCAAATGCCTTCCATCGCGGCGACCTTCGCTTCTTGCATCAGAACGTCCGTGCGCCCCGAGGCGTCCCCCAAGGTGATCACAGCCATTGTGGCCGTAACCCCAAAGATCGCCGCCATACGGAACGAGCGCAGCGCGAACGCGCGATGACGCTGGCGCAACAGGTAAAAGGCGCTGATCCCCATCACCAACATCGCCGCCGAAACATAGCCGGCAACGGTCGTGTGCACGAATTCCGCCTGCGCCTTGGAGTTGAATACCACTTGGGCGAAATTTGCCAACTCGAAGCGCATCGTGTCGGGATTGAACTTGTCACCGACGGGATGCTGCATGAAGCCATTGGCGATCAAAATCCACAGCGCCGACAGATTGGACCCCAGCGCAACCAGATAGGTCACGGTCAGGTGGCCGTATTTGCTCATCCGGCTCCAGCCAAACATCATCAACCCGATGAACGTCGATTCCATGAAAAACGCCATCAGGCCCTCAATCGCGAGCGGCGCGCCGAAGATATCGCCGACCGCATGCGAATACAGCGACCAGTTCGTGCCGAACTCGAATTCCATGGTGATCCCGGTGGCGACACCAAGCGCGAAGTTGATGAGGAAAAGCTTGCCCCAAAACTTCGCCATCTGACGGTAAACGTCCTTACCGGTTACGACATAAACCGTCTCGATCGCAGCAAGCATGAAAGACAGGCCCAGCGTCAGCGGGACGAACTGGAAGTGATAAAGCACCGTCAATGCAAATTGCAATCGTGACAGCTCAACGACGAGATAATCCATGCGCTGTTCTCCTGGAGTTAGTAGATCAATGCTTAAAGCGCGAAAAGCGACCTAAGCAGCATTCCCTGCACGCTTGGAACTTTGGGCGTTGCCGATCATTGATCCAGATCAATGTCGGTCAGAAACTCTCAGGGTTGTGAACGACATGTGATGGGCGCAGCGTTGTTTTTTGCCGCGAAATACAGGGGCGCCCGCGCCTTCCATCCGCGCCTAACTGCGATCAACAAACGGTTCGCGAACGGCGCGGGAAAGATGAAACGTCTCACCCGTGCCCGCATTACATTCGCCCGTCTCGCTCAAAGATGGTGTGATTTGTCAGGCTGATATTATCGCCCGCGCCGCTAAGCCCGATACCCCGAGCACGGCAAACACAGCGCCTTGCCATCTTTGAGATGGGCCTTGTTTTCGGCGACAACCTCGCCACAAGACTTGCAGACGACAAGATTGAAGTTCGCCTCAGGAGCCTCGGGGAGCGGGTAGTCGAACACCTCAGACATTGTGAACAAGTCTTCGTCCTGCTTCGCCAACAGGTTTTCGACCAGAGGCTTGCTGACATCCAGCGGCACCTCGGTGGGCGCGACACCTTTGTGCCGCATCTGAACGAAGGGCGAGGCAAAGGACGCCTGCATGACCTCGGGTAGCACCGATACGCGCACCGCCTTGTGGCTGGCCTTCTCGATCAGATTGATCGCCCATTTGCCATATTCTGATCGCTTGATGAGCCCCTTGCCAAAAGTGCATCCCGTGGCCATCTGCGCGCCGTCGGCAAAACAGCCCGCCGCGTGGCCAGTGCCGGTTTCAACCACGACCAGTTTGGCCATGTTCAACTCGCGCTCGGCCCCTAAGGCCTTGAGCGCGGCCAATCCCGCGCGATACCCAAGCGGCATCCCGCCGCAGATATGGCCGTGAATAAAAAAGGACGAGGTGAAAAGAGTGTCGCCCATCTCGCCAAAAGCGCTCCCCTTGGCACCTAGTTCCATGATGGTTTCGATCTGTTCAGGTTTCATAAGACTGTTTCCTTTTCAGCTTGAAATTTAATGGGAGAAGATTGGCCAGACGAATTTGATCGCGACACCGATCAGCAGCACGCCAAACAGACGCTTTATCCAGCGCGCTTTCATCTTTTCGTTCATGACCTTGGCGCCGATTTGAGAACCGATGATAACCGCAACAAGACAGATCCCCATCAGCCACCAGTTGTAGTTGCCTTGCGCCACATGTCCGGCGAACCCTGAGAACGACGAGAAAATCACGACGAAGGAAGAGGTCGCAGCCGCCTGTTTTGTTGGATAGCCCATGGCGATCAACATCGGCACAAACAAGAAGCCTCCGCCGATGCCAAGCAGCCCGGCGAGAAAGCCGATCCCCAAGCCTGCCACGCCGGTCAAGATCGCGCGTTTGCGAAATGGCATCAGGGCCGTGGGTTCCGGTTTGCCCGAACTCAACAGCATCTTCGCGCCCGAAAGCACCATAGCTATGGCAAACAGTACTTTTAGCGCATCGGTGGATACATAGGGCGTTACCTGCGCGCCGATCGGGGCCGCGATTAGCGATGTCACGATCAGCGGGACAGAGCCACGGATATCGACCATATTGGCGCGCAAGTAGTAGGTTGCCGCAGAAAGCGCCGTCACCCCGTTTAGCAACAAACCAGTCGGGATCGCCACGGTCTTCATATCGAAGCCGAACCAGGTAAAGGCCGGGATATACACCATCGCGCCTCCAAGCCCTAACATCGAAAAGATGAAGGCCAGCACACCGATGACGAGACCGGTCAGGACAAGCAAATTCATGGACACCTCCAAGCAGCAACTATGGCAGACAGCAATTCTGGGTTTTCGGCGTGGGGCAACGAAACGCGACGACGCCGAGACCGGAAAGGACAGAAATACGGCCCGCCCGGTTTTCGACCCATAGCGAGGAACGGCTCTGACGCATGTCAGCCAGATTACCCGATTGGTCACATCCTGTTGACGAGGCGGGCTGTTTAAGACGCGGGGCCTTGCGATCTCATCATCGTGACAGACGCCACGTTGAAAACCGCCAGTGCTCCGCCAATTGAGCCCCTGTAGCGCAAGCTGCCACCAACCTCCCTCGCGATTTCGCTACCGAGGCTGTCAGACAGCTAACTGCGCCGTCACTGCCCTTTCCAGTAACCGGGTGGGGGCAGAGTGGCCGTCGTGATCTGCCCGATCCGTAGCAAAAAGGAGGATTTCAGCATGTCTCAATCATCTTCACCGGGCGCGCCGCATAAGGCTCACCGATTCACGGTCTGGGGGGTCGCCTTGATGACCGCCGCTGCCGTTCTTAGCCTGCGTGGCTTGCCGATGATGGCCCAGGAAGGGCTGACGATGTGGTTTTACATCGGCTTCGCTACGCTGTTTTTCCTGATCCCCGGCGCCTTCGTCTCCGCCGAATTGGGCGGGATGTTCACCAAAGATAAGGGCGGCGTATACACGTGGGTCAAGGAAGCGTTTGGCAGTTCTTGGGGCCTCGCGGCCGTCTGGATGCAATGGATCCAAAACGTCGTCTGGTATCCGGTGGCCTTGGGCTTTACCGCTGCGGCGCTGGCGTATGTGATCGGGAAACCCGATCTGGCCTCCAGCCCGATTTACAATTTCTCGGTGGTGGTCGTGGTGTATTGGCTGGCGACCTTCATCGCGATGTTTGGTGAGAAATCCTACGGCAGCTTCAGCCAATGGCTCTTTGTCCTTGGCACGGTGCTGCCCGGCCTGTTCCTGATGGTGCTGGCGGTTGTCTGGATTATGCTTGGCAACCCGATCGAGTTGATCTCTGCAAGCACGACCGTTGCAGATGCGGCCTCGGCCACGGCGCAACAGGTCCACCCGTGGTTACCCCACATATCAGGCCTTGGCTCGATCGCCTTCCTCGCGGGCACCGTTCTGTTATTCGCCGGGGTCGAGGTGCAAGGCGTGCGCGCGGCCCAAATGGAGCATCCCGCGCGCGAATTTCCCGAGGCGATGATCCTTGCTGCAATGATCGTTTTTGTCATCTTTACCTTCGGCTCGCTTGCTATCGCTGCGATGTTCCCGGTCAAGGAACTCAGCCTAACCGCCGGGATAATGCAGGCCTACAAGGCCGCGCTGGACAAGTTCCACCTTGGCTGGATGGTGCCTGTCGTCGCGGCGTTTCTGGCCGCGGGGGCCTTGGGCCAGATCGTGACCTGGATCGGCGGTCCAAGCCGGGCCTTGCTGCAAACCGCTGAGAATGGTGAAATCCCGCCCCATTTCGCCGCAACCAACAAGGCGGGTGCGCCAAAAATGATCCTGTTCATTCAGGCACTGATCGTCACCGTGCTGGGAAGTTTCTACCTGATCTTTCCCAACCCCTCAGCGGCATTTTACCTGCTCAGCGCGATGACGGTGTCGCTGTATCTGCTGATGTATCTCATGATGTATGCCGCCGCGATCCGTCTGCGCTACAGCATGCCCGAGGCTGATCGCCACTTCCGTGTCCCCGGCGGGCGTCTGGGGATGTGGCTGATCGCGGGCTTTGGCTTTCTAGCTGTGGCTTTCGCGTTGGTGGTGTCGTTCTTTCCGCCCAGCCAAGTGCCCGTTGGATCGCCCGGCCTTTACACCGGATTGGTTATTGCGGGGCTGGTCGTGTTTGGCGCAGCACCTTTCCTAATTCATGCCCGCAAACGGCCAGAATGGGTTCAACACGCTGCGAAACCCCAAGAAAACTAAGTCCCTCTCGGCGCGCCCGCTTGACCAGCGCGCCGATTCTCCCAACTATTCCCGATATATGAAGGAGCTTCCGCAATGCCACTTCACCACAAAAACACCATTCGCGACGCGCTGCTTGACGATGTTTATGCTGCATCCGACCTGTCGCATGCGCTGCCCAAATACCGCCTGCCACTTAGCGAGCGCAGCCCGCGCCACGCTTATACACTGGTGCATGACGAGTTGATGATGGACGGCAATGCGCGCCAGAACCTTGCAACCTTTTGCACCACCTGGATGGAGCCAGAGGTGCGCGCGCTGATGGCCGAGAGCGTCGATAAGAACATGATCGACAAGGACGAATACCCCCAGACCGCCGAGATTGAGGCGCGCTGCGTGCATATCCTTGCCGATCTGTGGAATTCGCCCGAGGCCGCCGACACGATGGGCTGCTCGACCACAGGATCCAGCGAGGCGGCGATGCTGGCGGGCATGGCACTTAAATGGCGCTGGCGGAATCGGCAGCGCGCCGCCGGAAAGCCGACCGACAAGCCCAACCTCGTGACCGGGCCGGTGCAGGTCTGCTGGCACAAATTCTGCCGCTATTGGGATGTCGAACTGCGTGAAATTCCGATGGAAGGCGACCGGCTGTTGATGAGCCCGCAAGAGGTGCTCAAGCGCTGTGACGAAAACACCATCGGCGTGATGCCGACGCTGGGCGTGACCTTCACCGGTCAATATGAGGATGTGAAAGGCGTCAGCGATGCGCTGGATAAATTGCAGGCCGACACCGGGCTCGACATCCCGATCCATGTCGATGCAGCCTCGGGCGGGTTTCTTGCGCCCTTTGTGACGCCTGACCTGCTATGGGATTTCCGCCTGCCCCGCGTCAAATCGATCAACGCCTCGGGGCATAAATTCGGGCTGGCACCACTGGGCGTTGGCTGGGTCGTGTGGGGTGATAGTGCGGAACTGCCCGAAGACCTGATCTTTAAGGTTAACTACCTTGGGGGTGATATGCCGACCTTTGCGCTCAACTTCTCGCGCCCCGGTGGCGAGATCATCGCGCAATATTACAACCTGATCCGTCTGGGCTTTGAGGGTTACCGCAAGGTTCAACAGGCTTGCTATGATACCGCGTTTCGACTGGCCGAGGCGATTGATCAGATGGGGTTGTTCGACATCATCCACGACGGCGGCACGATGGGTATCCCGGCAGTGTCGTGGTGTTTCAAACCCGGTATCGATCCCGGTTTCAGCCTGTTCGATCTTGCCGATCGCTTGCGCACGCGCGGCTGGCTGGTGCCCGCCTATGCCATGCCACCCGAGCGCGAAGACTTGGTCGTTCAGCGCATCCTCGTGCGCCACGGGTTCTCAGAAGACATGGGCAATCTGCTGATCGAGGATATGCGCGCAGCACTCGCCCACTTCGAGAAACATCCCGTCGGTGTGCCGCTGACGCAGTTTGAGACTGGCAGTTTCGATCACAGCGGACGCTGACCTTTGGCCCCGCCGGATCGCGGCGGGGCTACATCTTTGATAAACGCCAAAACAGGACGTAATGCCATGACCACCAAAGCAGACAACACATCAACATCTTCCGTTGAAACCCTTGTTATCGGCGGCGGGCCGGGGGGAACTCCTGCGGCGATGGCACTGGCGCAATCCGGTCGCCGCGTGATGCTGGTCGAGGCGGGAAAAGGTCTGGGCGGAACCTGCCTGTTTTCCGGCTGCATCCCGTCGAAGATTTTCCGCGAGACCGCGTTTCGACGCCATGAGGCCGCGCGCGCAAGTGACTTCGGGCTTGGCAGCGCGACCGATACCTTGCCCGAGGTGAACTGGTCCACCGTTCAAAGTCGCCGTCACCGCATTCTCGCGCAACGCTCGGGCGGCGCACTGGCCAAGACTAACGGCCTGAAGGGGTTAGAGGTCGTCTTTGGCCGTGCCCGCCTCACCGGCCCGCGCAGCGCCGTGATCGAGCGCGCCGGCGAACCGCCGCGCACCGTCACCTTTGAAAACGCGATCCTGTCGACGGGGTCGGTGCCCAGCCCCCTACCCATCCCCGGCGCGGATTTGCCCGGCGTGCTGGATTCCGAAACGCTGATCGGCATCGGTTTCGTGCCTAAATCTATGGTGCTGATCGGGGGCGGCCCGATTGGTATCGAGATGGCGCAGATCTTTGCGTTGCTTGGCACGAAAGTGACAGTGCTAGAGGCTGCGCCGCGCATCCTGGGGCCAGTGGACGCCACGCTGGCCGATCTGTTAGCGCAACACCTGGCCAGCTCCGACATTGGGCTGGAAACCGGCGCCAAGGTCGAGCGGATAGAGGGCAACGAAGATTCCCATCAGGTGCATTACACACGCAACGGGCAAAGCCGCAGCGTAGAGGCACAAGTGGTCGCAATCGTGGCCGGGCGTCACCCCAATGTCGCGGGGCTCGGGCTGGAAACCACAGCCGTCACGCATGGCCCGCATGGCATCAAGGTTAGCGACACGTTGGAAACGGATGAACCGGGCATCTTTGCCATCGGCGATGTCGTGGGAAATCCGATGTTTGCGCATTGGGCCACCGCACAGGCGCACGCGGTGGCGCGCCATATCCTTGGGCAGCCCGCCGCCTTCCCGAGTTCCGAACACAACAGCGCAGTGATCTTCTCGTCGCCCGAAATCGGAATGGTCGGACTGACCGAAGAAGCTGCGCGTGCGAGCGGCGACAAAATAGGCGTGGCTGAATATGACTACCGCATCGACGCGCGCGCCCAAATCACGGGCGATACGCTGGGGCGGTTGCGCATCGTTTATCGTATTGAAGATCATCGCATCCTTGGCATCCACGTCTTGGCCGAGGGCGCAGCGGATTTGATGGGCGAGGCCGCATTGGCGGTGCGCAACGCCCTGACGCTGGAACAGATGGGCGCCAGCATCCACCCGCATCCAACTTTGACCGAGGCATTTGGCATAACCGCGCTGTCCGCCCTTGCCAAACAGCCCCACGGCTAAGGCATCGCCTGAGGGCGGGTCTATCTGCATCTGACGGGGAAAGACGCCGATCTTTTTCCCCGCCATTTTCTATTGCGGACAATGCCGCTAGGGTGCTCGCATAAAGCACTTTGCGGAGTTCCCCTTGACCCATTGGCATTTGGAAAGCATCGACTGGCTCGACAGCCTGCCCGATCCATCCCTGCGGCGATTGCGCACCCAGTCGACGACGCTCGAATTCCGTGATGGTCAGACCATCTTTTCGCCAATTCCAGACCCAGACGCGGTTTTCATTCTGGAACAGGGACTTGTGCGCATCTACCGACTGTCCAGCGCGGGCGGCGAGTTCACATTCGGGTATGTCAAACCCGGCGAGGTCTTTGGCGAATTGGCCGCCTACGACACGCATGAGCGCGATAGCTTTGCCTGCGCGATCGACCGTTGCACCGTGTTGAAAGTGCCGGTGCCATTGTTTCGCGACTTGCTGCAAAGCGTTCCCGAGCTTGGGTTTTCAATCACGAAACAGATCGAGAAGCGTTTCAAGCAAATCGAAAGACGGGCCGAAGATCTTGTGTTTCGTTCTGTTGCGGCACGGCTTGCGGATGTGCTGCTGATGCTGATGGAGGAATTCGGCGAGGACCGAGACGAGCGTTGCTATATTCGGTTGCACCTCACCCAAGCCGAATTCGCCACTCTGATTGGCGCGGCCCGACCGACCGTGAATCAAACCTTTCACCAGTTTCGCAAAGCCGGGCTTGCGAGTTTCGAGAAAGGCCATGTCGTGATCATTGACGCGGCCGGGTTGCGCCAAATCACCATGAGCGCCGAGCCCCTTTCGCATGCCTGATCCGCAAGCTGAGGCGTGTTGCTCAGCAGAGAACACGGCTGGCCGTCGGTTTTGAAGTTGTTGCCCGTTCACGCGTGGTTAAGTGCTACCACCGGGTCAAGCCTCGCTGCCGCCCGTGCTGGCAAATAGCCAAAGGTGATCCCGATCAGGGTAGAGGACAGGAAAGCCACAACAATCGCCGTGGTCGAGAAACTCAACTGCACATCGGTCGAAAAATACCCCACCATCTGCCCGCCGATTAGCGCTCCAGCGATTCCGATGACGCCACCTGTCAGGCAAACCAGCACGGCCTCGATCAGGAACTGCGCCACGATATCGGAGCGCCGCGCGCCAATCGCGATACGCACGCCGATCTCCTTCGTGCGCTCGGTGACGGATACCAACATGATATTCATCACCCCGATCCCCCCGACAATCAGCGAGATCACCGCGATCATCGCCACCAGAAGGGTCAGTGTTTCAGTGGTCGAGGTCATCGTATCGCGGATCGTGTCGGAGTTTGTTAGGAAGAAATCCTTGGTGCCGTGGCGGGTGGTCAGCAAAGCGTTGATTTCTGTCTCGGCAAGCGAGGTGTCGTAATCATCGCTCACCCGCACCTCGATGCTATCAAGGAAATTCTGCCCGGAAATCCGCGTCATCACCGTGGTATAGGGAACCCATACATTCAGTGATTCCGGGCCAAAGGTCGCCCCGCTGGACCGCACCACCCCAATCACCCGCACCGGCACGCCACCCAGAAGCAGAACCTTGCCAACCGGGTCGTCGCCCGCGTCGAAAAAGGTGTCGCGCGTATCCTCGTCGATCACCGCGACTTGGCTGCGGTCGATAACATCGTCGGACGCGAAGGTGCTGCCGGTCACGGTGTTGTAATTGTGGACCTGAAAATAATCCCCGCTCACCCCGTTGATCGACGCATCCGAGGCGGTCCCGCGATAGACAACGTTGCTTTTGGTCGCGACCGAAGGCGAGGTGCTGTCGGCATAGGGTTGCAGCGCCAGCGCATCAGCATCCGAAGGCATCAGCGTTTCCACCTTAGCCGCATCGCGCGCGCCGAACCCCGTGCCCGAGCGAACAGTGATCGTGCTGGTCCCAAGCGATGAAATACTTTCGAGCACCTTCTGCTGCGTGCCTGTTCCCAATGCGACCACCAGCACCACAGAGGCGATACCGATGATGATGCCCAGCATCGTCAGAACTGAGCGCACCCGATGCGCCAAAAGCGCCTTGAACGACATTTCAAACGCCTCGCGCAGCCGCAACAGCGCAGCCCCGGTGCCCGTTTTCCGCGGGGCGTGCTCCAATCGGTTGGCATCCGTTACATCCTTGGCGGCCGTCTGTGTATCCGAGATGATCCGCCCGTCACTGATCTCGATCGTGCGATGGGCATGCTGGGCGACCTCGGGGTCATGGGTAACCATGACGATGGTGTGGCCTTTGCGGTTCAATTCCAACAGCAACTCGATCATTTCCCTGGAACTTTTTGTATCAAGCGCGCCGGTGGGTTCATCCGCCAGGATCACCTCGCCGCCGTTCATCAGTGCGCGCGCCACGGAAACCCGTTGCTGCTGGCCCCCTGAAAGCTCACCGGGGCGGTGGTCCAAACGGTCTGCCAAGCCAAGCTGGCCCAGCAGATCAGAGGCGCGTTTGTGCCGGGCCGCGCGGCTCTCTCCGGCATAGATCGCGGGCACCTCGACATTGCCCACCGCGTCAAGATCGGGCAAAAGTTGATAGCGCTGGAAGATAAAGCCGAAATGTTCGCGCCGCAGTTGGGCAAGCTGATCGGGTCCGAGTTCGCTCACATCTTGACCGGCAAAGCTGTAGCTGCCCGAACTGGCGCGATCGAGGCAGCCGAGGATGTTCATCAGCGTTGATTTACCCGAGCCAGAAGCCCCGATGATCGCCACCATCTCCCCCGGCCAAATGTCAACATCGACATCGCGCAGGACGGTGATGGTTTCATCGCCAGCCTGAAAGCTGCGCGAAATCCCCTTTGCGGAAATCAGCGGTTCCTCCATCGTCACAGCCTCACCCGAGGCGTGCCGGTATTGCTCTGTGACGCAGAGGGGGCCACGACGGAGGTGCCGGTAACAACCTCGTCGCCCTCACTCAGCCCCGATGTGATCTCGGCCCTGATTTTGTTGTTCAGCCCGACCTCAACTGGCACCGTCGTCGTTGTGCCGTCCGTGGCATCATACAGTTTGACGGTGTAGCCATCAGCGCCATTGGTCAGCGCCGAGGACGGCACCGTCAGCACGTTTTCCGCCTTGTTCAGAATGATCGAGACTTCGGCAGTCATGCCGATGCGCAGCAGATGGTCTGGATTGTCCACGTCCAGCAACCCATTGTAATAGATCGCCACATCGGTCGAGATGGTGTCGCTGGTCTCAATTGCCGAAGGCGCAGGTTCGACAGCGCGCACGGTGGCGGTGAATTCGTGTTCCGGCTCGCCCAGAATGGTGAACACCACCTGCTGGCCGGGCTGCACATGCACCACGTCGGCCTCGGATATTTCCGCCTTCACCACCATCTGATCCAGATCCGCCAGTTTGACGATTGTCGGCGCACTCTGCGAGGCGTTTACCGTCTGGCCCTCATCATTGACGATTGCCACGACCGTGCCCGAGATCGGCGCGGTGATCTTGGTTCTGTCCAGCGCAATCTGGGCGGTCGAAACGGTCACCTCGACGCTTTGTTTCTGTGCTTCCAGCGCGTCGAGCTCGGCCTTGTAGACATCCACATCGGCCTGCGCCGCCTCAAGATCTTCTTGCGAGACATAATCCGAGGTCACCAGCTTGGTTTGACGTTCAAGGACTAGCTGGGCTTTGACCAAGCTGGCATTCTTGGCGGCGATCTGCGCCTTGATATTGGCCAGGTTCGCCTTTGCCGTCAGCACGTCGTTTTGCTGGTCCTGATTGTCGATCAGCGCAATTTCGTCGCCTTTCGTGACCGTATCGCCAAGCGCAACCGACAGCGTCTCGATCTGCCCTGAGACCCGCGCGCCGACGCTGACCAACTGCTTGGCCTCCATCGTCCCCGACGCCAGCACCGTCTCTTCAACTGTGCCGAGTCTGACAAGAGCCGTCGTCGGCGGGGCCTCTGCTTCGTTCTGGGCGAAATAGAACCAGCCCCCCACCGCGACCGCCACAAGGACAAGCGGTATCAGTATGCGCATCTTTTTCATGATTTTAGGGCCTTTCCGACGAATACTTTACGGTTACGCCATCATACGGAGAAACATGACGTTTCCGTCGTGATGACGTTGGGTAAACTTGACCTAAATGTGCGCGACCAAACTCTTTCGTGTTGATCCCATCCTCGCCCAGTCCTTCATGACGACGCACAGAATGCCCTCTGCCGTCACCACCTGTTCGACGACCGGGTGGTTCGATTCGCACCCGTCACTTTGACTGCGTTTGTGCAGCCGATGCTAAGCGACCTAGCCGAGGTTGCAGATCGCAAGGCGGTGCATCTTGAATTTGAGAAAACCGCCCCCAGCCCGTCAGTGTATAGGCCGCGGATTAAAATAGTTAATACATTATTAACTTTTGTTAGTGCGGCGGTTTCGGTATTACACAACGATATAAATTAAGCCATACGGCGATTCTGGAAATCAAAAGGTTAAATAAATGAAAAGGTTAATATCAAAATATGTAGCCCAATAGGTTAATAGCAATTAAATTGCGTTAACTTACTGAAATTGTGTCTCTATCCGGCCCCACACGGACGACGCTCAATGTCCACGCCATGAAAGGGATCAAACGAATGAATAAGGAAGTAATCGAACGGTTTAAACCGGCTTGCTATAGCGAAGCAGTTTCAGGATCAAACCTGCGGCCTGCGCCATTTATTCCTCAACAGCAGGAGCGGCGTGCATCAGGAATGGCGCGTTTGTCGCCTCTGACGGATCGTGCGCCCGATTTCGACATTTATGTTGTGATCGACAACCGCGCGCTTGAGAGGGCCTGCTTTGTTCAATGTCTCCAGCAACGCTGCGAAGGCTCCACCATCGTTGACTATGAAACGCTGGCGGATTGGCGTGATGACATCGGATCAAGCGATGCGCGCCAGGTCATTCTCAGCAACCTCGGGTCGCGTTCATTGGCCGATGAAAAAGTCCGCGCCGATTTGCAGAATCTGGTTGCGGAGGCAAAAGATGTGCCCGTCGTCGTGCTGGGCGCTTGCGAGGATATCGAGGCCAGCATTTCAGCGCTGGAATGTGGCGCGGCGGGCTATATCTCGCCCTGTGTGCGCTTTGTCGATATCGTCGAGGCAACGCGCCTTGCCGTTGGGGGTGGGATCTTCCTGCCGCGTGCCGCGCTGATGGCGCTGCGCAAAGCGCCCCCCGAACCCGTCGAAGGGCGCGTGACGGTGCTGGATCAATTCACCGACCGCCAGCTTGCAGTCGCCAATGCGTTGCGCTGTGGCGCAGCAAACAAGATGATCGCCTATCAGCTGCAACTGCGCGAAAGCACCGTAAAGGTTCACATCCGCAACATCTTTCAAAAGCTAAAAGCGACGAACCGTACCGAAGCTGCCTTCTTGCTCAACCAGATGACCGGTTGGCCTGAAGCCGCCGAGAGCGCCCCGTGAAAACGGGGCGCCTTCGCGCGTCAGGGCTGGCGAACTCCGCGCAATAGCGGGAGCTTGGTGCGCAAGAAACTGCGCGCGGCATCAAGTTCCTGCGACAGCGGGTGGCGCAGCACCATCAGCCCCACAACCCAACCAATCGCCGCCCCGAGGATCGCCAGCACCGTGCTTGCCACATCGAGCGCATTCCATGATCCCACAGCCAGAACCACCAGCGCAGGCAAGGCCACCGTCGCAAGCGTGACGCCACCGCTGCGCGCCATCACCAGACCCAGTTCGGCTAAGGTGAACGGCACTTTGCGGCGCACGAAAACCATCACGGTAATGACCTGAATCGGGCCTGTTAAAAACAGGCTCAGCGCCATCGCATGCAATCCGAAACTTGACGCGCCCAACATGATCACGAAACAGGGCGGCAGCGCGATCATCATTGCCACGGCCATATCGCGCACCCGCCCAAGCGTCACCAGAACCGGATAGCACAGATAGACCGGGAAGAGACAAAAGAACGCCAGCGCCACGATCCGCACCAGCGGCACGACCTCTAGCCATTGCGACCCCAAAAGCAGGCGCACGATCGGATCAGCCAAGACCGCGATCATCGCCAATGCGGGCCATTGCAGCCCCGAAATATACGACAGCCCCATCAGCAGAGGCGCTTTGAGTGCGCCATTCTCACGCGAATGCCCCGCGAGTGCTGGCAGCAAAACGGGCTGCACCGCGCTTAGAATTAAGCGATCCGGCAATTGCGATAGCGAGATCGCGCGCGCAAACAGCCCCACCGCACCAAAGCCCAGCACCCGCCCCAAGATCAAACGCGGGAACGCATCATAGAGCATGCCCAAAAGCGTAACGATGCTCGACCATGCGCCAAAGGGCACAACCAGCCGCCAATCGCGCAATGTGGGGCGAAAGATCCACCATTGCGGTCGACAGATCATCGCCCCCATAGCCGTGACACAAGCCGACAACACAGACCCCCACACAAGGCTGAACGGCCCGAACCCGGCAAGCGCTAGGCCGATAGTCGCGCTGGCATTTACGAACCCGGCGGCAACACTGATCGCCGCCACTTTGCCAAACGCCATATCCCGACGCAGCAGCGCCAAAAGCGGGGTGCTGATCGGCGCCACCAAAAAGGCCATCGCCGCGATGCGGATCAATCCGGCCAAGTTCGGGTCTGCGTAAAACCGCGCGATTGCCTCGGCCCCGATCACGGCCAAGCCACCCAAGACCAGCGACATACACCCAATGATCGTAACCGCTGTGCGCACCAGTCGCGGCGGCAAGTCGGGCTCGCGAATCAAAAACGTGCCGATTCCAAAGTCGCGGAAGGCCTCGATCAGGATCACGATGGTGCTGGCGACCAGAAACAGCCCCACTTCGGCCGGAGTCAGGATGCGCGACACGATCGCCATCGTGAGGATGCTCATCACCACGACCGAAAGCTTGTCTGCAAGCGCAAAGACAAAGGAGCGACGGACCATGTTCAAGGCTCCTTTCTGGTTCAGGGTTTGGCATGTTGATCGCGAGACGCTACGCGAAAGCGCCGCTCGCGCAGGTAATAATACGAGGTTCGACAGACATCGCGGACCGTTTGCGTCACGCGCGGGCGCGCAGTTGCCGCCTCGCGACAGAACCGCGCCAAGCCATCGCCGACGGCCTCGAGGCCGTGATGCTCAACAACGAAGTCACGGCCAAAGTCACCCAGCGTGCGGCGCATCTGCGGGTCTTGGGCGAGCGTGGTGAACGCTGCGGCCATCTCAAGATTATCCGCTGCACCATCCCCGACGCCAAACATGCCGTTTTGCAAAAACTCCGGCACAGTTCCGGGCGTGAATAGACGCGCAAAGCCGCGCTCGCCGATCATGACCAGCGGCTTGGCAAAGGCCAGCCCGCGCAGTGCCGAGCCACCCATCCCAAGCACGATATCACTTGCCGCATAGGCCGGGCGCGGATCACGCAGCGCGCCGATCAGCAGCACCGCCGCGCGACCCAGCCGGGCGTTCACCTTATCGGCCATTTGCTGCAACGCGCCGCGCGCCTCGCCATCCCCGACAATCACCAATTTCAGCGGTAGCGTGGCCCCTAGTTCGCCGATCACCCGAATGGCACGCACCAGCCCTTCAGATTTCATCACCTTAGCAAGGCGCGAGACCGAGACTACCACGATCTCATCCTCATCCAGTCCGTAATGCTGGCGAAACGCCCCCCCATCGACGACGCCGGGCGCGTTGGCCAGCGTATCGACGGGCGGCAACAGCAGATGCGTGCGCCGCCAGCCACTTTGCACCGCGCGATCGCGTTGTCCCACAAACCCAAAGGTCGTGGGCACCTCACGTGGCATCGCCCGCGTGAGCTCCATCATCATATCCGAGATCACCAGCGGCACGCCCATTGGCAGGTGCACGCCGCTATAGGCCTCAAGCCCCTGCCACCAATCCCAAGCGTGAATAAGATCGGGCTGCTCGCGCGTCACCAACGCCCGCAGCGCCTTGATGCGCGCCATTGACGGGTGCAGCCGCACATCGGGTGCGGGCGAATAGACTAGCTTATGCGCCGCGACCAGATCCAAAGCTGGACCTGGTGCGGCGTGAAACACGATATCAAACCCGTGGCGATCCCGCAGATGGGCCGCAAGTTCAATCGCGTTGATCTGCGTTCCTCCGAGTTCCAGCCGATGGCCGAACACGATGAGTTTCACAGACGTGCTCCGTTCGAGACCACGCCACGCGCCAGCGCCTCGGCATGGGGTTGAACGGGGCGGGTGCGGCGCACCAGCGGAGTCTTGCGGGGCTGCTGGAGGCGTGCGGGAGCAGACAATTCGCCCTCGAAATAGGCAATTGTGCGTTGCAGCCCTTCGCGCAGCTCAATCGTGGGTGCCCATCCCAGATGCTCGCGCGCCCGCGAGATATTGGGCTGGCGCTGCGTTGGATCATCTTGGGGCAGCGGGCGCATCGTCAGCTCCGAGCGCGAGCCGGTCAGATCGAGGATCGTCTCGGCTAGCTGGCGCATCGTGAATTCCACCGGATTGCCCAAATTGCAGGGCATCGGCATGGTAGCAGGCGCATCCATCAGCGCCATGATGCCGCGAATGAGATCATCGACATAGCAGAACGAACGCGTCTGCATCCCGTCACCATAAAGCGTGATCGGCTCACCGCGCAGCGCCTGCATGATGAAATTCGACACCACCCGCCCGTCATCCGGGCGCATCCGCGGACCGTATGTGTTGAAGATCCGCGCCATCCGGATATCGACGCCATATTGGCGGTGATAATCGAAGAACAACGTCTCGGCGCAGCGTTTTCCCTCGTCGTAACAGGCACGCGGCCCGATCGGATTGACGTTGCCGCAATAGCCCTCGACCTGCGGATGCACTGCCGGGTCGCCGTAAACTTCGCTGGTGGAGGCCTGAAAGATCTTGGCGTTGGCGCGCATCGCCAAATCCAGCATGTTGATCGCGCCATGCACGTTCGTGCGCACGGTCTGCACCGGGTCGATCTGGTAATGCACCGGAGAGGCAGGACAGGCGAGGTTGTAGATCTCGTCGATTTCGGCGCAGATCGGCACAGTCACGTCGTGGCGGATCAACTCAAAGCGGTAGTCGTCCAGCAAATGCCGGATATTGTTCCGGCTGCCGGTATGGAAATTGTCGAGGCACAGCACGTCATTGCCAGCTTCCAGCAGGCGTTCACACAGATACGAGCCGAGAAACCCCGCGCCCCCCGTCACGAGAATTGTCTTATCCGCACACATTTTACCTTCTCCTATTCCCAGATCAGCGCGCCCAACCACGCGCGTTTAGTAAGCCCCCTTGCGACCGAGCAGTGCCGCAAAGGTTCCCAGAACGATCCACAGGTCGAGCCAAACGGACCGGTTATCGATGTAATGCTCGTCGAGTTGCTGCTGCATCGCGAGATCGGCATCGCTGCGCGCCGTGATCTGCCACAGCCCGGTGATGCCCGGTGCCACAGCTCCGCGCTTGGCACGAAAGTCTGCGGGCATCGCGGCAAGGTGATACTCGGGGAATGGGCGCGGGCCGACGATGCTCATCTCGCCCGCGATCACGTGCAGCAATTGCGGCAGCTCATCGCAGCTTGAACCCCGCAGGAACTTTCCGATAACGGGCAGGATGCGCGGATCATTTTGCAGCTTGAAATGGGTTTCCCACTCGGCGCGCGCGGCAGGATCATCGCGCAGCAGCGCCTGCAGCCGCGCATCGGCGTCACGATACATCGTGCGCAGCTTAAGCATACGTAACACGCGGCCATTATGTCCGTCACGGGTTTGACGATAAAAGACCGGGCCGGGATCAACCAGCCAGATCGCCGCACTCGCCAGCGCAAGCACCGGTGCCGCCACGATCAGGGCCGGCACCGAAATCGCGAGATCGAAGGCACGTTTGCGCGGGCTGATCGGAACGAAAGACGGGTCTGCTATCCACTCTCCGACTGCGCCACGCAGTGCGCGCGGGCCAATCCCCGATACGCGCTGTTGCGGCAAATCGGCCAGCACGAGAACCTTGTCGTAACGGCGATGCAAATCAATCGCGCCCTCGCGCGTCGGAACGTAATCAAGCGCGACAATCGCGCCCGTGTCTTGCGTCGGAAGCAACCCAAACCGCCAGTTGAGCGTAAAGAACGTCTCAAGCGCGCGCGTCTTTTCAGCGTCTGCGATAAAGCGGGTGGGCGTACCCCATAGTCCGATGTGGTGCAGGAAATGCTGCACCAGATAGCGCGCGGGAACCTGCAAAATCATCGCGATCATCAGGAACACCTCGGACATCGCGACGCCGGGCCACCCCCCTTGATCAAACCCGCCAATGGCCGCCACAAGCAGAGCTGCCGCCAGAAACGCCAAAGCGTGACGGCGCAATATTTCTTGGGGCTGCAAGCGGTCACCGGGGTAAAATCCGATCATCCAGTGCAGCGCCACAACCGTGAGCGCGATCATCACTGGAGCAATGCCCAGCATTGCGGGATTGGCGATAAAACTGAGATGCAAATAGGCCGCGCCAAAGGCCACCAGATCCGCCAGCGCGACCGCGCCTGCGCAAATCGCGCGCCGTGTCTTTAGCGACATCGCACGCGTGTAGGTTACGCTTTGCGCGGCAGCCGGATCGGCATGCACGTCAGCAGATCCAGCCTCGCTTGATTGCCACGTGATCGGTGCGCTCAGCAGGTCTTTCTCGGGTTTACTCATTGCGCGGCCCCCTTTGGCTTCGCAAGGTCAGAAACTGGCGCAGCAGGCACGATCGGAAAGCGCCGCAGCCCGGTTTTTTGCAAGACCCGCAGCCAGATGTAGGCGGGCACACACTTGGCATAGCGCCGCCACAACCGGCGCGGCTCTGTCACCAGACGAAAAGCCCATTCCAGCCCGGCGCGTTGCAAAAATGCGGGCGCACTTGCCTTATTGCCACCAATGAAATCAAACGCCGCCCCGACACCGATCAGTACCGGCGCCTCCAGCTTGTCGCGCATCGCGGCCATCCATCTTTCCTGCTTGGGCGCGCTTAACCCGACCCAAACCACATCAGGCTTGACGGCATTGATCACCGCGCTGACCTCGCGCTCTTCTTGCGCGCTCAAAGGGCGGAACGGCGGCGCGAACACGCCCACGATCTCAGCCCCTGGATACTGATTTTGCAGCGCCACACTCAGCCGCTTCAGCGACTCGGGCGTGGTGCCATATAGGAAATGGCGCATGCCGCTGGACACGCCCTTGGCAAACAGCAAACGCATTAGATCGGGGCCATAGACCCGCCCGGCATACTCATGACCATCGCTATGCAGCGCCCAGACCAGCGGCATCCCATCGGGCGTCACGGCCATCGCGGCGTTGTAAGCATCGCGCAAACCGGGATCGCTCTGACATTCGACAAGCCCATGGGCGCCAGCGACGCAGATATAACCACGCCGACGCGTGCGCACCGCGTCCTGAATCAGATTCAGCGCCTGATCCATATTCAGAGCAGACACCGCCACCCCCAGCACATTGGTCGTCTCAAGGGCAGGCGCAAGCGGGGGCAGCTGCACCGCATTGCTTTGCCGCGCACCGTTGATGGGCATGTCCGAAATCTGATCTTGCAGGGCCATCGCACGCTCCGAGATATTTCCAGATTCAGAGCCTAGCCGTGCCCCAAGCACAGAAAAACTTGGATGAATGACACAATGCTGCGCTTTCTGGCTGCGCGCCCTCCGTCATTGGGCGCAAGCGTGCCACGAGAGGGTGAGCCGCCTACGCCAAATGGGGGAGCCTGCGAGCCCCAGAGGGTAGCGCGCGCAACGATCGGTGAGATTTACAAGCCTGCCGCAATGGGGGTCGATAGAGAGGAGGCGCGCGCTCTCAACCTCGGCCCGCAGGTGACTGCCGCATCGGGCTTGCAGACCCGTTGCCTCGCTTTGCAAAAGGATGATCGAAAATGGCACATGACATCGACCTGACAGATGCGCAGCGCGTGAATGATGCGCCCGACAGTCGCCCCGACAAGCGTGCAGATCGACATCGCAGCAAAGGCACGGCGACGATCACCCCAGCCTTGTTATGTGGCGGCTCTGGCACGCGTCTTTGGCCGCTGTCGCGCAAAAGCTATCCCAAGCAATTCGCGCCTTTGATGGATGACCAGACCTTGTTTCAAGCGGCGGCGCGGCGGCTGTCGGGCGCAGGTTTTCACGCGCCAATCGTGCTTACGCATACCGATTTCCGCTTTATCGTGACCGAGCAACTCGCTTCGGCGGGCATTACCCCCTCGGCTGTGCTGATCGAGCCGCTGGCGCGCAATACGGCCCCAAGCGTGCTGGCCGCCGCTGTCCACCTTGAGCGCACCTCCCCCGATGGCCTGCTGCTAATCGCGCCCTCCGATCATGTGGTCGCGGACACCGAGCGTTTGCTTGCTGCAATTGACGCCGCACGCCCCGCCGCGATGGCGGGCAAAATCGTCACCTTCGGCGTCACCCCGACACGGCCTGAAACGGGATATGGCTATATCGAACCCGCGTCTGATGCGCCCCAAAACGCGGGCAGCCAAGAGCCGCGCGATATCGTGCGATTCATCGAAAAACCCGAGGCCACGCGTGCCGCCGACATGCTCGCGCAGGGCGGGTATCTGTGGAACACCGGCATTGTGCTGGCCTCTGCGCGCACGATCATCGCGGCATTTGCCGAGCACGCACCAGAGTTGCTGGAACCCGTCACGTCTGCGGTTGAATCGGCGCGCCCTGATCTTGATTTTATCCGTCTGGATTCCGCCTCTTGGGCCGAAGCCGAAGAGATTTCTTTCGACTACGCAATCATGGAACGCGCGCACAATCTTGCCGTCGTAACCCTAGAGACCGAATGGTCAGATCTGGGCGATTGGGACGCGGTCTGGCGGGCCTCAAACCCGGACTCGCGCGGCGTTGTGCTGTCAGGCGCTGCGACCGCGATTGATTGCGATATGAGCTTGCTGCGATCTGAGGATGAGGGGCTGCAACTGGTTGGACTTGGCCTGCAGGGCGTGATCGCCGTGGCGATGCCCGACGCGGTGCTTGTCGCCGATGCCTCACGCGCCCAAGAGGTCAAAGAGGTGGTCTCCAAGCTGCGCGCGCGCAAGGCCAAACAGGCCACCGAATTTCCCAAGGATCACCGCCCTTGGGGCTGGTTTGAAAGCCTCGCCACGGGCAGTCGTTTTCAGGTCAAGCGCATCGTGGTGCATCCGGGCGCTGCGCTGTCGCTGCAATCGCATCATCACCGCTCGGAACATTGGATCGTGGTGGCGGGCACCGCGCGGGTCACCGTGAACGACACTGTCAGCTTGGTCAGCGAGAACGAGTCGGTCTATATCCCGCTTGGGGCCACCCATCGCATGGAAAACCCCGGCAAGTTCCCGATGGTGCTGATCGAGGTGCAAACCGGCGCCTATTTGGGTGAAGACGATATCGTGCGCTACGAAGATGTCTATGCGCGCAAGTGACGGCCCTGCGCGCGCCAAACCTAGCGCGGCGCGCGCAGCCCGAACATCGCAATGACAGTCATCATCATCAGCGACTGAATATCGTTTTGTGCAAGGAAGTTGCTTTCCGAGAGGTTCAGCACGACCATCACGCCGATGCTGACATTCATCCAGGCCCAGCCTGCCTCGGGTTGCGCACACAGCAGCACACCGCCCCGCCGGATCGCGCGCGCAATTGTCAGCACCAGCAGCACCAACCCCGGAATTCCGAAATTCAGCAACATATCGCGATAGCCGTTATGGGCGTGCGGCGGTGTCCATTGCAGGGTCTCTTCGATGGTATATTTGGCCGGGTTACCTGCGCTCCAGAACGCGCCATAGCCATAGCCATGCCAAGGCCGCTGCGCGATATAGCCATCCACCAGATGCCACAACGGCACACGACCCGTCAGCGTCGCGTCCTTACCCATTGATTCCAGAAACGACACCAGAAACTCGCCCAAAAACAGCAATAGCAATGCGGCGAGTTGCAATACCACCAACACCAAAAGCGCGCGCGCCATGCCGCGCTTGCGGTGCAACAGCGTGTAAAAGCCAAACAGCACCAATCCCGTGATCGCGGCAAGCAGACTGGTCGAAGACTCCGACAGCACGAGGCACGCAAGGCTGGCCAGTAGCAAGGCGACCCCACGGCGAAACAACCGCCCTCCGGCATCCGCCATCAAGCCCAGCGCCAGAATGAACCCCAGACACGCGGCCCAGCCCAGAACATTCTTATGGGTATAGACGCCGCGCAACCCGGTATCATCGGGCATGAACGCGATCTGGGGCGCGATCACGCCCACTACCAGGCTCAGCCCAAGACAGGCCCCCAAGATTGATGAGAAAAGCACTAAAAGCTGACGCGGGGTGAACCGGATCGCCAGCAAATAGGCCAGCAACATTGCCGCCAGCAGCGCGATCGCGCGGCGCAGGGAGATCGAGGAAGAAATCGACCAAAAGATCGACGCAAAGGCCATCAGCGACAGCGCAAACATTGGCAGCGTCCGACGAATGGCCAGCAACAGCGCCCCCAAATGACGGCTCAAAAGCACCAGCGTGATCGCGATCACCGGCAATTGCAGTAGCCGCAACAGGCCGCGCTCTGAATCGCCAAGACTGCCCGATTGCGCCATCAAGAGCAGCGGAAACACCGCCCCCGACAGCAAAAACAACGCAATCGCAACACCCCACCATTCTAGCAAACGCCAGCTCAGACGAACGCTATGACGGCGGGGTCTGGGCCTGCGATATCTGGGGGCCGGTCGGGCTGCGGGCAGGAATGCAGGCAAGGGCGAGGCTCCGTCAAATCATTCATGACACTCGCCGCGCTGGCGCAACAGGCTGCGCACCTACACGGGCGGGTGCTGCCAAGTTTGCGCGCGCGCCGCCCGTCACGATAGCCCCCTTTCCGCATGGCATCGCATCATACGGATGAGGCCCCATGCCCCGCGCGGCGTCAAAAGAGGTAGAACCCTGCGCCGCTTACGCCTGATAGGCATGTTAGGTCTGGGCCACGAACCCGCTAGGGTGATGGCTAGGCCACGTCAGCCGCTGGAGGAAACCGTGGGGATATCTTTCCAAGTGAAAAGAGCAATGAAGGGCGCGCGGGCAGCGGTCGCCCTTGCCGCGTTGTTGCTGGTGCAAACATTCGTCGCGCCAGCCCATGCTGAGACATTGGTTGAACGGGGCGATGTGCTGTATGTCTCGGTCGTGGGCACCCCCGAAATGACGCGCGATGCACGCGTGGATGCCGATGGCCGCGTGCGCCTGCCCCTCGTCGGCGGTATCGCAGTGGCGGGCAGAAATCTTGACCAGATTAGCGCGCGGATCAAAGCCGCGCTGGTGGATGGCAATTTCCTGCTAGATCCCGTGGTGCTGGTCGAAATTTCGACCTACCGCCCAATCTATATCGGCGGTGCGGTCAAACGCAGCGGCGCTGTGCCTTATGAACCCGGACTGACGGTGCGCCACGCGCTGATCGCGGCAGGCGGGCTAGAAACCACCACGAGCGTCGAGCCGGTCGGCATCGGTCAGGTTCTGGAATTGCTTGCCCGCCAACGCGCCACGTCGCTGTCTCTGGCCCAAACCGAGAGCGAGATCTTGCGGCTCAAAGCCCAGCTTGCGCTCGCGGACGCGCCAGCCCAAACCACGCCTGACTCGGTGGAAAACACGCCCGCTGACAGCGCCCCATCCGCTGACCCGAGCACCCCGGTCGAAACCATCCAGACACTCGACAGCGCGCTGCTGCGCGACCTGACCTTTCAACGCGCAGCGAACCTTGCCTATGCCAAAACCGCTGTGAAATTGGCCGAGGTCGAAATCGACGTTCTGGAACAGCAAGCTACCTTTCAAAAACACGAGCAACAACTTCAACATGATGAGGTGGAAAGAACCCGCAAGCTCGTTGAACGCGGGTTGGTGCCGCTACCGCAGTTGATGGAACAACAACGCGAAGACTCCCGCCTGTCACGCGACTTGCTGGAAAATTACGCCTTTGCCGCGCGCGCACGACAGTCGATGGAGCGCATCCGCCACGAAACGAGCCTTGAGGCCACGCAGACCCGCATCAAAACCCGTGAGGCCTACCGCGCAGCACTCAGCCAACGCGCCACGCTGCAATCGGAGTTGGATATCATCGCCGGGCATCTCCTGGCCGCTGGGCAAAAGAGCGATCCGCAATCGGGGATCTCTGCTGTGGTGCCCGATGTCGTGATCTACCGCCGCTCTGGCAATGAAACGCGCCAAGTGCAGGCGAACATGGAGAGCAATCTTGAACCCGGCGATATCGTGGAACTCAGCCTGCCCGACCTGCCGCGCGGCTAGGCACGCGCCCGACCCGTAATTTCCAGCCCCTTGCGCACCGGAGCATTGCCGCATGACCGCACCTTTGATCAGCGTCATCATCAACAATTACAATTACGGCGCGTATCTGGCGCGCGCCGTGCAAAGCGCGCTGGATCAGACCGGTGTGCACGCCGAGGTGATCGTGGTGGACGATGGCTCGGGCGATAATAGCCGCGCGGTAATCGAAAGCTTTGGCGATCAGATTGCGGCTGTATTTCAAAGCAATGCCGGGCAGGCCGCCGCGATCAATACCGGCGTGCGCCATAGCCGTGGCAAGATTTTGTGCTTTCTGGACGCCGATGACTGGTGGGCGCCCAACAAGCTGGCCGCCACTGCCGCCGCCTTTGACGCCGATCCGCGCGTGGGGCTGGTCTATCACCGGCTGCAACCGATCAACACCGATGGCAGCAACGCCTTTGCGCCGATCCCGCGCAGCCTGTGTCAGGGTGATCTGGCCCCGCTGATGGTGCGCTCGGGGGGGCGTTGGCCGTTTCCGATGACCTCTGCGGTGTCAGTGCGCCGTGACCTGTGGAACCAGATCGGCGACATCCCTGACAGCTTTCGCATTTCCGCCGATGCATGGCTGGTCGGGCTCTATCCGTTTTTCACCCGCGTCGCGGCACTGCCTGAACCATTGGGCTATTATTTCATCCACGCAAACAACTGGTATCGTGCGCAAGACGATGCCGCAATGTTGCAAAAGCGCATGGCCCATTGGGACGCCACCGTTGCGGCCACCAACGCGTTTTTGACCGACCGAGGGCAGCCCCATCGCCTCGATCTGGCGGAACACTTCCCCTATCAGAGCGCGCGCGCGCGTCTTGAGGGAGCCTCGCCGGCGGCGCGTTTGGCACTGTTATGGGATGGGCTGCGCGATCCTGGTGAACCGGTTCTGGCACGCCGCATCCGTGATAGTTTGCGCGCGATCCGTGAGGTCTCAGGCGCAGGCATGGACAACACTGATCCGGTCCGCGCGCCATGAAAGTGCTGCTGATCGGCGCTGAACCGCTTGATTACACCATCGCATTCGCCAATGGAGTTGCGGCCAATATGGCCGTGACGCTGGTGGCCCCGCGCGCGCGGTTCGCGGCGCTGCGCGAGGCGCTGGACCCCGCGATTGATTTGGTCTTGATGGACTGGCCACGCCATCGAAGTCTAGCTAATCTGGCGTTTTTGATCCGCCTCACGCGGTTGACAAAACAGCGCAAACCCGACCTGATACACCTGCTCAGTAACACGGCCCTTTGGCTTAATCTGGCCGTGCCGTTCTGGCGGCCGATCCCCTTGCTGACGACGATCCACGACACCCGTCTGCACCCCGGAGATCGCGACACCGCCACGCTGCCCGCATGGGCACCGCGCCTGATGGTGCGCCAGTCAGGCGATGTCGTGGTGCATGGCGAAGGCTTGCGCACCAGCGCGGCCGAAACATTTCACAAACCCGGCGATCGCATCCACGTGCTACCCCACCCCGCGATGCCGCGTTACGCCGATCTGGCGCGCGCGAATGGGCTGACGCGGCGCACACCGAAAGGCAGTTTCATGGTTTTGCTGTTTGGCCGTGTTTTTGCCTATAAGGGCCTCGATACGCTTTTGCGCGCCGAGGCGCTTCTGGGTGATCGCGTTCCGGGCTTGCGCATCGTCGTGGCCGGGCGGGGCGATGATCCGATGGCGCTGCGCGATCTGATGGGGCGGCCCGAGCGTTACGATATCCGCCACCGCTTTATCGAGGATAGCGAGGTCGCGCAGCTCTTTCTGGACGCTGATCTGGTGGTGCTGCCTTACCGCGAAGCCTCGCAAAGCGGCGTGCTGCCGGTGGCGGCAACCTTTGGCAAGCCCGTTGTGGTCAGCGATGTGGGCGAGCTGCGTGCCAGTGTCGAACCGCATGGAACGGGGCTGGTCGTGGCGCCCAACGACCCCGCGCAACTCGCCGATGCAATTGCACAAATGGCGCAAGATAGCGATTTGCGCGCGCAATGTGGCGAACGGGCGCGCAAATGGGCGGACACCGTGGTTGCCCCTGCAATCGTCGGTGCGCAGGCGCAACAGCTTTACGCCCGCATCCTCCAAAGGGTCTAGGGCGTCCACCAAACAGATGGGCGCGATATCGGGAAGTTACGTTGTTCCGCACGCGCCACTGCCGGACAGTTAAAGCCAAGAAATATCAGCGAACGGATGGGGAAACGTGCGCAAGATCAGCCATAAGCGTCCTAAACCGATGCCAGAGCCAAGCGTGCGCCACTATGTGGCGGGCGGCACAGAGCATGGCGGCGGGATCGGGCGTTTGATTGGCTATATTCTGGCATCGCAATCCCAAGGCACCCATGATCACCGCGTCACCGACACGCGCGGGGCACGGTGGGACAAACTGCGCTCGCCACCCGTCCTGTGGACAGCGATGACTTTGATGATCAAAGATCGCCTGCTAGCACCGGGCCGGGTGCATCATCTGCATATCGCCGGGCGGGGCAGCACGTCGCGCAAGCTGATCCTCGGGGGCTTGGCGCGTGGGTTGGGATGCACCCATGTGCTGCATTTGCATGATTTCGATTATGCCGCCGATTTCCTGCGCCGCCCAAATTGGCAAAGACGCGCGATCCGCACCCTGTTTCGCGGCGCCGATCGTGTCATCGTTTTGGGGGAGCGTGATCGTTCCACCGCCACGGATTTGCTGGGCGTGCCGCCGCGCAGTATCGGCGTGTTGCACAATGCCGTGCCCGACCCGCAACAAGATGCCAGCGACGTTGCGTCCGCCGATTTGCCCCCCGCAAACGCTCCAACCCGGATCGTGTTTCTGGGGCAATTGGGGCCGCGCAAAGGTGTGCCGGAACTGCTAGGCGCCTTAGCCCATCCCTCCATGCAGTCGCTGCACTGGTCCGCCGTGTTAGCGGGCGATGGTCCCGTGGATCACTACAGCGCCGAGGCGGCGCGTCTGGGGCTGTCCGAGCGCGTGACGCTGCCCGGTTGGCTGAGCAGTGCGCAGACCCGCACGCTGTGCGAAAGTTCGGATATTTTGGTTCTGCCATCGCATGGCGAAGGCATGGCGATGGCGGTGCTTGAAGGGCTGGCGCATGGGCTTGCGGTGGTGACGACGCGGGTGGGCGCGCATGAAGAAATTCTGTGCGATGGCAAGACCTGTCTGTTCGTCCCCGTCGGCGATGTCGCCGCGTTGGCCCACGCCCTGAGCGACCTGATTTCCAACCCCGAAAAGCGTGCGCAAATCGCGCAGGCGGGACGGGCGCAATATCTGAACGCCCTCAGCATCGAAGCCTATGTCGGCAAGCTCGACGCCTTGCTTCAATCCGTCTCTCAAGGCGCATTGCAAGGCGCGCCGACCCAGCGAGGAACGGCATGAACCAGCTTCAACCCAAGCGACCCTCACACATGACCTTTGCTGCCCCCGATCCCGCCCAACCGCGCGAGGCCGATTTCGACCTGGGCGCAATGGTGCGGATGGTGCGGCGCAATGCCCGGTTTATTGCGATGGTAACGGGCGTTTTGACTGTTCTGGCGCTGCCTTTCATCATCGCCATTGAACCGGTCTATCGCGCGCAGGCCCGGTTTCTGATTCACCCGACACTTGCCATCGACACCGGCACCGAAGCGAGTGCTCCAGACCTTAGCGATGAGGTCGAGCGCCTGCGCTCGCGCGCGATTGCCGATCAGGTCATCACCCAGTTTGATCTTGCAGCCCTCCCGGCGTTTAATCCGCAGGCGCAGCCCCCCAGTGCGATCAGCCGGGCCTATACGGGGCTGAAATCGGCCCTGTCTGGCAAATCAGAAACCGCGCAACCCCTTGGCACACAAGAGCGCGTACTGTCATCTTATTACCAGCACCTCTCGGTCTGGCATGAGACCAAAAGTCAGGTCGTACAAATTAGCTTTAGCGCACCCGATCCAAAGCTGGCCGCCGAGGTGCCAAACGCGATGATCGGCATCTATCTGAAAGATCGCGAGGCCAAGCACCAACAGCGCATTTCTGGCGCGCTTGAACTTTTGGATGCCCAGATTGCAGCTCAGAAAACCAACGTCGCGCAAGCCGCCGCCGAAGTACAAAACTATCAAGAAGAAAGTGGCGTCACCTCGGTCGGACGCTCGGAAACGTTGGAGCAAAGCCGCATCGTTCTGGTCAATGAACAACTCTCCGATCTTCAGCGCAAAACGTCGGAACTGCGTGGCAAAATTCGCTCGGTCGAAGCTGCGTTGGCCGGAGATAGCGGGATCACCCAAGACGAGCCTGAGGAACTCAGCGATCTGCGAAAGGCGCTACAATTGCGCAAACGCTCGCTCGCACAGCTGACGGCAAGTTACGGTGATGCTTACGGCGGGGTCCTGGTGGAGCGCGCCCATATCGCCGAGATCGAAAGCTCGATCCGCGATGAGCTGACCTCTTGGGCGGCCTCAATGCGCGCCCAGCTTGGTCAGCTTGAGGATGAGCAAGCGATCCTGACGCAGAACCGCGATGCGTTGCAGGGCACGTTGTCAAAAACGACAGTAGCCGAACTGAAACTGATCAACCTGATCCGGCGCGCGGATGCGCAGCGCACTATTCTGGATGGCTATGAGGGTCAGCGCCGCCAGCTTGAGGCACGCCTGTCCCAGCCCGCGCTTGACCTTGAAATGATCGCCCCGGCAACGCCGCCGCTTTGGCCTGAAGGGCGCGGGCGCAAGATCTATCTGTTCTTCACGATGCTCGCCTCGGGGCTATTCGCGCTGACTTTGGCGGGGGCGCGGGATCTGACGGATCGCACTGCGCGCTCGCATGTGCAATTTGACGACGACCCCGATCTTGTCCCCGTCGGAATGCTGCCAGCAGTGGCGCACAGGGGCAAAGCACAGGGCAAGGAGAAACATTTCAAGCTAGCACTGAATTCTGTGATACGGATGATCGCCGGGCAAGAGGGCGGCGCGCTGCCTCGCAGCCTGATGATTACGCCCGTTCAGGCCCATGACGGTGCGCGCTTTGTCGGCTACCGGCTGGCGCGCGAATTGGTTGCAAGCGGTCAGGGCGTGCTACTTATTGATACGGTTGGCCCGCGTGAGCCTTGGTATATCGAGCACCTGCCCGCGATTTTGCATCCCGACAAAGCACACTCCGAGATCGCCCCGGCAGGTCTGGCCGAGCATCTGCGCGAGGGTCGCGATCTGGGCGAGCTGGTCGATTGTACGGACCCCGATGGTCTGCGGATCCTGCATCGCGGAAACAGCCCCTTGCCGCCGCTTGAAGATGCGCAGGCCATTCGCGCTATTCTGAAATATGCCTCTACGCATCGGTTGATGGCGATCTTCATCTGCCCCCCCGCGCTAAGCAGCGCCTCGACGACGCAGATTGCCGCGGTGATGGAGCAGGTCTTGATGGTGATCCGCTGGGGACACTCACCCCAAGACGCGGTGCGCGCGAGTGCCGATCATCTGCAACTGGCGGGCGTGAATCGCGTGCTAAGCGTGCTGAACCGCGTCGATGCACGCCGCCAAGCGCTGTATCCGTTCGGGGATGGCACCGCCTTCGCCCACGCGGCGCGCGCGGATGCGTGGTAGGCGCGCGATGCTTTCGTGAGCCCCGCCGCTAAAGACGCGCCAACTGCGCCGCGATGCGCCTGATCTTGGGCATTTGCACGTTGCGTAAACCGGTTCAGACGACTTCCAAACCAAACCGAGCCCCACAGAAATCGCGCCGCCCACGCGGCACCGCGCTGCGCTTTCCCCAACCGCTTAGCCGCGAAAGGCGCGGGCGAAATAGTCGCTGAGCGGCTTGACCAAATAGGCCAGCGGCGTGCGATCCTGAGTGCGGATGAACACCTCTACGGGCATGCCGGGGATCAACGTCACATCGTCAGGCAGCCGCTCCCGCTCATTCTCGCTCAGGGTGACTTCAACGCGGTAATAGCTTGTCTTCGAGGCTTCATCCTGAAACGCATCCGCCGATATCTGCACGACATTGCCCGTCAGTTCGGGCGTTGTGTGACGGTCCAGCGCCGAGAACCGCACGCGCACGTCCTGCCCGATGCGGATCTGGTCGATATGGTTTGGCGCCACCTGTGCGTGGATCACCAAAGGCCGATCCTGCGGCACGATATAAAGCACCGGCTCCGCCGGCTTCAGCACCGAGCGCGGCGCAAACACTTGCAGCCCGTAAACCACACCAGACACCGGCGCGACAATATCCAGCCGGTTGATCTGTTCGATCAACGACGAGCGCTGCTCGCGCAGTTCAAGCTCGCGATATTGCAAATCTTGCAACGTTGTGTTGGTCTCTTCGCGCAGACCCGATTGCAATTTCAAAAGCTCGATATCGATTTCCGTCATGCGGCCTTCAGACTGAGCCTTTTGCGCGGTCAACTCGCCGAGACTGCCCTGCAGCCCGGCCGCTTCGCGCTGCAATGACAACACGCGCGAGGCCTGTGCCAGCCCTCTGTCCAAAAGCGATTGCTGATCGGCCAGTTCCGAAGCGATCAGGTCATTTTGCTGGCTCAGCGCGTTTTGCTGCGCCACGATACCCTTGATCTGATCGGCAATCTGCAACTTGCGTTTCGTAAGCTGTGAAATCTCGTTCTTCTGGGTCTCGGCACGCGCAGCCAGCAACCGCTTCTGTCCCTCCATCAACCCTCGAACATCGGCGTTTTCAGTTGCGGCTTGCATGAGCAGCGGATCAAAGGAGATCGTCGCGATCCCATCCCGTTCGGCCTCTAGCCGGCCACGACGCGCCATCAGCTCAAACAACTCGTTTTCGGTGATCAAGAGCTTGGATTTGAGCGTCGTCGCATCAAGGCGCAACAAAGCCTGACCCGTCTTTACCATCTGCCCCTCATCGACCAAAATCTCGGACACCACCCCGCCATCGGGATGCTGTACCACCTGACGGTTTTGATCGACCTCGATACGCCCGCTGGAAATGACGGCACCGGAGATATTGGTAAAGGCAGCCCAGCCGCCAAACCCGCCAAGCAGCAGGACCAAACCGATAATCCCAATCGAAATCGGCCAGCGCGCCGACCATGCCGTGTTCTGATCGTGGTCCATTATTTGATCCCTCCGGTGCCGACAGATTGCACGATTTTGCTGCGGTTCTGAACAACCTCGCGCAGCACATCGTCTTTTGGCCCAAAGGCGCGCACAGCACCGTTTTCTAGCATTAACAAAATGTTGCATTCTTTGATCGCGGCCGGGCGATGGGCCATGATCAGCACCGATTTTCCGGCCTCCTTGAAGCCTCGGATCGCTGTGTTCACGGCGGCACTTCCTTCACTATCAAGATTGGAATTGGGTTCGTCGAGCACCAAGATCACCGGATCACCATACATCGCGCGCGCCAGCCCGATGCGCTGCATTTGCCCCCCCGACAACCGTCCGCCATTGGCTGACACCAGCGTGTCATAGCCCTGCGGCAGTTTGAGGATCATCTCATGCGCATCAGCCTTGACCGCTGCCGCGACGACCGCTGTGGGGTCGGGTGCATCCGACAGGCGGGCGATATTTTCGGCAATCGTGCCCTCAAACAACTGCACCCGTTGGGGCAGGTAGCCGATGTGACGCCCCAGCATATGGGGCGCGAACTGATCCAGCGTCGCGCCATCCAGCCGGATCGTTCCCGAGCGCGGCCGCCACACTCCGGTGATCGCGCGCGCCAGTGTAGACTTGCCCGAACCCGACGTGCCAATCACGCCGATGGCTTGGCCCGGCTCAACCTTGAAGCTGACGGCTTTCAGCACCGGCTCGGCTTCGCCGGGGGCCAGAATAGTGAGGTTATTCACCTCAAGGCGGGCTTTCGGGCGGGGCAATTCGGTGCGCGCGCCTTCGGGCGGGACTTGCTCAAGCAGCACTTCCAAGCTGCTCCAGCCTTTGCGCGCGCGCTGGATCATCGCCCATTGACCAACGATCTGCTCGACCGGGGCCAAGGCGCGCCCCAACAGGATCGAGGCCGCAATCATCGCGCCCGCCGTCATCTCGCCGCGCAACACCAGATAGGCCCCGAGCCCCAGCATTGCCGACTGCAAGAACAGCCGAAACGTCTTGGTGGTAACGCTGAACGTGCCGCCCAGATCAGAAGCGCGGATCTGCGCCCCAAGCGCACGTCCGCGCGCTTTATGCCAGCGATCAAACGCGGCGTCGCGCATCCCCATCGCCTGAACCATTTCGGCCTCGGCGCGGATCTGATTGGCCATCACCCCGGCTTGCACCGCCGCTTGATTTGCACGCCCAAGCGAGCCGCTTGTGGCAAACTGGTTGACCAGCGCAACCACCACCAAAATTGCCCCCCCGATCAGCGCGAGCGTTCCAAGCCAGGGGTGGAATATCCAGATCCCCGCCAGAAAAAGGGGCGTCCAGGGCAGATCGAAAACCGAGGTCAGCACAGGTGATGAAATCAATCGTTGCACCACCTCCAGATCAGCCAGCCCGGTCGTCGTGCGCTCATCCGGCGCAATCGCGGATTTGCGCACTACTGCGTCAAACACCCGCCGATCAAGGCGCGATTGAAACCGCGCGCCCACCCGACCCATGATGCGCCCGCGCGCATAATCAAGAAGCCCCATCATGCCATACAGAAACGCCACCAGCGCCGTCAGCGCCACCAGCGTTTCGACCGATCGGCTACCGAGCACCCGGTCATAGACCTGCAGCATGTAAAGCGGCCCCGTCAGCATCAACAGGTTCACGAAAACGCTGAACACCCCGACAAAGACATACAGGCCCCATGACTCCCTGCGCGCCGCGCGCAGTTCGGCTCGACCATGAATGGGGACTTGCTGGGACATCTTGGGTTACCTTCAATTAGCGGCGGATCGGATAGGCGAAATGGTGGGTTTGAAAGCTATCGCAAGGTGGGCGCGACGCGAGTTAGCACTTGTTTGGAAACTTGCGGCGAGAGGTGCCGTGAATCGGGACTGCGCACTCCGGCGGACCTTGTGTTACGAGGTTGGGGCTTTGATCATGAAACCTCCGCTCACGCCATCGCAGCCTTACCAGACAAGCCATTTCCCGCCATCCGATCGGCGGACAGCTAGGCGATGACCGAAAATCGCGAATCGTGCTATGACGACGGGAACGCCAGCTTGATTGGCCAAACCCATCTAAATGAAACGGAATTTCGCGGTGACACGCCCACACATTATTCTGATCGGTCTGAGCGGAAATACCCGCGAGATATTCGAGGCCGTGCAGACGCAGTTCGAAATCACCGCGATCCTGTCGGATGATCCCACGCATGGCCCGACATTTGAGGGCATCCCGGTTGCCCCGTTGTCGCGCGCCCATGACTATGGCGAGGCGCAGTTTCTGTTTCTGATTGGCTCGCAGGCATCTTATCTGCAACGACGTGAATTGATTGCGCGGCTCGACATTGCACCCGAGCGCTACGCCCAGATCATCCACCCACGCGCAACCATGTCGCGCTTTGCCCAGCTTGGTGCGGGCGTGGTTTTGCATTGCGGCGTTACGGTGACCTCGAATGCGGTCTTGGGGGCGCATGTGATGGTACTGCCCCATTCGGTCATTCATCACGATGTGAGGATCGGGGATTATTCGCTGATCGGCTCGAATGTGACCATCGCGGGCTCGGTTGAGATTGGCGAGAGTTGTTATATCGCCAGCGCCTGCTCGATCCGCAACGGAGTGCGGATCGGGGACGGGGCACTGATCGGGATGGGGGCGAATGTACTGAACGATGTCGCGCCCGGCGCGGTGATGGTGGGCAATCCGGCACGCGAGATCCCGCGCCGCAGCTAGGGGCGATGTCGCCCCAAGGTCGCCCGCGCCCCGCCGATACCCGTCCCGTCTCATCATCCCGGCTCGCGCATTGGCTGAGCAGCGCGCGCCGCCTGTGCGGGTGCCATCGGAGCAGTCGCGACCCTCAAAGTCCCGCGCTTGCGCCCGGCTGTCCCTGCCCCGCGCGCCTTTGCCATCTCGTCGCGCAAGGTGTCGGCGACCGTCGCGACCTCGTCATCACTTATCTGCACATAAAGCGGCAGCAGGATCGCGTGATCGCGCGCCTGTTCGGAACGCATCAGTGAATGACGCAACTCAACATCCGACTGCGCCAATTCCATATGCATGCACATGATGCCGCGCCGCGTGGTGATGCCGCGATCTAGCAAGCCCTGCATCAAGGCGCGCTGATCAATCTTGGGGTCAAGGCGCACGCAATAGCTTTGCCAATTCGAGCGCGCCCACGCCGGTTGAACCGGAGTGGTCAGCCCGTCGATCCCGGCGAGCATCTCGCCGTAAAGGGCTGCGATCTCACGGCGGCGACGCACGATATCGGCCAGCCGCCCCAACTGCACCCGCCCGACCGAGGCTTGGATATCGGTCATGCGATAGTTGTAGCCTCGCTCGATATAGCTTTCGAATTCTACGCGGGCAGCGGCGTGACGGGCGGTGTCGGAAATCGACATGCCGTGCTGACGCCACAACCGGAATTTCGCGTCATATTCAGGGTTGCGGGTGGTCAGCATTCCACCTTCGCCCGTGGTGATGACCTTGCGCGGGTGGAACGAGAAACACGCGATATCACCATGCGGCGCGCCGATTTTTTCCCACTGCCCGTCGATGCGAATTTCCGAGCCGATAGCACATGCGGCATCCTCGATCAGCGGCAGATCATGGGCGCGCGCAATCGCCAGCAGCGCCGTCAAATCACACGGCATCCCGATCTGATGCACACACATGATCGCCTTGGTGCGCGGCGTGATCGCCTGCGCGACTGCCTCGGGGTCGATGTTGTAGCCACCCGTCTCGATGTCGACGAAGACCGGCATCGCACCGCATTGCCGGATCGCGTTGCCCGTCGCGACAAAAGAATGGCTGACGGTGATCACCTCATCGCCGGGCCCCACGCCCACTGCCTGACAGGCCAGATGCAGCGCGGTCGTACAGTTGGACACGGCCACCGCATAGGGCGCATCCACGAGGGCGGCGAAATCAGCCTCAAACGCGGCGACCTGCGGCCCTTGCGAGACCCAGCCCGACAAGACCGCGTCATGGGCGGCCTGCGCCTCGGCCTCGCCCAACAGCGGTTTGGCAATCGGTATCATGCGAACATCTCCCGCGTTTGCTTAGTCGTCGTTTCACCCTGCCACCACGCAATCAGATCGGCGAGACCCTCGGCGACCGGGATCTGCGGGGTAAAGCCAAGCTGTTTGGCGGCCAGCACGCCAGAGGCCAGACGGCGCGGCACCGGATTGACGTTGCGCTCGGGCGCGTGGGTCGGCACCAGATCGGGTCGCCCCATCCCGGCCGACAGCAATTTTGCCAACTCAAGCAGCGAAGTTTCGGTTTCGCTGCCCACGTTGAACACCGTGTCCGAAACCGGCATGCTGGCGGCCAAAATGTTGGCCCGCGCCACATCGCGCACGTCGATCATATCCATCGTCTGAAGCCCGTCGCCGAACACAATCGGCGGCTCACCATTGGCGATCCGCTCCATCCAGCGCACCATGACCTCGGTGTAGCGGCCATGCAGATCCATGCGCGGACCGTAGACGTTGAAATAGCGCAGCGCGACATATTCCAGCCCGTACATATCGTTGAACGAGCGCAGCAGCCCCTCGCCAAACGTCTTGGCCGCACCATACAGCGTGCGATTGGGATAGGGCGGCTCTACTTCGGTGGTCGGGAAATGCTCGGCCATGCCATAGATCGAGGCCGAGGACGCCATCACCACCTTACGTGTGCCCGCGCGCTGACACATCTGCAGCAGGTCATAGGTGGCCTGCACCATCACCGACATCGCCTCGTCAGGTTCGGCGGCGCAATGGGTGATGCGCAGGGCAGCCTGATGAAATACGGTATCGGTGCCTGCGACCAAACGCTCCATCAGGTCGGTGTCGCGAATATCGCCCTCGATCACCGTCACCCGCTTGTCGCCCAACGCCGCAGCCAGGTTCTCGCGCCGCCCGCGCACCATGTTGTCAATGACGATAATCTCGCCGCAGTTCTCGGCCAGCAGAAGATCGACGATATGAGAGCCGACAAAGCCACTGCCGCCGGTGACCAGAATGCGCTTGTTTGCCAGAATAGACTGCGTGCTCATAGGATTATCCTTGCATTTCCATTGGGGCCATCGCGCTGGCGAAGCGGTTCACCGACTCCACGATATGCTCGACATGCTTGTCCGTCAGATCGGGATGGATCGGCAGCGAGACGGTGGTGTCGGCATAGGCCTCGGCCACCGGGAAATCGCCGCGCGCATAGCCCATGCGGGCATAGGCGGGTTGCAGATGCACCGGGAGGGGGTAGTGGATGCTGGTGGGCACGCTGGCGGCTTCCAGATTGGCCTGAAACTCGGCACGGTTGGCCACGCGGATCGCATAGACATGGCCCACATGATCCTCGCCGAACGGCCCCTTGGCACGCGAAATGTCGGGCGCAAGACCTTCGTGATACATGTTGACGATCCGACGCCGCGCCGCGTTCCACGCATCCAGATGGCGCAGCTTCACATCAAGGATCGCACCCTGCACCGCATCCATGCGAAAATTGTAGCCCTCTACGACGTGGTTGCCTTTGCCCTTCTGACCCCAGTCGCGCAGACAGCGCACCTTGGCATCCAGATCGGCCGAGCTGGTGACAACCGCACCACCCTCGCCGCACGCGCCAAGGTTCTTGCCCGGATAAAAGCTGAAGCAGCCGATATCGCCGAATGTACCCGCGCGCTGCGAGCCGCGTTGCGCGCCGTGCGCCTGTGCCGCGTCTTCGATCACCAGCAACCCATGACGGCGCGCGATGTCGACGATGGACTCCATATCGGCCAGCCGCCCATGCAAATGCACCGGCATGATCGCGCGGGTGCGCGGCGTGATCGCGGCTTTGATCCGCGCGGGGTCCATGTTCCATGTCTCGGGGTCGATATCGACCAGAACCGGGGTCGCGCCAGTATAAAGGATCGCGGCCACCGTGGCGACGAATGTAGAGGGCGTGGTGATGACCTCATCGCCGGGCCCAATCCCGGCAGCCAACAGCGCCAGATGCAACGCCGAGGTACCACTACTGACGCCAATCGCAGACCCCGCGCCGCAATAAAGCGCAAAGTTCTCTTCGAACGACTCGACAGGCTCGCCCAGCACATAATTGCCGCTGCGCAAGACCTGCAGCACGGCTTCTTCTATCTCGGGGGCGATGGCGCGATATTGGGCGCGAAGGTTCAGGAACGGGATCATGACGCCTCTCTTTTCTGGCCAAGTTCGACGGGAAAGCCCCGGCGGGTTGTGGAAAGGGTTGCCGCAGCAAGCAGCTCGACGACGCGCAAGCCACCGACGCCATCGGTCAAAGGCGTGGCTTTGGTGTCGATGCACCGCGCGAATTCCTGAACTTCGGTGACCAGCGCCTCTTTCGAGGACAGCGCGGGCGCGCGCATATCCCCAAGGCGATACGAAACAAGCGGCTCATAAGGGTCGCTGCCCGGCGCCGCACCACGGTCATAGACCTTGACCTTCTCACTGGTCTGCATGTCGTCATAGATCACCATGCGCTGGCTGCCCCCGATCACCGTCTGGCGGATCTTTACCGGGGCAAGCCAATTCACGTTGAGATAGGCCATCACACCGTCATCATAATAGATCGACAGATGCGCCATATTGGCCGGGCTGCCCGCGATGCAGGTCGCCGCACTGGCAGACACCGCAATCGGACTGGCCCCCAGAAGGTGGTCGAGAATAGCGATGTCATGCACCGCGAGATCCCATATCACATCGACATCGCGCTGGAAAATCCCAAGGTTCACCCGCGTGGAGTCGTAATAGTACATCTTGCCAAGTTCACCTGAATGCATCAGCTCTGAAATTTTCTGAACCGCTCCGGTATAGATGAAGGTGTGATCGACCATCAGGATCACGCCTTTGCGGGCGGCAGCCTCGACCAGCTGCGCGGCGCGTTGGGGGGTATCGGCCATCGGCTTTTCCACCAGCACATGCTTACCCGCCTGGATCGCGGCCATGGCCAGCGCGAAATGGCTGGCAACGGGCGTGGCGATCATCACGGCATCGACTTTGGGATCTGCGATCATTTCCAGAATATCATCGGTCAGCCGTGCCGCCGGATGGCGCTGCGCCGCGCGTCCCCGCGCCTTGCTGTCGCGATCCGCGATCATCTCGACGCGCGCACAGCCCGATTCCGAGACCGCCCGGGCGAGGTTCGGGCCCCAATAGCCGTATCCTGCGACTCCTACGTTGATCATGTCCGGTCCTCCGGTTGCTGCGACTGATGTGTCTGTGAATGGCCGTTGCTTTGCGCGGGCACCTCGCCGATGACCCGCGCGGGCACACCCGCCACGATGGCGCGTGCAGGCACATCACGGGTGACGACGGCGCCTGCCCCGATCAAGGCGCCTGCGCCGATCGAGATGCCGCATAAAATGGTTGCGTTGGACCCGATGGACGCGCCGCGCCCAACCAAGGTCTCAAGGCATTCCCAATCCTGCGCACCTTTCAGCGCGCCATCAGGATTGGTACTGGCGGGATACATGTCATTGGTGAACATCACGCCGTGACCTACGAACACACCGTCCTCAAGCGTGACGCCACTACAGACGAAACTATGCGAGGAAATCTTGCACCGCGCACCGATGGTGGTGTCTGCCTGAATCTCAACGAACGGTCCGATTTGGGTCTGGCTGCCAATCGTGCAGCCATAGATATTCACCAGATCTGGGTGCGTGATCTTTACGTCTGCGGCGAGTGAGCAATTCACAATTGGCACATCAGTGATCCGTAGCTGGGCCGCGGGGTCTTTCTCAGGGCCTCTCGCGGCGATTATCCCTAGGACAAAGTTGACAAATCACGCGTCATTTAAGAACCGCGCTATTGGGCGTAGCGCGCTGCGGATCGGGGGATTTGGGGGATATATGGCCACCGCCAAACGCCGCGCGCGCACCGCTGATTTGCGTTCGCGCGCGTCAAAAGGGAGAGGCGCGCCTTCGTGCCTACGCCCTTTCGCCATCCTGACTTCGGTCAAATGTGCCCGCACTACGCCTTTTGATTAAGGTCGCCGAATCGGCTCTCAAAGGCGCAAATCACCTCATCGTGGCAGGGCAAGCCCGAGTCACGTTCAACGTGAAAGATCCAACCAGATATTGCCGTCGGCAAGCGGATCGTCGCCAAATAGGGGGATTTTAATTCTCTGAAAGATGCTTTTTTTGCTTGACCGGCAGAAATCCGCCCATTGCGACTGACCTTAACTTCAACGGGCAAGTTGCTGAGGTTTGGCTGAAAAATAAGGCCGATTTGGCTCCTAAACTCCCGATCGGCGCAAAATGCACACGCGTTTTGTCAAGTTGCCGCTTACCAGCACGGCCCCGCCTCACGTTTTATTAATGCTAGTGCTATCTAATCCTCGCAATATGCAAATGATCGAAGCAAATGATCTTTTGGCCTATGCATATACCTCTTTCGAGGTAGCAAAATGCAAAGAATGGTCGAAAGCCCCTCGGAGGCGAAGATGACAGTTTACTACGTCGATACGAACGGCAACGATAACGCGAACGGCAGCGACGGTTCTCCGTTTCGAACGATTGGACAGGCGCTCAATGCCGATCTCAATCCCGGAGACGAGATTGTAGTGCGCGCGGGCACCTATAACGAGTCCCTCAATATCGACCAAGGCGGATCGGCTGCGGGCGATATTACGATACGCGCCGAAGAACCCGGCACGGCCCTGATCCGCCCGAGTTCAGGCTCTGGGAATGCAATCAGCGTGAACGCGAACTATGTAACGATTCAGGGGTTCGACATCGCGAATGCCGGCGCAGACGGGATTGAGGCCAACAGCGTCCACCACATCACCATCGCCGACAATATCCTTCATGGAAACGGTGAGTCGGGCATCCAGTTCAACTACTCGGAATTCATCACGGTTGAGGGGAACGAGACCTATGACAACGCGTCGTCAGGCTGGTTCTCGGGGATCTCAATCTATCAGAACCGCAATGTCAGCGGCGACACCACGACGCCCGGATATCGCACGATCATCCGCGACAACATCACCCATGACAACGTGACCCAAAGCGGCGCGCATACCGATGGCAATGGCATCATCATCGATGATTTCCAAAGCACCCAGACCGATGGCTACCCAAATTACACCTACCCGACGCTGGTGGAAAACAACGTCGCCTATGGCAATGGCGGCAAGGGTATTCAGGTCACCTGGAGCGACTACGTGACGGTGAGCAACAACACCGCCTATCACAACAATGTCGATCTGCAGAATGACGGCACTTGGCGCGGCGAAATCTCAAATGCGCAGTCGAGCAACAACACCTTCATCGGCAATATCGCCGTGGCCGATCCCAGCGTCAATAGCAACAACACCGCAATTGATAACAACTCCTACGGCGGCTACTCGAACGACAATGTCGTTTGGGAAGACAACGTATTGTACAACGGCAAGGCTGGGCAGCTGTCTGTATCCACCGATGGCGGGAATGACGCCCCGAGCGCCGCTGACGGCAATCTGATCGGCGTTGATCCGGGTTTCGTGAACCCCGCGAATGGCGATTTCAGTATTTCCGCAGGATCGGTCGCGGTTAATCTTGGGGCCAACATCGACGGTTCGAGTTCAGTGAGCTCGCCCCCCACTACGTCTACGCCCGACCCGGTCGTCACTCCCGACCCCGACCCTGTCGTGACGCCCGACCCGGCCCCCACGACGCCCGCAGTCGATAACGCAGCCCCCGTGGCGCATGACGACATCAACTTCGAGACTACGCCGAATGCACCGTTGGTCTTGCAACAATCGCAACTTCTGTCCAATGACAGCGATGCGGATGGCGATGCTCTCATTCTCACGAATGTCGTGGGCTCAACACAGGGCACCGCGAAAATGACCTCGGGGAACAACATCTCGTTCACGCCCGACAGTGACGCCAGCGGCACGGCAAGCGTGACATATACGGTGTCTGATCAAAACGGCGGCACGGATACCGCGACGGCGTTTATCGACATCGTGGCCGCGACTCCTTCGGGACCGGGCGGCGCGGTAAACTACGGCCCCACCCCCGCGACAGATGACGCTCTGCATAGCGTTTGGTCGGCTTCGGATACGCCTGATGTCACCGCTGAAAACGATCACGATTCAGTCGAGCTAGGGATGCGTTTTACGGTGGATAACGATGGCGAAATTGAAGCCGTGCGCGTCTATCGCGGTGAAGGTAACGATGCCTCGATGCCTGCCACGCTTTGGGATGCAGATGGCAACAAGATCGCTACGGCAACCTTTGATGACAACGGAACCACGGGCTGGCAACAGGTCGCGTTCGACGCTCCGGTGCAGGTGAATGCAGGCGAAAGCTATGTGATCTCCTATCACGCGCCAGAGGGACAATACGCGGTGAGCGAGAACTACTTCGACGACACAATGTCGACGGGTCCGATTTCGACTCAAGCCGATGCCGGGGTCTACGCTTACGGTGATCAAAGCACGCTACCAACCCAAAGCTATCACGAAAGCAACTACTGGGTGGATGTGGTCTTTGATGAGGGCGATGAGAGCGCCACCCCATCAACCCCTGCGCCAGAGCCAGAGCCGGTCGTTGATCCGGTTGTTGATCCGGTCGTTGATCCCGTCACGCCGCCTGCACCTGACCCGGTCGCCGGGCCAACACCCGACCCGAGCGCCCCGGCCAATGACGCCCTTTATAGCGTTTGGTCAGACACGGATACGCCCAACGTCTCCGCCGAAAACGATCATAGTTCGGTCGAGCTCGGGATGCAGTTCACGGTGACCAGTGATGGCGAGATCGAAGGTGCGCGTGTCTATCGCGGCGCCGGAAATGATGCCTCTATGCCTGTCACGCTTTGGGACTCAGAAGGCAACAAAATCGCCACGGCAACCTTTGACGACAGCGGAGACACGGGCTGGCAACAGGTTGCGTTCGACACCCCGGTGCAAGTGAACGCGGGCGACAGCTATGTGATCTCGTATCACGCGCCCGAAGGCCAATATGCGGTAAGCGAGAACTACTTCGACGATGCAATGTCGACGGGGCCGATCTCGACGCAGGCTGACGCGGGGGTTTACGCTTACGGTGATCAAAGCACGCTACCAACCCAAAGCTATCACGAAAGCAACTACTGGGTGGATGTGGTCTTTGATAAGGGCGATGCCTTGGATGCCAACGCAGATGAGTTTGTGTTCACGCCGAACACGCAAACCGCAGAGGCCGCTAACCTGTCCGAAGTTCCTCTGGATGTCGCGGCTCCCGCCGAGGAGGTTGCAGCAGCACCCGCCGATCAAGCTCCGGCTGATGATGTAGCAGTGGATGATTTGCCCGCCTTTGATGTCTCGCACCAATTCGGAGGTCACTCGGGCTGGTCGCACTGGGGCGATCTCGCAAGCTAAACCGCACCACGCCAACGGCGCATTGCACAACCTTGACGTGTCCGGCATCATAGTGCCGGGCGCGTTATTCGTTGCCCCAATTGATCCGCCCCTCCCCCATTTGAAGGCGACCACGCGCCACCACCACCTTTTGCGCCCCACTGCGATCAATAGGAGAAGCGGACTTAGCCGTGCGGTGAATTTTCCCAAGCCGCAATCACGCGCAGACTAAGCCCCGATTGGGCTGATTTTCGGCCGGACGCAAATGGGGACGACACGTCATGGCAGATAACCCGATTGTCATCGAAAACCAGAAACAAGGCACCGCCCGCGAAATCTGGGATGCACCTGCAAGCAACCAGATCGAAGGGTTTGCAACCGATATCAGCGTCGATACGGGCGATGAAATATCGTTTAAAATCAATGTAAATGCCGCAGCGGGCGTCGATGTCCCCTATCATATCGAGATTTACCGTCTGGGCTATTATGGTGGCGATGGCGCCACGCTGGTGACCACGATCAATGGGCTGACCGGCAACGCGCAGCCCGATCCGATCACCGATGATCGCGGGTTGGTCGATGCCGGAAACTGGAGCGAATCGGCCTCGTGGCTGACACCTGAAACCGCCGTGTCAGGCGTGTATCTGGCCAAGCTGGTGCGCGATGACAATGGTGAGACAAACCAGATCCCGTTCATTCTGCGCGAGGACGATCTGCGCGCCGATGGTAGCCGCAGCGACATCGTGCTGCAGACCTCGGACACGACTTGGCAAGCCTACAACGGCTGGGGCGGCAATAACGGAGAGATCGCGGGCAACTTCTACGGCGGCTATGGCGACGCGGCCCCACCGCCCGAAGATGCCGGCCCGTTCGGAGCTGATCGCGCTTTTGCGGTGTCCTACAACCGCCCGATTACGACGCGCGATGGCGGCGGCTATGCTTCGGGGGCGCAGGATTATGTGTTTGGCGCCGATTACGCCGCGATCTACTGGCTGGAAAAGAACGGCTACGACATCAGTTATATTTCCGGGGTCGATACAGATCGCCTTGGCCCCGAGGCGTTGCTGGGCCATGAGGCGTACATCTCGGTCGGGCATGACGAATATTGGTCGGGCGATCAGCGCGACAACGTCGAGGCGGCACGCGATGCAGGGGTAAACCTGCTATTCTGGGGCGGCAATGACGTTTACTGGAAGACCCGCTACGAGCCGAGCATCGACGGCAATGATACCGATTACCGCACGCTCATCACCTATAAGGAAACATGGGCGAATTACTCGCTTTCGGCGGGCCCGGATGATTACGCCAATATCGACCCGTCCAACGAGTGGACAGGCACGTGGCGCGATATGCGTTTTGTCGATGCGGTAGATGCACAGGGCAACCCGACCGCCGAGGGTGCGACCCCCGAAAATGCGCTGACCGGCCAGTTGTTCATCGGCGATGGCGGCGTGTCCGATGTGGGTCTTGATGTGCCTCAGGAATTGTCCGGGCTTCGGCTGTGGCGCGACACCTCGGTCGAGGGGGTGGGCGCGGATGACATCTCACCCGCGATAATCGGCTATGAGTGGAACACAGTGCCAGATGACGAATATCGCCCCGCCGGGCTGATTTTGCTCTCCAGCACCGAGGTGACATGGGATGAAATCCTTGTCGATCAAGGCAGCCGGACAGCGCCGGGAACCGGCACGCACAGCCTGTCGCTTTATCGCGCACCAAGCGGGGCGCTGGTCTTTGGCGCGGGCACCGTGTTCTGGAGCTGGGGTTTAAGCAACGAGCATGACTCCTCGCCCTATGGCGGCAATCTGGAAAATCTTGCGCTGCAACAATTCACCGTCAATCTGTTTGCCGACATGGGCATCCAGCCCGGGGTCTCCGATCTGGTACTGGCCTCACAAAACTTGGTGCGTGCGACGGCCTCGACCGATACGGTGGCGGCGACTGCGACGCTCAACGATCTGCCCGAGGAAGTCGTCGCCCTTGCGCCCTTTGTCATCTCGGGTACGGCGACCGATGACGATGGCAATCCTCTGACCGATGACGGGCAGGTCGCGATGGTCGAGGTCTCGTTTGACAATGGCGTGACGTGGAGACCCGCATCGGGTTTTACCAACTGGACCTATGAGTGGACGCCCGCCGAAGTGGGTAGCTATCAGATCGTCGCACGCGCGATTGATGATAGCCTCAATATTCCTTCATCGATCGGGCTTGCCAATGATGTGGTCACGGTCACCCCGGCACCACTGCCTGACACGTTCTCGCTGTTTAATGGCGCTGCGGTGACCCCGACTGCGCTGAATGAAGGCGCCTCGCTGGAGCTTGGTGTGCGCTTTGCCCCCACCCAAAGCGGGATCATCACCGAGCTACACTATTTCCGCTCTGTTGCTGATTCCAATGATACTGATACACGCGATGGCCATTTGTGGGATGCAAATGGCAACCTGCTGGCGACCGTGAATTTCACCTCTGCGCCCGGGGAAAGCGGCTGGCAGACGGCGACGCTTTCGGCCCCCGTCACGGTAATCGCGGGCACGACCTATACCGCGTCTTATCACACCAATGATGCCTATGTCGGCACGGCTGGGTTCTTTAGCAGCGATTTCAGCGATCCCTATGATCAACTGACTGCACCCACCGGAATGAACGGCGTCTATGCCTATAGCGCAACGCCGGTTGTGCCCGAAGGCTCATACGAGGCGACGAACTACTGGGTCGATGTGACCTATGAAATCGGCGTTCCAGGCAATGCGGCTCCAGTGTTCACTTCGGGTAGCGGGTTCTACATGGCTGAGAACCAGACCCTGGCCACAATTCTGGGCGCGGATGATCCAGACGATGATCCGCTGGTCTTTTCGATTGTAGGCGGAGACGATGCAGCTTTGTTTTCAATCGGATCCAGCAGTGGTGCGCTGTCTTTCCTGAATGCGCCAGATTACGAAGCCCCGACTGATGCAGGCGCGAACAATATCTATAATGTGACCGTCGGCGTCACCGATGGCATCACGGCACCGGTCACAAAGGCGGTCCAGGTCGCGGTGATCGATGTCGACCCCGAGACGCCGCCCGCTGATGTCTATTCGCTGTTTAATGCAGGCGCGGTTTCGGCCAATACGAACAACGATTCCTCGACTGTGGAATTGGGGGTGCGTTTTGCACCAACTCAGACCGGCACGATCACCGAGTTGCGCTATTTCCGCGCGGCGGGCGATTCCGCCGATACCGATCTGCGCGCCGGGCATCTTTGGGACGCGAATGGCAATCTGTTAGCGACTGCGCAGTTTGACTCTGCCCCCGGAGAAAGCGGCTGGCAGACGGCCGAGCTGACCTCACCGATCGTTGTGATCGCAGGCCAAACCTATACCGCGTCGTATAGCACCGAAGACAATTACGTCGGCACGCAGGGCTATTTCGCGACAGATATCACCGATGCTTCGGGTAATCTGACCGCGCCCGGAGTGGTTAATGGCGTCTATGCCTATGGCAGCACCCCTAGCGCCCCGACGGCAAGTTACAACTCGACCAATTATTGGGTCGATGTCGGCTTTGAACTGGGCGTGCCGGCCAATGACGCGCCTATCATCACCTCGCAAGCCACCTTTGATGCGGCAGAGAACCAACTTGGCGCGGGCACAATTACCGCCTCGGATGCAGATGGCAATCTGCTGAGCTTTGCGATTGCGGGTGGGGCAGATGCGGCGCGCTTTGCGATTGATGCGCAAAGCGGCGTGCTCAGCTTTGTCTCCACACCCAATTTCGAGCTTCCCGTCGATACCGGGGGCGACAATATCTATGACGTGACCGTCAGCGTGTCGGATGGCATCGCCTCCCCCGTCACGCAGGCGGTGCAGGTCACAGTGACCGATGTCGAACCCGAAACCGCCCCGACATTCGCAACCCTCTTTGAGGCAAGCGACGCGCCAGACAGCACGATCACCAGCGAGGCGACCGACTACGAGTTGGGGGTAAAGTTCACCGCCAATGCCGCAGGCGAAGTGACCGAGCTGCGCTATTATCGTGGCGCGGCGGATTCCGGCGATACCGATATCCGCACGCTCAATATCTGGGATGACGCTGGCGTGAACCTTGGCTCGGTCACAGTGCAATCTGATCCCGGCGACAGCGGCTGGCAGGTCGGCACGCTGACCACGCCGGTCGCGCTAACGCCGGGGGCATCCTACGTCGCCTCATACGGGACCACGCAGAACTATGTCGCGACCAACGACTATTTCGGCACGGGTCATGATGGCACCGATGGGCTGCTGAGCGCGCCGGGGGGCGATAACGGTGTGTTTGCGGCCAATACGACAGGTATTTTCCCGACCCAAAGCTGGGCCTCTTCGAACTACTGGGTCGACGTGGGGTTCACCCCTGATCTGCCCGAGGATGAATTCATCTTTGCCACCGATCCCGCCCCCGCGGATTCAGGCGACTTCCTGTATTAACCATCATCGCGCCGTTTCTCCTTTGGGGATGCGGCGCGCCAGCGCTGCGTTAGAAAACCGGATGCGCCTTAAGATAGCCCGGATCGAACCCGGCCAATGCGCAAAGTTGATCGGGATCTTCGATGAACACTTCGCCCTTGCGAAAGGTCAGATGCCCCTCCTCGCGCAGCTCGCGCAAGACGCGGTTGACGTGGATCGCACTTAGGCCCAACGCGTCCGCCAAATGATATTGCGTCAGCGGGCAGGCGTAATTGTCCTTGCGTCCCAGCCCCGCCTCTTCCAGCCGCGAGCCCAATTCCAAGAAAAAATGCGCCATGCGTTCCAACGCGCCGCGCCGCCCGATGCTGACCAGATGTTCAACGGTAATCGCCTGATCGCGCGCCAATGCCGCCAGAATGGCCGACATCAAACGCGGAACCTGCGTGCCCACGTTAAGCAGCTTTTCGATCTGGAACTCCGTGACTTCGATATCCGTCAGCGGCTCGATAAACAGGTCCGACATTGGCGACAGCAACCCGCGCAGGCCCAGAAAATCCCCTGCAACGCGAAAATCGACAATCTGACGTGAGCCATCTTGAAGCAGGATATAGGAAAACGCCCAACCCCGCGTGAGTATAAAGGCTGTGTGATTGGCCTGCCCTTGCTCGGTCACGCCCTGATCGGTCCTCAAGGTAATCTGGCGCTGCGTCAAACCCGCCAAAGCTTCGGTTTCTCGCGCTGTGAGGTCCAGAAACCGGTTTAGCTTTTGCGCAAGAGCGTTGGGATGTGAGCGGTCCATGGGCGGGATCTCGAACTGAATTTCTGGCGCCGCGCCAGCCTGTTGGGCCTAGTGGCAGCGGCGGTCAGCGCAGCCTAACGCAAGGTCAGCCCGCGCCAAAGAAAAAGTTTTAGCGCCCTCGCCCTTTCCTCGACGCAGCTATGTTCCAGACCAGTCTGGCGCGCGTTTTTCAAAGAACGCAGCGATCCCCTCGGTCACGTCCTGAGTGTCCGACAGCGCCGCCAATGCACTGTCATTGGCCTGCCAAAGCGCGCCCTCTTGGCTGCGAAACAGCCGGTCTGATAGCGCGAGGCAATGTGTCACGCTCAAGGGCGCATTGCGCGCGATCTCACTGGCCAGTTCCAGCGCCGCATCTGCCAATTCGTCCTGCGCCACCACGCGATTGATCAGCCCCCAGCGCAGCATCTCCGCCGCCGGATAGGTCTTGCCCGTCAAAAGTAACTCGTTGGCCAGCACGCGTGGAACGCGCTGCGCCAGCCGGATCGCCCCGCCACCGCCCGCGACCAACCCCAGCGTCACCTCGGGCAGACCAAAAATCGCCTCTTGCGATGCCACAACCAGATCGCAGGCCAGCATGATCTCAAACCCACCTGCCAAGGCCGCGCCATGCACTGCGGCGATCACCGGCTTGCGCCGTTCCCGCGCCACGAACCCGGCAAAGCGGTGTGGGCCGTTCAGGATCGCGTCGGCCTCGCCCTTGGTGAAACTTTTCAAATCCATCCCGGCACAAAATACTGGTCCTGCGCCGCTTAGAACCGAGACGCGCACCTCTGGATTTGCCTCAATCTGATCAAACGCCGAGCGCAACCCATCGGCCATCTCGGGGTTGATCGCGTTGCGTTGGTCAGGACGGTTAAGCACCACCGAGGCAACCCCCGCTGAAATCTCGACTCGAACCAAATCACTGTTGCTCATTGTCTGCCTCCTCTTGGGCCATAAGGCGCAATTGCGCACGGATAATCTTGCCCGTCGTGGTAGCGGGCATCGTCTCGATAAAGCGCACCACGCGCGGAAATTCATAGGCGGCAAGCTTATCTTTGACATGAAGCGCGATCTCATCAGCCAGCGCCGGGCTGGGATCAACCCCTTGCGATAGCTGGATATAGGCCGCCACGATTGATCCGCGCACCGGGTCAGGCTTGCCCACCACCCCGGCCAGATGCACCGCCGGATGGGTCAGAAGGCAATCCTCGATTTCTGCGGGGCCGATGCGATAGCCAGATGAGCTGATCACATCATCATCGCGCCCGATGAACGCGATCCGCCCCGAAGGCGTCACGCGCCCCTTATCTCCCGTCACCAGCCATCTCTTATCGCCTACGCTCAGAAATTTCGCCGCCGTAGCCTCGGGGTTGTTCCAATAGCGCAGGAACATCACCGGATCGGGCGCACGCACGGCGATGCTGCCCTCGGCCCCCCGTTCGACCTGCGTTCCGGTCTCCTCATCCAGAATCGCCAGCGTATGACCGGGCACGGCAAAGCCCATCACACCGGGTTCCGCAGGCTCAAGGGCGGCGCAAGAGGACACGATCATGTTGCACTCGGTCTGGCCGTAAAACTCGTTGATCGTGCAGCCAAACACCCGCTGCCCCCACGCGATCAGCTCTTTGCCCAAGGTTTCACCGCCGCTGGCGACCGAGCGCATCTCAAGGCGCTGAGCTTCGGCTTCGGGCCAAAGCCGCATCATCTTGAGCGCGGTGGGGGGCAAAAACGCGTTGCGTATTTTCTGGGCGCGCATCAGATCAAACGCAGCCTGCGCGCTGAATTTGCGAAACCGGCAGGCGACGACCGTGACCCCGTGATGCAGCGCGGGCATCATCACATCCAGCAAGCCGCCGATCCACGCCCAATCGGCGGGCGTCCAGATGCGATCACCCGGTTGAGGAAAGAAATCATGGCTCATCTCGACGCCGGGCAGATGGCCGAGCAGCACACGATGGGCGTGCAGCGCGCCTTTCGGATTGCCCGTGGTGCCAGAGGTGTAAATCAGGATCGCGGGGTCTTCGGCGAGTGTCGGCTTGAAGGCGAAATCTGCACTTTCAGCGGCGCAAAGCTGCGCGAAATTCAGCGCGGAGGCGGGCGCGGGCTCGACGCAAATGACATGTTTCAGATCGGGCAACTCGGCGCGGATCGCAGCAAGTTTGGCCGCGCCCTCGGCATTGGTGATCACCACGTTGGACCCGGAATCGCGCAGCCGATGCAGCAGGGCATCCGGGCCAAACAGCGTGAACAATGGCAGGGCGATGCGCGCAGATTTGGTGATCGCGATATGGGATTGCGCGGTCTCGATGGATTGGGGCAGCAAAACGCCGATCCGGTCGCCCTTGGCGCTCAGCTTAGCCAGCGCATTGGCCAGTTGATTTGAACTTTGCCGCAGGGTTTCGAAACTACATTGACGGGTGGTGCCGTCCTCAGCCACGTCGATGATCGCGATGGCATCGGGGCGCGCGGCGGCGTGGCGGTCACAGATATCCACGCCGATATTATAGTGCTGCGGGATGTCCCAAACGAAAGCCTCGCGCGTGAGCGCATTTCTTGCCTGTTGTTCTAGCATCGGTCCTCCCCTTCCGAATAACTGAACTTACGTTCAATTAAACGCTAGCGCCTGACAGAAAGCCATTCAAGGCTTTGTCATTTCACTGAACAGGGTGCGACGGTGATCGCGGCCTCGCGCTGCGGGCCAATCACCGTGCAGCCAAGCGAACACAGCGTCCAGCCCGACACTGTCGCGCCCGAGGCTGCAAGTTCGAGATCGGGCACCTCGGGGCCAGTCGTGGACCAAACCCACCAGCCATCTTCAAAATGCCCGCCCGGCCCCGGTTCCATCCCAGCGCCCGAGCCCTTGACCGCCGCACCGACCAGCCGCAGCATTTGATGATCGGTGAGCTGCCAATGCTCGCGCCAACCCTCGTGTTCGACCGAATGGGTCCATTCCAGACTGAACTGGCCGTTCGGAGCCAGCGCGATCATCATCGCACCGACCATCAAGCACGCGCTCATGCGGTGGCCGCTCCCTTGCGCATCCACAACACGGCGCCAAAACCCGCCACCAGCGCAAAGCCGATTTCGTCGGTGAGCGGCAGCGCGGCGATCAGCGTAAAGGCCGCGACCATCGCAAGTCCGCGCTCCCATAGCGCCAGCGGACGACCCAGCCAGCCGATCACCGCAACACCCCATAGCGCAATCGCGATCACCGCCTTTAGAATGACGTAGGCGACCGCCGGCCAATAACCGATTGCCGCCGCCAGCGGTCCGCCATCTTGCAGCATAAGCGCGGGCGTATAAACGGCCATGAACGGCACGACAAAGCCAGCGGCGGCGACCTTGATCGCCTCAAAGCTGATTTTGAGACCGCTTTCCTTGGCAATCGGCGCGGCCGCAAAACAGGCCAGCGCCACAGGGGGTGTCAGATCGGCCAGAATGCCGAAATAGAATACGAACATGTGGCTCACGATCAGGGGCACGCCCAGCGCCAGCAGCGCAGGCCCCGCAATCGACGAGGTGATGATGTAATTCGGGATCGTCGGAATCCCCATGCCCAGCACGATACAGGTAATCATCGTCAGGATCAGCGACAGGAACAGGCTTGTTTTGCCAACACCTACGATAAACTGCCCGAATGTCGTGGCTGCGCCCGTCAGCGTCATCACCCCGATGATCGTGCCCACCAGTGCGCAGGCGATGCCCACCGGCAGTGCTGTGCGCGCGCCTTCGGCCAGACTGTCACGGCATAAAGCCAGCGTCGCATGACCACCTTTGATAAACGCGTTGATCGCGATTAGCACCGCCACGGCAGCCAGCACCGCCCAGATGCCGACCTCAAAAAACGCGCCCGCCACCAGCGCGATGAGGATCCAGAAGATCACCCGCAACACCTGATTGGGCAAACCCAGCGCAATCGAGCCGCCGAGGATCAGAAGCCCCGTCAGCGACAGTCCCACGGTGCCCGCGAATAGCGGCGTATAGCCCGAGAACAACAGATAAACGAGCACGACCAGCGGCAGCAGCAGATACCAGCCCTCACGCAATGCCTTGCGCGGGCTAGGCAGTTCCGATTTCGCCAAGCCACGAAGATCGCGCTTGCCCGCCTCAAGATGCACCATCCAGAACGCACCCAGAAAATACAGGATCGCCGGGATCAGCGCAGCCTTGACCACCTCGACATAATCGACGCCCAAAGTCTCGGCCATGATAAAGGCCACAGCCCCCATCACCGGCGGCATGATCTGCCCGCCCATCGAGGCCGTGGCCTCTACCCCGCCAGCAAAAGCGGACCGGTAGCCAAAGCTTTTCATCAGCGGGATGGTGAATTGTCCGGTGGTCACGACATTGGCCACGCCCGAGCCCGAAATCGTGCCCATCAGCCCCGAGGACAGCACCGAGACCTTGGCCGCGCCGCCCATCCGGTCACCCACGAGGCCCAGCGAAACATCGGTGAACAGCTTGATCATCCCGGCCTTTTCTAGGAACGAGCCGAACAGGATAAACAGGAAAATATAGGTCGCCGAGACGTAGGTCGGGATGCCGTAAATGCCCTCGGTGCCATAGCTCATCTGCTCAACCACTTGCTCAAACGCGTAGCCGCGATGGTTGAACGGTGAGGGCAGATATTGGCCAAACATCGCATAGGCCAGAAACGAGCCCGAGATGATCGGAAGTGCAGGCCCCATCAGCAGCCAAGCGGCGGTGAACACAGTGATCAACAGCACCACGCCAAAGACTAGATCGACGTTGTTGGGATCGCCTGCGCGCAGCAAAAGCGGCGTGTATTCCACCCATTGATAGGCCGCGACGGCGACCCCGGAGGTAGCGAGCACATAGCATATCGACTTACCCAGCGTGCCATAGCCCTTGGCAATCGACAGCAACGGAAAGCCTAGGGCGAGCAGAAAACCCACATGCACCGCCCGCGCGACCTGACTGGAGGGCGTTACGATATGGGCGGCAAACGCGATTTGCCAAACCGAGAACGCCACGGCGAGCCAAAACAGCGCGCGCCCCTCAAAGCTGGCTGGAAAGCCCCCGGCCAGCGGATCGTGCTGGGCGGTCTCTGCCGGTGCGGTTTGTGTCGTATCTGTCATGCGCTCCCCTTCCCCGAAAGCAAGGGGCGACCCGCCGATGCGCGCCGCCCCTGCTCGTCTTACTTCAGCCTTACTTAATCAGACCTTTTTCGCGGTAGTATTTCTCAGCCCCCGGATGCAGCGGGATCGGCAAACCTTGCACCGCCGCCTCAAGCGAAATTCCTCCAGCCGCCGCATGCGCCGCCTTGAGCGTATCGAGATGCTCAAACAGCAGTTTGGTCATCTGATAGGCCTCCTCGTCGGACACATCCGACTGCGTCACAAGGATATTGGTGATCGCCACGGTAGGCACATCCGCATCCTGCCCCGGATAGGTGCCAGCCGGAATGACACCCGGCTTATAGGGCGCGCCCAGCTTGTCGGCGATCTCAGCCGGGATCGACACGAAAGTCACGTCCTGCGTGGTCGACAGATCCTTAAGCGCCGCATTGCCCAGACCCGACGATTGGAACGTCGCATCAAGCTGGCGGTTTTTCATCAGCTCGACCGATTCCGAGAACGGCAGATATTCGACCTTACCCAGATCATCATAGCTCATCCCGGCCGCGTCAAAGATCTTGCGCGCATTCAGCTCGGTGCCCGACTTTGCCGCGCCGACCGAGATGCTTTTGCCCTTCAGATCGGTGATCGTGGTGGCATTGGCGTCTTTCAAAGCGGCGATCTGAATGAAGTTGGGATAGATTGCGGCAATCGCGCGCAGCTTGCTTAGCGGTGCTTTAAAGCCCGCATCGGCATTGCCTTCCCACGCGTCTTTGACCGAATCCCCCAGCGCAAAGGCCAGCTCACCGCGGCCCTGTTGCAACAGGTTCAGGTTCTCGACCGAGGCCTTGGTAGATTGCACCTGAACGCGCGTATCAGGCATCGCCTGACCATAAATCTCAGACAGTGCCACGCCCAGCGGATAGTAAACCCCCGAGGTGCCCCCAGTCAGAATGTTGATGAATGTCTCGGCCTTGGCGACCGGAGCCGACAGTGCCATGACCCCGGCGACCAGCGCGCCGAGCTTGATGTTGTGAAACATCGTCTCCTCCCGTTTTGTCAACGCCCGCATTGGATTGCAGGACTGCCCCCAGCGTGACCAAATTCGCGCGTAGTTCAATGCAATTCACGCCCACGCGATGAGAAAATTAACGGCAATGCTGCGGTAGCCCAAGTCATGTGCAGCTTACCCGACGTCGCTCGGCGTGGTATTTCGGCAAAAAGCGCGCAGGGTTGGTTTAATCCAGCGTTTGACGATAGCGGCGCAGCGCGACGATCACGATTACGGCCATGATTGCAGCGATGCCCAGCATGTTGCCTGCAATGTCACCCATCCCCGCGCCCTTGAGCATGACTTTGCGCACGAGGCGCAGGAAATGGGTCGTCGGAATTGCGCTGCCGATCGCCTGCGCCCAGCTCGGCATCGCGGCAAAGGGAAACATGAATCCGGACAGCAGGATCGAGGGCAGCAGCGTGAAGAACGACAGTTGCATCGCCTGCATCTGGCTGCGCGCCAGCGTCGAGATCAGGAACCCCAGCGCCAGATTGGTCACGATGAACAGGTTGAACCCGGCGAAAAACGCCAGTGGCGATCCGGTGAAGGGCACGTTGAACAGCAGCCGCGCAGCCAGCAGGAACACAAACGTTTGCACATAGCCCACCAGCACATAGGGCGCGATTTTGCCCAGCATCACCTCGAACGGGCGCACCGGCGTGGCGATCAGCGTCTCCATCGTACCGCGTTCGGATTCGCGCACGATGGCGACGGCGGTGATCATCACCATCGTCATCGACAAGATTATGCCAAGCAGCCCCGGCACGATGTTGATCGAGGTCGAGCCTTCGGGGTTATAGGCGCGATGCACCACCACCGAAAACGGCGCAGGCGATTGCGCGGCAAAGGCCAGCGGGCCGGTCATCGTTTCGCTCATCGCGGTGTCCACGATGCCCGAAATCGCACTCGCAGCGCCCGCGACGGCGGTCGGGTCAGACGCGTCGGCAGACAGCAGAATCTGTGGCGAGAGTCCGCGCATAACGTCGCGCTCAAGATCGGGCGGGATCACGACAACGAAATTCGCGCTACCATCGCGCAGCGCCGCCTCGCCCTGCGCGGGGCTTGTCACGACGCCTTCGAAATCGAAATAGCTTGAGGTTTTCATCCCCATCAGCACCGCGCGGCTCACCGGGCCATCATCGGCCATCTCGACCAAGGTCGGTAGATGGCGCGGGTCGGAATTGATCGCATAGCCAAAGATCAAAAGCTGCATGATCGGCACCCCGATCATCATCACAAAGGTGATCCGGTCGCGCCGCATCTGAATGAATTCCTTGCCCAGCACCGCAAGAAAGCGACGCATGGAGAAGTTCAGACGGGGAAATCTTGCGCTCATTTAGGATCACCGCGAAAGTTATCTGCGGCTCCGGCCATTAGATAGATGAATGCTTCTTCCAGCTCGGCGGGCTTGTGTTCCCAGCGATGCGGGCCCTTGGCGCGGTAGCGACCGGCCAGCGCCTTGAGCGCGCCCTCGTCCGTGCCCGACACATGCAGCACTGCGCCAAACCGCGCAACCTGAGCCACAGCGGGCTCGGCGCGCAACGCGGTCTCGAGCGCTGCAATATCGGGGCCAGTGACGCGATAGGTGTGCAGCCCGATCATCGACGGGATCTCTTGCGCCACGCCCGAAATCAGCTTTTTGCCATAGGCGATATAGGCGATAAAATCACATTGCACCGCCTCGTCCATGTAATGGGTCGAGACCAGCACCGTCACGCCTTGCTTCGAGAGTTTGCGGATCTCATCCCAGAAATCGCGCCGCGCCTTGGGATCAACCCCCGCAGTCGGCTCATCCAGCAGCAACAGCGAAGGGTTGTGGATCATGCAGGCCGCCAGCGCGAGGCGTTGCTTCCACCCGCCCGACAATGTGCCCGCCAGTTGCCCTGCGCGATCGGCCAGCCCTAGATCCTCAAGCGCCGCCTGAACCCGTTTCTTGCGCCCCGTCACGCCAAACATCTGCGCGATGAAATTAAGGTTCTCGCGGATCGTCAGATCCTCATAAAGCGAGAACTTCTGCGTCATATAGCCGACATTGGCCTTGATCAGCTCTTGCTGGGTCAGGATGTCATAGCCAAGGCAGGTGCCAGTGCCATCATCGGGCGTCAGCAGCCCGCACATCATGCGGATCGTCGTGGTCTTGCCCGAGCCGTTCGGCCCCAGAAACCCGTAGATCGCGCCCTTGGGCACGTCCATATCGAAGTGATCGACAACCGTGCGCCCCGAAAACCGCTTAGTCAGCCCCGAGACGGAAATGGCGGGCGCGTCACTCATGGTTTTGCGCTGAGCGTGAGGGGTTGACCGGGCAGCAGCCCTTGCGGGTTTTGCACCCGAGCTTCGACGCGAAACACCAGCCGCGCGCTTTCCTCGCGGCTGTAGATGATCGGCGGGGTGTATTGCGGGCTGGAGGCCATTCGCGTGACCTTGGCGGTGATGCCGCTCGCGCAACCGGCACAGCTGACGTTAAACTCCTCGCCCAGCTTAATCTGCGCGCGATCCGGTTCCGGCACAAAGAACAGCGCCTTAAGCGCGCCGGGCGGCAAGATCGACACCACCGGCGCGCCTGCGCCCGCCACCTCGCCCGCGTCATAGTAAACCTTGTCCACCAGCCCACCGACGGGCGCGTCAACGGTGCGATCCTTTAGCGCTGATTTTGCGCCCTCTTCCTGTGCCAGGGCCGCCGTGTGACTAGCTTCGGCGGCAATGCGTTGAGCATCGCGCGCGGGCAACTCGGCCACCTTGAGCTGCGCTTCTAGCTGGGCGACATGGGCGCTAGCGCTGTCATAGCTGGCCTGATCGACATCGACCTTAGCCTGCGACACCGCCCCACTTGCGCGCAACTGTTTCGAGCGCGCCAGAGTCGAGGCCGCAAGCGTCTGATCGGCGCGCGCCTGATCAAGCGTGGCGCGGATCACCGCAATCTCTGGCTGACGGCTACCGGTCGAGAGGTTTTCCAGATTGGCCTGCGCCACCGCCGCATTCGCACGCGCCGCGTTCAGCGCAGCAATCTGCTGGGAATCCTCCAGTTGAAACAGCAAGTCACCCTTTTGGACCTGCCCGCCCTCGACCACAGCAATCTGCGCGATGCGCCCGGCAGCCGCAGGCGCAGCATAAACGTAATCGCCCTCAGCATAGCCGTTGTAATGTGGCGCCCCGTCGCTCCCCCAACCGGGAATCACTGCCGCCGCAATGGCGGCCACCCAATCGACGAATGCACTCATGGCGCGTCTCCCTTATCGGGTTCAAGCCCCGCGAATAAAAGGGTCAGGTGGTTCTCGACCAACCGATCCATTTGTAAGCCACCCTCGGGATGAACGCCAAAAATTTCGGACAGCAAAAGATGCGCAATTACCGGACCGATCACGCTGCGCGCCGTCAATTCCGGGTCAATCGAGCGGATATGCCCACCCGCCACGCCTTGCGTCAAAAGCGCAGTCATTGCAGGCAGTGCGCGATCCAGAACCGATTTGCGATAAAGCGCTGCGATGTTTGGGGCAGTTGCTGCCTCTTGCAGGATGATTATCGTCACGGCGCGCGTCCTTGGCTCTGCCATTGCCTGCGCCATTGCCCGCAAGAACTGCGCCAGAACGGGATGCGGATCACCGCGATAATGCGTCATCGTCTCGAAAGCCGCCTCTGCGATCGGCTCGACCGTGCGCTGCACAAGCCCCTCAAGGATGGCCTCTTTCGAGGCGAAATACAGATAGACCGTGCCCTTAGAGAACCCCGCCCTCTTGGCCACCTGATCGACAGTCGTGCGCGCATAGCCTTTTTCGGTGAATAGGCTTAGCGCGGCATCAAGCACCTCATCAGGACGCGCCTCGGCACGTCTGCGGAATTTCGGCTCTTTAGACGTTTTCGTGATCATGCGACCTTTACTAACTGACTGGTCAGTTAGCAACAAGCAAAACCCGCGTGCGCTCATTGCAACTGGCTTGGGCCTTGCAGCGCCGGGCGAAATTGGATAGCCGCGCAGGCTCCGCTTTTTGATGAGGCCGCTGAACATGACCGCCCCGACGCTTGCTATCGACTTTGGCACCTCCAATTCGGCTGCCGCGATCCTCGATAAGGGCCGCGTGCGCCATCTGCCCATCGAACACAACGCGCTGACATTGCCCACGGCGGTATTCTTCCCCGCAGATGAACCCGAAATGCTGATCGGCACGGCGGCGGCACAAGCGCTGATGGCGGGGGATGAGGGGCGCTATATGCGCGCGCTCAAAAGTGTGCTCGGCCTGCCCTTGCTGCATGAATCGCGCCTGATCGGGGGAAAACGGCGCACGCTGGCCTCAATCATCACGGCGTTTCTGACGCAGATAAAGGCGCGCGCCGAGGCACAGGTCGGCGAGCCGCTCCCGCATGCGCTTTCTGGTCGCCCCGTGCATTTCCATTCCAACGATCCCGACCGCGATACCCGTGCGCAAGACGACCTGCGCGCCTGTTATCTGGCAGCTGGATTCAAGTCGGTCGATTTTCAGTTTGAACCCGAGGCCGCGGCCCTCGCCTATCAAAGCCGCGGCGCGGCGGGCGAGATCGGGCTGATCGTGGATATCGGCGGCGGCACCTCGGATTTTACGGTGTTTCGTAGCCACGGCCCGCGAATTGAGGTGCTAGCCAGCCACGGTATTCGCCTTGGCGGCACCGATTTCGATCAGGCCGTGTCGATGGCGCATGTGATGGCCCATCTCGGGCATGGCGGCACGCTCAAGCGCAGCTTTGGCACCGGGCTGCTTCCCGTTCCCAATGCGATTTATGTCGATCTTTCCACTTGGGCCAAAATCCCGTTCCTTTATACCCGCGACACCGAACGCGCGGTGGAAGACATGGTTAAACACTCCAGCGAGCCACGCAAAATGCGGCGTCTGGAAAAGGTGATTGAGGATCATCTAGGTCACACGCTGGCTTTCGCGGTCGAGCGCGGCAAGATCGAGGCCAATGGCGCAGCCGCAAGCGAGATCGCGATGAGCTTTATCGAACCTCGATTGAACGCACCGATCACGCCGGGCTCTCTGAACGCGGCGCTGCAGGTGTATCGCCCCGATCTGCGCGCGGCGATGGCGCAAACGCTTACCCTCGCGCAGGTTGACGCGGGCCAGATTGACGTGGTGATCCTCGTGGGAGGTTCCAGCCTGATGGGGATGATTTCACAAGAGGCGCAAGCGCTGTTCCCCCACGCCACGCAGGACCGCGCCGATGCCTTTACCGCCGTCGTGGACGGGCTGGCGCGCGCGACCGCCCTGCGCGGATAGATCAGCGCGCATCTTTGCGTTATGGCTAGGGCGCAGCCAGCTGGAGGGGACATGCGCGAGGCCGATCTATATCCGCCCATAAAGACCTATCTTGAAGCTCAAGGCTATGAGGTCAAAGCAGAAATCGGTGCCTGCGATGTGATGGCGCGGCGCGGAGATGAACCGCCCCTCGTGGTCGAGCTGAAGACGACATTCTCGCTGGCACTGATCTTTCAGGGGATCGAGCGCCAAACCCATAGCGATCTGGTCTATCTTGCCGTTCCGGTGTCGTCGGAACGCGGCTGGAAGCTGCGCTACAAAGACATCGCGCGGCTGTGTCGTCGCCTTGGACTGGGTCTGCTGGCGGTGGATGTGGCGCGCGCAAAGATCGAGGCGCATCTTGATCCCGGCGATCACACGCCGCGCAAGAACCGCAAGGCCGCCACCCGTCTGCTGCGAGAGTTTGAACGCCGGGTGGGTGATCCGAATGTGGCGGGCACAACGCGCACCAAACGCATGACGGCCTATCGCCAGGACGCGCTGCGCTGTGCCGCCTATCTGGGCACGAATGGCGCCGCAAAACCCGCCGATCTTGCCCGCGCCACCGGCGTCATGCGCGCCGCTACCTTGATGCGCGCCGATCATTACGGCTGGTTCGATCACCCCGCGCGCGGGCTTTATGCGCTCTCTCCCAAGGGGGACGCCGCGCTGATAGAACATGCCGCCGAACTGGCGGTTATTGCAGCCGCAACCCCGCCAGAGATGCCCTGAGCGTGCTATCTGTATCATCGCTATCAGCCGAAACAGCCAGCCCGACGAGCGTGGTTTTCGCCCCACCAAACGCCTTGGCATAATCCGCCGTCAGATCGACGTTTTCGCGATGCGCACCTGTGCCCGCCTTGCGCATGATCAGCGTTTTGCCACGCGCGCCAAGGTAGGGTGAGGGCAGCACCGCGCCGCGCGCATGCTCGCCGCCCCAGACATACATCAACACCCGCGCTTCCTTGACGCTTAGCAGCTTACGGATCGAGGCGTTGCGATTTTTCGTGGCCACGTCTTCGGGCATAAACACGAGATACAGCGACAGATTGCGGTCATCCCCGCCCTTTTGAGACAGATCGGTCGCGGGCACGCTTTGATCTACGGACCAACGCCATGACGCTTTGCGCGCGTCGCCCTGCGCAAGGGGCAGCGCCGTCCAGATCAGCGAAACAGCCCCGTCGGACACCACCGAAACGCCATCTGCCGATTGGTTCCATTTATTGCCGGAAAACAACGAAAAGCGCTGCTCTTTCCAGTTTCCGAAGGGTTGCGCCAGTGCCAGACCCGGCACCATCATTGCCAGCGTTACAGCCAGTATACGTTTCATTGCGATCTCCTTGCGTGTCGGGGAGGAGGTACGTTGGCCTGTGCTTTTGCGATCACTTGCTCACGTCGAGCTTAACCTACAACGGGCGCCAATAGCAGGCAGCTTTCGCTATTCTGCACACCGGGAATTTCGCGGATTTCCCGCAGGGCGCGGTCAAAATTCGCCAAGGAGTCGGTGCGGATTTCAGCCACCAAATCCCAGTTGCCATTGGTGGCGTAAACCGTCGAAACATCGGGAATACGATGTAGCGCGCGGATCACGGTGCGCGACATGCGCCCTTGCAACTGTACCAACGTAATCGCGCGCACCTGCCCCTCGGCGTCGATATCGGTCTCTATGGTGAAGCGGCGTATCCGTCCGTTCTCCATCAGCGATTGCAACCGCACCCGCGCGGTGGTGCGCGAGACTCCGACTTTATGCGCTAACTCGGTCACCGAGACCCGTGAATCTTGACGCAAGGCAGCGATGATCGCGCGGTCGATATGGCTGGGCGTTTCGTTCACTGCTCACTTCGCATAAATGAATACTCAATTTGATTATTAATACCTTCGTTTCGCGCAAATTGCCAATCGAAACCGTAAGAAATCTCCTCCATCTTGGCGCGTAACAAGGGAGATAACGATGAAAAAAACCTGTTCACTTCTCGGCGCCCCTATTCAAACCGGCGCTTCGCAGCCGGGTTGTGTGATGGGACCGGCGGCGTTGCGTACGGCAGGGTTGGCGCACGCGCTGGCCGATCTCGATTGGACCGTCACTGATCTGGGCGATCTGGCGATTGCCCCGCAAACACCGCTGCCCCATGCCAACCCCGCGATCCATGATCTGGCCGAGACCCGAGCCTGGATCACGATCCTTGCGCAAGCCGCACAAGACGCTGCGCGCGCTCACGACCTGCCCGTCTTCATGGGCGGCGATCACGCGATGGCGGCGGGAACCGTTAGCGGCATCGCGGCGCATGCGGCCAGCCTGAACCGCCCATTGTTCGTGCTCTGGCTTGATGCCCATCCCGATCTGCACACGCTCGACACCACGACCAGCGGCAATCTGCATGGCACGCCGGTCGCCTATTTCACCGCTCAGCCGGGGTTTGATGCCTATCCGCCGCTGAAACATGCCGTCGATTCGGCCAATATTTGCATGCTGGGCATCCGCTCGGTCGACCCAGAAGAACGCGACCGCATCACGGCCACCGGCGTCGAGGTGCATGACATGCGCGCGCTGGACGAAACCGGCGTGCTGGCCCCGTTGCGCGCATTTCTAGCGCGGGTGCGCGCTGCCAACGGGTTGCTGCATGTCAGTTTTGATGTAGATTTCCTCGACCCTGCCATCGCGCCTGCCGTGGGCACCACCGTGCCCGGCGGCGCGACCTTTCGCGAGGCGCATTTGATCATGGAGGAACTATGCGACAGCGCCCTTGTGACCTCGCTCGATCTGGTCGAGCTGAACCCGTTTCTCGACGAACGCGGGCGCACCGCGAAACTGATCCGCGACCTCACTGCCAGCCTGTTTGGCCGCCGCGTTCTTGACCGCATGACCCGGAGCTATTGATGACCTCGCACGCCCCTACCCCTTCGGCACTGGCCTTTGTGCCCTTCGTCTCTGTCGCCAACATGATGCGGTTGGTGAATTCAATCGGTCCCGAGCAGGTGATGCGCGAGCTTTCTGAGTATATCGAGCAGGATTTTCGCCGCTGGCCGGAATTTGACAAGACCCCGCGCGTCGCCAGCCATTCGCAAGAGGGCGTGATCGAGTTGATGCCGACGGCGGACGCCGAGAATTACGGCTTCAAATATGTCAACGGCCACCCCAAGAACGGGCGCACCGGGCGTCAGACAGTGACGGCCTTTGGCGTGCTGTCGTCGGTCGCGACGGGCTATCCGTTGTTGCTGTCGGAAATGACAGTGCTGACGGCGCTGCGCACGGCGGCGACCTCGGCACTGGTGGGTGAACATCTTGCGCCAAAAGGTGCAACCGTGATGGCGATGATCGGCAATGGCGCGCAATGCGAATTTCAGGCGCTAGCGTTCCGCGCGATCTGCGGAATCAAAAGTCTGCGCCTGTATGATATTGACCCTGCGGCGACCGCGAAAGCCATGCGCAACCTGCGCGCGCAGGGCTTTGACGTCACGCCCTGCACCTCGGGCGCGCAAGCCGTAGAGGGCGCGCAGATCATCACCACCTGCACCGCCGACAAGCAATGCGCGACGATCCTGACCGATAACATGGTCGGCGCGGGTGTGCATATCAACGCAATTGGCGGCGATTGCCCCGGCAAGACTGAGCTGCATCGCGATATCCTCACCCGCTCGGATATTTTCGTGGAGTACCCGCCGCAAACCCGGATCGAGGGTGAGATCCAGCAACTCGACGCAGATCATCCCGTGACCGAGTTGTGGCAAGTGATGCGCGGCGAGGCCGAGGGGCGGCGCGATGCCAAACAGATCACGCTGTTTGATTCCGTCGGCTTCGCAATCGAGGATTTCAGCGCCCTACGCTACATCCATGACCGGATCAAGGGCAGCGATTTCTATCAGCCGCTTGATCTGCTGGCTGACCCCGATGACACGCGCGATCTGTTTGGCATGCTGACCCGCGCGGCGTGAGGCGACAGGCGCACCCCGTCAAACGGGTGCGCCGCTTTCATCGCGCTTGATCGCGAACTGTTCTTCAAACTGGTGGCAAATCGCGGTGATGATCTGCTCGGGCGACTGCGCGATGTCGCAAACAAGCGCGTTCTCGCTTGGCGTCGGGGCCTCTAAATCCGCCAGTTGACTGTCAAGCAGGCCAATCGGCATAAAATGGTTTGGTCGCTGCGCCAGACGTTGCGCAATCAGCGGTCGTGCCCCAGTCAGATGCACGATGCGCATTGCGCCAAGATTGCTGCGCAACCGGTCGCGATAGGCCTCTTTCAATGCCGAGCATGCAAAGACAACAGGATGCCGGGTCAACATGCCGACCCGGAGCACCTCGTTAGACACCCGGTCAAGCCAGTCCCGTCGCATCGCGTCATCCAGAGGAAGCCCCGAGGCCATGTGCGCCAAATTTTCCGGCGAATGATAGTCGTCGGCATCCAGAAACTGCCCGCCCAATGCCTGTGCAACGCCCTCGGCAATCTTGGTTTTGCCCGTGCCGCAAACGCCCATCACGAGCATTGACGAAATTGAGCATCTTGAATTCGAAGCCATTTTCCACGTCCCAGATTTGCAATGCTGCCCATGCTGATTGAACTCGTGTAGCCACTTGCCTTGGTCAAACTCAAGGCATTGACCACATTTGCATATTAGATAAAAAAATAGATCAGCGAACGAAAAAGGCACGAAAAATTTCGAGGAAGCTCGGAAAACTTTGCCACTGGGCCCAGCGGGCAACGTCATCTCCGGTGCGAATTTCTACCATTGGCGCGCGGGGCAACTGTGCTATCTGACATGCGAAACGCCTAAATGACTGCACATACATGCCCGCCCCTTTGTTGCCCCATCCTGCGACATGGCCTGCGCCGCTGCGCTGGGTCGTGCTGATCCTCGGCTCCAGCGTGTTGGCGTTGGTTCTGGGGCGCGCGCATCTGTCGGCGGCGCTGCTTTTGGGGCCGATGATCGTGGCGATTGCGATGGCGGGGAGCGGCGCTGGCGTGGCAATCCCGCGCATTGTTTTCATCGTCGCGCAAAGCGTGGTGGGCATGATGATGGCCTCGAAATTGCCGCCCGAACTGTTTCCCGAGATCGCGCGCGACTGGCCGATTTTCGCGATGGGAATTCTGTCGACAGTGCTGGGGGCGAGCAGCCTTGGCTGGCTGCTCTCGCGCAGCGGTATGCTACCCGGCACCACGGCGATCTGGGGCTCGTCACCGGGGGCTGCGACGGTGATGACCCTGATGTCAGATAGCTATGGCGCCGATATGCGGTTGGTTGCGATGATGCAGTATTTGCGCGTGGCCTGCTGTGCGATTGCCGCGACGGCGGTGGTCAAGATTTTTGGCATCACGCCAAGTCAGACAGTGATCGCCGCGCCACCCGAGACCACGCTAAACACGCTTGATATCGCCAAAACACTAGCGCTGGCAATTGGCGCGGGGCTGCTGGGTTGGCGGCTGAAAGTGCCCGGAGGCGGCTTGCTGACGCCGCTGATCGCCGGGATGATCTACAATCTTAGCGGGCTGGGCGACATAGCCTTGCCGCAGCCTGTGCTGGCGCTCAGCTATGCGATTGTCGGCTGGGGCATTGGGATGCGCTTCTCGCGCGAGGTGCTGCGCCATGCCGCGCGGGTGTTGCCGCTGGTGCTGGGCATGATCGTGACGCTGATCGCGCTATGTGCGGGATTTGCGGCGCTCTTGGTGCGATTTGCGGGGATTGAGCCGGTAACGGCCTATCTGGCCACCAGCCCGGGCGGTGCGGATTCAGTGGCGATCATCGCGGCTGGCACGCAAGTGGATATTCCGTTTGTGATGGCGATGCAGATCGGGCGGTTCCTGCTAGTGCTGATCGCGGGTCCTGCACTGGCGCGCTACCTTTCGCGCAAATAGCAAAAGGCCGCGCTGAAAAGCACGGCCCTGCGATAGTCCATGAAAGGCGATCTTACTTGATCTTGCCTTCTTTGTATTCAACATGCTTGCGCACGACCGGATCGTATTTGTTCACGGCCATTTTTTCCGTCATGGTGCGGGCATTCTTCTTGGTCACATAGAAGTGCCCGGTGCCCGCCGTCGAGTTCAGACGGATCTTGATCGTCGTCGGCTTCGCCATTTTAATTCTCCTAGCTCCGGGCACATCGGCGCGCCCGCGGAATCCTTGAAGCCCGCCTTTTAGCTATACGGACTGCGGAGTCAACACCAAAACCCGGTGCGCGCCCAAGATTTCCCGCGCTGCTTGATGCAGAAAATGAAATAGACGCCCGTTTTCCGACAGCCGCGCGCGCAAGCAAGTGCTAGGCATATGTCATGCTATTTGATTTGCCAGATCACGCCACGCTCTATCGCGCCCTGCTACAGCGCGACGCGCGCTACGACGGGCAGGCGTTTGTCTGCGTTGCGACCACTGGAATTTTTTGCCGTCTGACCTGTCCTGCGCGCAAACCGCTGTCTGAAAACTGCACCTTTCACGACAGCATCGGGGCCTGTCTTGAGGCCGGGTTTCGCGCCTGCAAACGCTGTCATCCGATGCAAGCCGCCGCCCGCGCCGAGCCGGTAATCGCCGCGCTTCTTGCAGCCCTCGACGCCGATCCCGCGCGGCGCTGGCGTGAGGGTGATCTCGCGCAGATGGGCTATGATCTGTCGACCGTGCGGCGCGCTTTTAAGCGTCATTTTGGGATGACATTTCTGGACATGGCCCGCCAGCGCCGCCTGCGTGACGGGTTCGAAACGCTTGGACAGGGCGGCAAGGTCATCAGCGCCCAGCATCAGGCCAGCTTTGAGTCGCCCAGCGCCTTTCGCGCGGCCTTTGCGCGGCTGCTGGGATCTGCCCCGAGCGCCCTGACCAAAGATGCCGTTTTGCGCGTCAGTTGGATCGAAACGCCGCTGGGAGACATGATCGCCGTGAGCAGCGCGACTCATCTGCATCTGCTGGAATTTCTCGACCGCAAGGCGCTGCCTGCGGAGCTGAAAAATCTGAACGCAGCAGCGCCGGGCGGGATTGGGATCGGGCGGTTTGCCCCGACCGATCAGGCCGAGACAGAACTGGCGGACTATTTCGCTGGCCGCAGCGCGCGTTTCACGACGCCGCTGGCACAGCATGGCTCGGCTTTTGCGCGCGATGTCTGGGACGCGTTGCGCACCATTCCCGCAGGTCAGACCCGCAGCTATGCCCAAATTGCCCAAGCCATCGCCCGCCCCAGTGCCACCCGTGCCGTGGCGCGCGCCAACGGGGCCAATCAGATCGCGCTGATGGTGCCCTGCCATCGAGTGATCGGCGCGGATGGGTCGCTGACAGGCTATGGCGGTGGGTTGTGGCGCAAGCAGCGCCTGATCGAGATCGAGCGCAGCTTCAAAACCGCCATCCCCTAAAACGCAAGATGCGGGCCAAGGCGTTTTGCCCCGACCCGCGTCCCAATGCCATCGCGCCGTTCAGGCCAGCGGCTTGCCCATCGACTGATGGATCAGCGCCACTTTCTCAGTTTCCAGCCCAAGCGCCGCCGCCAAGTTGGCGAGGTATTGCTTTTCGGCCTCGGTATCGACGGTGATCGCCATCAGCGCGGCGGAATAGACCTGCGCTTTCATATTTTCAGCTGTGTCACGGGCCAGCCCCGAAACGTCGATCTCGGCGTCGAGCTCGGATTTCACGAAGGCGATTTCATCATCGGAGGCATCCGACAGGTGATCAAGAATCGTCGTGCGTTCCTGATCGTCGATCGAACCATCGGCCTTGGCCGCCTGAATCATCGCGCGGATCATCAGCTTGGCCTGATCCTCCATCGCGGGCCCTGCCGCAGTGCCGCCCGTGATGGCACTCAGCATGTCACCCAGACCGCCTGCGCCCGTCTTGGCTGCACCCGTCAGCGCGCCCATCAACGAACCAAGGCCCGCCTCTGCCGCGCCTGTCGCCGAAGCCGCTTGCGTGCCGAATTTGGAAAACATATCGCGCACGCCCTCTTTGCCGCCGGGCACGCCCATCTTTTCGGCCATATCGCCGATCTGATCGGCCACGCCGCCGGGTTGTCCGGCGCTGCCAAGGGCGTCTTTCATGCCCTGCATGCCGCCCATCTGGGTGAATTTCTGCGCGCCTTTTGCAGCGGCAAAGCCCACCGCCAACGTTGCCAATGTCTTGACGAAGCTCATGTCAGCCTCCCGAGTTAAGTTACCTTCGCGCCAGTCTTGCGTGTGATCCCCCGAAAGGCCAGCAAAAACGCTATATCGGGTCAAAGTGCAGCGATGACGTCCTTGAGCATTGCGCGAACCTTGGTTGCGACGTCGGCAAGCCCGTCACTTTCGACCGCCTGCATCGACGCCACCGGATCTACGGCCGACACCTCGACCCCGCCGTCGACCTCGCGCAGGATCACGTTGCAGGGCAGCATCGCGCCAATTTTCGGCTCGTGCTGGATCGCGGTAAAGGCCAGTTTCGGATTGCATGCGCCAAGGATTTTGTAGCGCGCCATGTCTTCGTTCAGCTTGGCCTTCATCGTGGCCGCGATGTTGATGTCCGTCAGTACACCAAAGCCTGCATCGGCTAAAGCTGCGCGCACCTGCGCCTCGACTGCATCGAAATCTCCGTCCAGCGTCTTGTCGATCGTATAAGTCATGTTCGCTCCTCCTGAAGGTTTTATAACTCTACTCTTGCAGCTTGGGTTCCGGGGCAAAAAGGAAAGGTCCGCTCGCGCAGAGGTGCGATTACATTCGCGCACAGAACAAGGCGCGCAGGCAGGCGAACGCCCTAAGTCTCAAAGCCATGAAAATACGCGCGGATGGCCTGTAAGCCGGATTCTGTCCAAGGGTTGCCCCTCTGGATGACCATTCCTCTCGCCCTACGATTGCTCGCAGGGTCCAGCCGCCAACCCGGACCGCTCGGGGCGAAGTTCCCCTGCCGTCACCCATTGCTGGGGCGGCGCACGATCCCTATTCGGCGTTGCTCCCGGTGGGGCTTGCCATGCCAGGTCTGTTACCAGCCCCGCGGTGGGCTCTTACCCCACCGTTTCACCCTTACCCACAAGATCCGCCGAAGCGAACCGATTGGGCGGTTTGTTTTCTGTGGCGCTTTCCGTCGGGTTGCCCCGCCCGGGCGTTACCCGGCACCGTCACTTCATGGAGTCCGGACTTTCCTCGGGCACCCAGCTGTCCGCAGAAACGGAGCTATGGGCACTCGCGGTCATCCGGCCATCCGCGCATGGCTGCAGATAGGCAATCGCACGCAGCGGGTCAATCGCCTAAGCGCGTGCCGTCCGTGTCTCGCGTGCCAGCAAGACCAGCGTGATCAGGCACAGCAGCGCGACGACCCCCGCAAAGCCGATCGCGCTGGCGTAAAGCCCGAAGACCGCGCTGGCCACGCCAACCCCGACCACTGGCAGCGACAACGCAACGTAGGACACCGTGAAGAAAGTCGAGGTGACGGCGGCGCGTTCGTCAACGGGTGCAGCCTGCGCGACCCGGCCCAGCCCGGCACGCAGCACCAACCCGTTCCCCACGCCAGCAATCATCGCCCCAACGATAATTACCGATAACAGCGCCCCTCCAAGCCCGACGCCCAAGACCAACACCCCCGCCAAAAGCAGACCAACCCCGATGGGCAGGCGGCGGTGGGGCGGAAAGATCGGCAACAACACCTGCCCCAACACCGCCATAAGCAGGAAAGAGGCCACATCCAGCCCGACCAGAATCGCGCTGTGACGCCCCAGAACCTCGCCCAGAAACGCGGGGGAAACGGCCGTGAAGAACCCCGCGACCATAAATCCCGCAAAGGCCGCCGTGGCGGCGGGCACAAAGACCGGGCGAACCTCGGGCGGCACTTCTAGGCGCTGCATGCGCAACTGCGGGTGGGTCGGTTTGCGCACTGTTTCGGGCGCGATCACGATGAAAACTGCGCCGATCACCGCGAGCACCAGATGGCTAAGGTAGGGCGCAATCAGAGGGTCAGGCACGTCTTGCAAGATCAGCGCGGCAAATAGCGGCCCCAACCCCAGCCCGCCCAGATTGGCGGCAACCGCTACAAGCGGGCCATGGGCGCGCCAGCGCTCTGGCATCAGTTCGATCACCGAAACGGTCGCAGCACCGGTGTAGATCCCCGCCGACATCCCCGAGATCAACCGCCCCAACAACAGCCAGCTTAGCCCGTCCGCCTGCGCCAAGATCACATCGCTCAGCGCCGCACAGCCAAGCCCAGCAAGCAACATCGGTCGCCGCCCGATCTGATCCGACCAACGCCCCATGCCCAACAGCGCGCCAATCACACCCACCGCATAGACCGCGAAAATCACCGTGATGATCGGCTCGGAAAACCCGAATTCTTTTTGATACAGCGGATAAAGCGGAGTTGGCACAGTAGTGCCCAGCATCACGGTAAAAAAAGCGAAAACCGTGCCGGGGAACCCAAATAGCTGGCGCAATCTGGAGGCGGCATAAAAGGACTTCATACGAAAAACTCTCCGGAAATTTGGGCGATCGGTTGAGCGCGGGGCGCGCGCGCACGCCCAAGCGTTCAACTTGGCGCGGCGGGGCAGCAGGGCCATTCACGAATGGGTGATCGAAATTCATTGGTTTTTGTTGCAATTCGCAAACGCTCAGACAAGGCTGAAGATCCAGAATGTGAAAGGGAGAGTCACATGATTATGGGAGGAACCCGCCTCGGGCTTGCGCTCGCGGCGATGATTTGGGCGTTGCCGGCCTTTGCCGAGCAGAAAGTTGCTATTCAGGTCGATGAGGCAGATCCGAAAACGATGAACATCGCTTTGAACAATGCGCAAAATATCATCAAATACTATGAGGAGAAGGGCGAAAAGGTGAGTGTGGAGATCGTCACCTATGGCCCCGGTTTGCACATGCTGCGTTCTGACACCTCGCCAGTGAGGGCGCGGATCGAAGAAATGGCGATGATGGAACAGCCGATCCACTTTCGCGCCTGCGCCAACACGATTGCCGGAATGACACGCCATCAGGGCAAAGCCCCGCCGATGATGGAAGAGGCCGAGGTTGTGCCCTCGGGCGCGGTATATCTGATGGAGTTGCAAGGTCAGGGCTACGCCTATTTGCGCCCGTAAGTGCCTGGGCAAGAGAACACGAATGGGTCGAGTTCAGTCCCGAACCCGACCCACAGCGCGCGATCCTCGACCGTGTTGAGGGCCTTCTTGGGCTGATACGTTACAAGGCGGGAAAGACTGGAGGCAGTGCTGACACAACCAGAAATCTGCGAGAGCGCAATGCGACCAGCGTGCCTGCTGTGCGGACCTTTCAGACCTTCGCTGCAAGTGCCCCAAAGTCCGGTTCCGCGAACAGTTCAACAAACGGTGGTTTTTGGAACATCGTGCAGGGGGTGGTGCAGTCGAACCCTTTCTGTCAGGCAAAATTATAAGTACGCGTTGGATCAGGAGGTAGTGGCAGTGTGCAAAATTATCGACGGGCTACCCCTAAGTCTCAATCTGGACGATCTCAGGCCAAAAAAACAACTTTCTCCGTGGACCCGTGACCAGACAGTAATTAGTCCTGATGGCCAATTCTTCGCAGTGGCTTTCAACATTGAGGAAGTCACAATGATGAATGAGATGGGCGGCGTAGCGTGGGGTGGCTTCTATAATGGTACACCCAAGATTGCAGGCCATTTGGCTGCATGGAGCATTCACTGTTGGTCGCGGCCGTTTTGTGAATGGGTTACGCCCAACATCTTCGTTGTAAAACTCGCTGAACAAAAGCGGCACTGGCCGCTCTTGGCGATCGACATGGAACGGGGCTTTCAGATCGTTGGCAAAGGCGGACTTGAAACGCGGCCATCAGACATTTTGTCTCAGGACATTCCGCAAAATGGCTGGTCTAGTATCGCGCCTATTGAAAGAAACTGAACTTCAAATCTACCCGGCACACAGGACCTTCCAAAAACGCTCGTTTTTGGCACAGGCAAAAACCACGCCGATCTACGCTGCCAAAAACCCCGTTCAAAACCCATGTAGTTGTTGAAGGTTTTGGGCAACTTTCATGATAACGGTCATTCGTGCAATGCGCGGCATCGGACACGATGGGGCTCAAACCTGCCATTCGTTGCAATGCGCGCGATCATAGATCTCGAACAAGGCGCCCCGACGAAAAAATCTCTGGCACTTTCTCGTGTCCAAAGTCCCGGAATGCGGCAAGGCAATGTCCCCCGGCCTTTCTTAATAGGCAACGATCTGGGGCTATTGCACAGGCGTTAACTTGACCGCCAAGCGCCCCCGTCATCACCAAAGCGCATCGCGAGATCGGCCATCAGGGCCATATCCGTGCGATCCAGCGGCCCATCATGGCGTGGGCGGAACCGCAAACGGAACGTCGCGAGCAACAGATCCAGTCCCATATCTGCGTAGCCAAAGCTTTGCGCCAGCGCGCAGAACGTGTCGCCATCAGGCGCAGGCGCGCCGCGCGACTCGGGCCAGATCGACAGGCCCTGACGCGCCAGACGTTGCCAATCAAACCGCGAACCGGGATCGATCTTGCGCCCCGGTGACATGTCGGAATGGCCGATGATATTTTCAGGCGGGATCGCCCAGCGCGTCATGATGCCGCCCAGCAGGTCTTCTAGCGCAGCCATCTGCGGCTCGGGGAACGGGCGCTCGCCCAGATTGTCCAACTCGATCCCGATAGAGCGGGAATTTACATCGTCACAGCCCCGCCATTGACCCGCTCCGGCATGCCAGGCGCGCATTTCCTCGGCCACCAGTTGCTCGGCCAAACCATTGCTGCCGATCAGCCAATGCGCCGAGACCTCGGCCTCGGGCAGACACAGTCGCGTGCGCGCCGAGCCAAATCCCGGCATCGCGGTGTAGTGGATTACGACCAATTCGGGGCGCGCACCGCCCCGCCGCTCACCGAAATTGGGCGAAGGCAGCGCAAGGCTCACTGGCGCGCTGTCTGAAACGGCGTCGGATCCCAGCTACAGGCAAAGCCATCACCATCGGGATCAAGATTCAGCTTGTCGCGCTGCGGCCCGCCCGAGGCTAGAAACGCAATCTGCGCCTGATCGGCCGAGATATATTTCGCGCAAGCCTTGCCGGTCGAGGTAAGGTGAATTCCGCCGCGCTTATACACGGACTCGCCCGGACGGTTGGACACCGATAACGCATAAGCCGCAAGGTTTGGCCCTGATGCGTCATTGTTCATGATCGGCTGCGCCGCAATGGGCGCGGCGGGCAAGCTTGACGCCATCGAGGTCGACCCGCTCGTGGCGTTCATCGTATCGCCTGCGGGCGCCGTCTGTTGCAGTGCCGCCATCGCATCCGCACCAATCGAAGTCCCTGCGCTTCCCGACATTGCGGGGGCGGACACGCTTGGATCAGATCCAATCGTGCCCGTGGCATCGATTGAAGGGGCCGAAAGCGCATCGGTCGAGCCCGGCATCGCCGTACCCGTCGCATTGAGCGGCGCGCCATAGGGCGAAGGGTTAGTGCCCGGCGCAGTTGGCAGAACGCCTTGCGCTGAGGGCGGCACGATGGCCTGACCGCGCAGCTGCGCTTCGCGCTGCGCCTCGGGGCCGGAATCGGGCATCGACGTCACACAGCCCGCAAGGGCCAAAACGCCGCCAAGAACTGCAAATGCGCGCATCATATCACCACCATTTATTCGGTTTCGCGGCAAAGCCTGCCGCCTGCTCCAAAACGTGTGCGTGGTTCAAAAGTTCCCCTTCTTCCCACGGACGCCCGATCAGTTGCAGACCCAGCGGCAAGCCCTTGGCATCCAGACCGCAGGGCACCGAAATGCCCGGCAGACCCGCAAGGTTCACCGTTACGGTAAACACATCATTGAGATACATCGCGACCGGATCGGCATTTGCCATCTCGCCCAGACCGAAGGCCGAAGACGGCGTGGCGGGCGTCAGGATCGCGTCAATCCCTTGGGCAAAGACCTGCTCAAAATCGCGTTTGATCAGGGCACGCACCTTGCGGGCGCGGTTGTAATAGGCGTCGTAAAAGCCCGCGCTCAGCACATAGGTGCCGATCATCACGCGGCGCTGAACCTCGGCGCCAAAGCCCTCGGCGCGGGTTTTTTCATACATGTCGGTGATGCCCTCACCCGCGGCCAGCTTGGCGCGGTGGCCATAGCGCACGCCGTCATAGCGTGCGAGGTTCGAGGACGCCTCGGCAGGAGCCACCACGTAATAGGCGGGCAGCGCGTATTTCGTATGCGGCAGCGAGATATCGACAATCTCGGCGCCTGCATCTTTCAGCATCGCGATGCCGTTTTCCCAGAGGGTTTCGATCTCGGCGGGCATGCCATCCAGACGATATTCCTTGGGGATACCGATCTTCTTGCCGCGAATATCGCCCGTCAGCGCCGCTTCGAAATCGGGCACAAGGATATCGGCAGAGGTCGAATCCTTGGGATCATGGCTGCACATCGTGCCCAACATGATCGCCGCATCGCGCACCGATTTCGTCATCGGCCCGGCCTGATCGAGGCTGGAGGCAAAGGCCACCACACCCCAGCGCGACACACGCCCGTAAGTCGGCTTGATACCCACGATGCCGGTGAACGCGGCAGGCTGGCGGATCGAGCCGCCGGTATCGGTGCCCGTCGCGGCCAGGCACAAATCTGCTGCCACAGCCGCTGCCGAGCCACCCGAAGAGCCGCCCGGCGTCAACTGCCGATCATCGACCTTCCACGGGTTCACGACATTGCCATAGCAAGCGGTTTCGTTGCTCGAGCCCATCGCGAATTCGTCCATGTTGAGCTTGCCCAACATCACCGCGCCCGCATTCCACAGGTTCTGCGTCACGGTCGATTCGTATTCCGGCTCGAACCCTTCGAGGATGTTCGAGGCAGCCTGAGTCGCCACACCCTTGGTTGCGAACAGGTCCTTGATGCCCAACGGGATGCCGCACATCGCAGGCGCATCGCCAGATTTGATCCGCGCATCGGCAGCCTTGGCCTGATCCAGCGCGATCTCGGGAGTTTTGTGCACAAACGCATTCAGCGCCCCTGCCCCTTCGATTTCGCCCAAACACGCCTCAGTCAGTTCCACCGAGGTCAGATCGCCCTTGGCCAATGCATCGCGCGCATCGGCAATCGTCAGTTTATTCAGGCTCATTCGACCACCTTCGGCACAGCAAAGAAGCCCTCGCGGGCATCGGGGGCGTTTTTCAGAATTTTCTCAGGATAACCGCCATCGGTGACCACATCTTCGCGCCGTTTCAGGCGCATCGGCGTCACCGAGGTCATCGGCTCGACACCCTCGACGTCAACCTCGTTGAGCTGCTCCATGAAGGTCAGGATGTTGGACAACTCGGATGCAAGCGCGGGCAGGTGATCTTCGGGCACCCGGATCCGGGCCAGATGCGCCACCTTGCGCGCGGTGTCGATATCAATGGACATTGGGTTTCTCCGCTATTCTTGGATCGCGGTTTAGCCCGTGCATCAACCGCTTTCAAGCGCCCCGCCAGATTGTGAGCGGCTACCCCCCTGTCACGCGCGAATTTACGCCCTAAACTTAGGACAAACCCAAAAGGAGGACCAAAGATGAAACTGACTTGGCTCGGCCATTCCGGCTTTCGCATTGAGACGGGCGACACAGTGATTTTGCTCGACCCGTTTCTGACTGGCTCACCCGTATTTCCCGCAGACAAGCGCGGCGAGGCAATCAAGGGAGCAACCCATATTCTGCTGACGCACGGCCATGGCGATCACGCTGGCGACGCAGCGCCAATTTCCAAGGAATTGGGCATTCCGGTCTATTGCATCCATGAACTGTCGATAATTCTGGGCGCGGATGGCGCACAAACGGTGGGTTTCGGCAAAGGCGGCACGGTCGATATCGGCGATGCAAAGGTGACGATGGTGAACGCCACGCATTCGGCCTCGATTGATTATAAAGAGAGTGGCTTGGTGTATGCCGGGCAGCCTGCAGGATTTATGATCGCGGCAGAAGGGCACACGATTTATATTACCGGCGACACCGACATTATGGCGGATATGGCGTGGATGGGTGAGTTGCACACACCCGATATCGGAATTCTCTCGGCGGGCGGCCACTATACGATGGACATGGCGCGCGCGGGCTGGGCGGCGAAGAAATACTTTGATTTCAAGGCCGTAATCCCGTGTCATTACAAAACCTTCGACCTGCTTGAACAATCGGCGCAACCGCTGATTGACGCCTTGCCGGACGTTGATGTGATTGAACCTGAAATCCTCAAACCCATCAAGATTTAACAAATCGCGTTTCCGGGCAGCGCAGGATCGCTTGAAGAGCGCCGCCCGGCGCGCTAGATTTCGGCCTCAAGAGGAGAGGCAGTATGTCCGATTTGCTGACATTCAAGGAAATGTGCGAGCGCTTTGACGTGACGCCACGCACCTTGCGCTATTACGAGTATATCGAACTGCTAAGCCCGCAAAAGGAGGGGCGCTCGCGGTTCTACGGCCCCCGTGAGATCGCCCGCATGACCCTGATCCTACGCGGTCGTCGCTTTGGATTTTCCCTCGAAGAGTTGCGGCAATGGCTGCAAATCTACGACCAGAAGGGCACGGACGAGCAAAACCGCGTCTGGATCGAACTGGCCGACCGCCAATTGGATGTGCTCAAAGCGCAACGAGACGAACTCGACAGCGCAATTGAAGACCTGCGACAATTGCGTGATCAAGTCGCACATCCTCTTGATTCCTGATCGCAAAATGCATTCCTTAACATCATCCTGCTCGAAAACACTCAAGCGGGCTTGATAATTTGTGTTGCATTCGGCGAAAGAATATTTCCTAACCGAATGGTAAAAAGTTTCTGACATCACGTCACTGTATGAGTGACGCCACGTTACGGTGACGTGCGCGTCAAGAAGTCTTGTAATGTGGGGGCGGTCGTATGATTTGCCCCTTTGCATTACGCTAAGGAAGCACGGGGCTGTGAGCATGACCGAAGACGAAGTTTTGACGATCCGCGAGATGTGTGACGCGTTCAACGTGACGCCGCGCACCTTACGGTTCTACGAAAGTAAGGAGTTGCTGTTTCCCATTCGCGAGGGACAGAAACGGCTATTTACGCGACGTGATCGCGCAAGGCTGAAACTGATCCTGCGCGGCAAGCGTTTCGGGTTTAGTCTGGAGGATATCCGCCAGCTGCTGGATCTGTACGAAATGGGCGATCAGCAAAAGACGCAGCTGAACGAGACGATCAAGATCGCTCAGCAACGTATGTCGGAGATGTCCCGCCAGCGCGATGAGCTGGGGCAAGCCATTTCCGAACTGGCCGAGCAAATCGGCTGGGCCGAGAAACAACTGGATAAGGCGCGCCAAACCGACGCGGCCTAATCCGCGATTGACGAAAACCGGGAGGACGCCATGCCGAATTTCACCGCCAACACCAAGGATATGCAATTCGTTCTGCAAGAGGTTCTGAAAATCTCGCAGACCGATATTCCGGGCTACGAAGAGATGGAGCCCGATTTCACCGAGGCCGTTCTCGAAGCCGCTGGCAAGGTCAGCGCCGAGGTGCTCGCACCGCTCAACGAAGTGGGCGACAAAGAAGGCTGCGTGTTGGAAAACGGCGTGGTGCGCACCCCCAAAGGATTCGACAAGGCGTTCGCCGCGATGAAAGAGGGTGGCTGGACCGCGCTTGATTGCGACCCCGAATATGGCGGTCAGGGCATGCCTTATGTGCTCAACTGCGCAGTCGGTGAGATGTTCGTCTCGGCCAATATGGCGTTCAACATGTATCAAGGCCTGACGCACGGTGCCTATTCCGCGATCCATACGCATGGAACGGGCGAGCAGAAATCGACTTACCTGCCCAAAATGGTCACCTGCGACTGGACCGGCACGATGAACCTGACCGAGCCCCATTGCGGCACCGATCTGGGCCTCATGCGCACCAAGGCCGAGCCGCAGGATGATGGCTCGTATCTGATCACTGGCACCAAAATTTTCATCTCGGCGGGCGATCATGATCTGTCCGAGAACGTCATCCATCTGGTGCTGGCAAAAACGCCGGGCGGCGGTGAAGGTCTCAAAAGTGTGTCGCTGTTCATCGTGCCGAAAATCTTGGTGAACGACGATGGCTCCTTGGGCGAGCGCAACGGCGTCTCGGTTGGCAAGCTTGAAGAAAAGATGGGCATCCACGGCAACGCAACCTGCGTGATGAACTATGACAGCGCCAAAGGCTGGCTGCTGGGCGATCTGCACAAAGGCATGCGCGCGATGTTCACGATGATGAACGAGGCGCGTCTAGGCGTGGGCCTGCAAGGCTACGCCGTGGGCGAGGCCGCCTATCAAGAGGCCGTGGCCTATGCCAAAGACCGTCTACAAGGCCGCGCCGTGACCGGTGCCGTTGCCCCGGACAAGGCCGCAGATCCGATCATCGTGCACCCCGATGTGCGCCGTAGTCTGATGGATCAGAAAAGCTTTGTCGAAGGCGCGCGCGCGTTTACTTTCTGGGGCGCACATCTGATCGACCGCGTTCATAAGGCTAATGATAAAGAGGCCGACGGCCTGATCTCGCTGATGACTCCGGTGATCAAAGGGTTTCTGACCGACAAGGGCTTTGAGACTGCGGTGCAGGCCCAGCAAGTGTTTGGCGGGCATGGCTACACCGAAGATTGGCCGATGTCGCAGCATGTGCGCGACGCCCGCATCGCAATGATTTATGAGGGCGCGAACGGCATTCAGGCGCTTGATCTGGTCGGACGCAAGCTGGCGCAAGACGGCGGCAAGCACGTCATGGCCTTCTTTGAGATGGTCAAGACCGAGTGCAAGGCGCATGACGATGACGAACGCATGAAACCGTTCACCGATGCGCTAAAAGCGGCCAGCAAACAGCTTCAGACAGCGGGCATGTTCTTTATGCAAAACGGCATGAAAAACCCCAACGCCGCGCTGTCGGGTAGCTATGATTTCATGCATCTGATGGGCCATGTCTGCCTTGGCCTGATGTGGACGCGGATGGCAAAAGCAGCCTATACCGCGCTGGATAATGGCGCGAGCGACACTGCGTTCTACGAGGGCAAGATCGCCACGGGGCGCTACTATATGGCGCGCCAACTGCCTGCCTGCGCGACCCATCTGGCCCGCATTGAAAGCGGTGCCGATCCGGTTATGGCGCTGGCTGACGATCAGTTCTGATCACGCCAAGCGTCTCACAATTGCAACAAATCGCGGCGGGCTTAGGCTCGCCGCTTCAATTTTATCTCACTGTCATGTGCGGGCGCGTGTGCGCTCTGTTCATTGCGCGCGCCGCCCTGCGCGCTACCCTTGGACGCGTCAGGGGAATGATATCGCCATGCAGATGGGAATCGCTGAAACCAATCGCCGCTATGCGGCCGCGCGTGCCGAGTTGAGGGCGCGCGGAGTGCTTCGTGCTTCAGGCCCGGATATATGGACGCATCTATTACATTGGACGGGGCTAGAGCCGCGCCCGGTCCTGTATCTGTCTTGGCAGCAAAGTCTGCTGCTGTATGCGATGGGCTTTGCTATTACGCAGATCCTCGTGGATCACTTGCTTAGCTGGACGACCGGCCTGACCTTCGGGGCGCATACGGTGGCGCTTGTGATGGGCGCGCTGCTTTTGGGCAGCCTCAGCACGATCATGCAACTCTGGCGCAAACGCAAGCTGGGGCTGAGCGACTGGGAACAGTTTTGATCCCGGCTATAGGAAACGGGCATGGTCAGGCCCTGCTATGTTCCTTAGATTGGCGCAAATCCTGATTGCCGGAGCCATCCATGCCCAAACGCCTGAAACTGACCCGTCGTTTTCCCGTGGCGATGACCAATGACGCCTATCGCCGCCTCAATCGGTTCGCTCAAGAAGCCGAGATCACCCCGGACGAGGCCTTGACCTTTATCTTCGAACATTTCAATTCCGTGACCGATCACGAGAACCTCAACCACAGGCTGCGGCTGTTCAAAGCGGAACTGCCCGAGCGCAAAGCCTAGGCGCGAAAGATTCGAAATGCCCCGTCTGATCCTTGCGAGTGTGCTATTTTTGGCAACCAATTTGCCCGCGTTTGCCTTTGATGCGACGGATCGCAACACGATCATCCAAGAGGCTGCGGGGTTCGTGCGCGCGGTGCAACACAAGAATTACGATGTGTTTTTCGACACCGTGCCGCCCAGGATGATGCGCGCCTTGGCTGCGCAATCTCACCTTGGCGTCGATGCGCTGGAAAGCCAGATGGAAACGCAGATCGACAAGGCGATGGCGCCGGTTGTGATTGATAGTTTCGACATGGATGTCTCGGCGATGCAAAGCGGGCACACCAAGGCGGGGCGCGCCTATGCCACGATCCCGACGACCTCGGTTATCGAAATTCCCGGTCGCGGCGCCTTGCGGCGCACCGACACCACCTTGGCGCTACAAGACAATGCCGAATGGTATCTGATCCGCCTAGATAGCCCCGCACAGCTGGCGCTGTTGCGCAAAACCTACCCCGATTTCCGCGCCATCACCTTCCCCAAAGACACTGAAGAAGCGCTGCAATAGCCGCCCGCACTTCACCTTAACTTCATCTTTCGCAACGGAACGTCACGCGCGCTCTCGCGTTGGACGCGACGTCGTGGTGGAATGACGTTGCGGCGAAATGCCTGCAAGGGGCTTACGTTTGCGTCACTTACGCGCCAGATTGATGGTAGACGAGGGGGAGGTCGCATGACCGCAAAACTGTACTGCTTTGGAGAATCGGGCAACGCCTATAAGGCGGCGCTGACGATGGAGATGGCGGGCTATGACTGGCAGCCGCACTATGTCGACTTCTTCAATGGCGAGGCGCGCAGCCCCGACTATCGCGCGCTCAACGAAATGGGCGAGGCCCCCGTTTTCGTTGAAGCCGATCTGACGTTGACCCAATCGAGCGTGATCCAGCTGCATATTGCGGAAAAGACCGGCAAATTTCTGGCCGATGACCGCAATGAGATGCTGCGCTGGATGTTCTGGGACGCACAGAAGGGCACGGGCCAACAAGGCGGCTTGCGATTCCTGATGAACTTCCTTCCTGAGGACAAGCGCCCTCAGGAGGCGATCAAATGGCTCAAGGGCCGCGTTTTGACCGCACTCGCCACGCTTGAAGCCCATCTGGCGGGTCGCGACTGGATCGTGGGCGATGCCCCGTCCATCGCGGATTTCGCCTGCTGCGGCTACCTGTATTACCCCGAGCCCTTCGGGTTCGCGCGTAAAGATTTCCCCAATATCAGCCATTGGCTGGACGGCATCGCCGCCCTGCCCGGCTGGAAACACCCCTATGATTTGATGCCCGGCAATCCTTCCGACCGGGCGTAAGGAGGAACCATGACGGAAGCCTATATTTATGACGCAGCGCGCACCCCTCGGGGTAAGGGCCGCAAAGACGGATCGCTCCACGAGGTCACCTCGGTGGCGTTGTCCGCCCGACTGCTGAACGCGGTTAAGGAACGCAACGGCCTAGAGGGCCACGCGGTCGAGGATGTGATCTGGGGCAATGCCACGCAGGTCATGGAGCAGGGCGGCTGTCTTGCCCGTTCGGCGGTGTTGCTGTCGGATTTGGATGAACGCATCCCCGGCCTGTCGATCAACCGCTTTTGCGCCTCGGCGATGGAGGCAGTGAACATCGCCGCCAACCAGATCAAGGGCGGCGCTGGCAATGGCTATATTGCAGGTGGCGTGGAAATGATGGGCCGTGTTGCGATGGGCTCGGACGGCGCAGCGATTGCCGTTGACCCGCAGCTCGCGATGAAAACCTATTTCGTCCCGCAGGGTATTTCGGCGGACATTATCGCCACCGAATACGGCTTTAGCCGCGAAGACGTGGACGCGCTTGGCGTTGAAAGCCAGCGTCGCGCTATTGAGGCGATCAAGGATAACCGTTTCGCGAAATCCATCGTGCCGGTTGTCGATCAAAACGGCCTCGTCATTCTTGATCATGACGAGTTCCCCCGTCCGGGCACAACGATGGAAACCTTGGGCGCGCTGAAGCCGAGCTTCAAAGACATGGGCGAGGTGATGCCGGGTTTTGATAAGGTCGCGATGCTGAAATACCCCCATCTCGATCACATCAACCACGTCCACCACGCGGGCAACTCGTCCGGCATCGTGGATGGTGCCTCGGCAATCTTGATCGGCAACAAGGAATTCGGTGAAGCGCATGGCCTGAAACCGCGTGCCCGCATTCGCGCCACCGCCAAGATCGGCACCGATCCCACGATCATGCTGACCGGCCCGGTGCCGGTGACCGAGAAGATCCTGAAAGACAGCGGCATGTCGATTTCCGACATCGACCTGTTCGAGGTGAACGAGGCCTTCGCCGCCGTTGTCCTGCGCTTCATGCAGTTCTTCAATGTCGACGCGAGCAAAGTGAACGTGAATGGCGGTGCAATCGCAATGGGTCACCCGCTGGGCGCCACGGGCGCAATCATCATCGGCACGCTTCTGGATGAATTGGAACGGCGCGATCTGAGCACCGGTCTGGCAACGCTGTGCGTGGCGTCCGGCATGGGTGCCGCCACCATCATCGAACGCGTGTGAGGGAGGGACAAATGGCTGATTTCAAATACGAACTGGGCAGCGACGGCGTTGCCATCATCACTTGGGACGTCCCCGAGAAATCAATGAATGTGATGAGCATGGAGGGGTTCACCCTTCTCGACAGCTTCATCGACAAAGCGCTGGCCGATGACGCCTGCAAAGGCGTGGTGATCACCTCGGGCAAGCCCGATTTCGCAGGCGGAATGGATCTCAATGTCATCGCGCAGATGCGCGAAGGCGGCGCGCAGGCGATCTTTGACGGCGTGATGAGCATGCACCACGTCCTGCGCAAGATTGAGCGCGCCGGGATGGACCCGAAGACAAATAAGGGTGGCAAGCCGATTGCGGCCGCCCTTCCCGGCACCGCGCTGGGGATCGGTCTGGAACTGCCGCTCTCGACCCATCGCATCTTTGCTGCCGACAACCCCAAGGCCAAAATCGGGCTGCCGGAAATCATGGTCGGTATTTTCCCCGGCGGTGGCGGCACAACGCGCCTTTCGCGCAAGCTGGGCGCAATGGTTGCGGCCCCCTTCCTGCTGGAAGGCAAGCTGTCTGACCCGAAGAAAGCCAAAGCAGCCGGTCTGATCGACGAGGTGGTCGATGATCCGGTTGCGGCTGCGAAAGACTGGGTCTTGAACGCCAAGGACGCCGATCTGGTGAAACCTTGGGATGCCAAGGGCTACAAAATGCCCGGCGGCGCGCCCTATCACCCGGCGGGCTTTATGACCTTTGTCGGCGCTTCCGCGATGGTGCATGGCAAGACCAGCGGTGTGTATCCCGCCCCGAAGGCGTTGCTTTCGGCGGTGTATGAGGGCGCGCTTGTGCCCTTCGATCAGGCGATCAAGATCGAGGCGCGCTGGTTCACCAACGTTCTGCTGAACCCGTCTTCGACGGCGATGATCCGTTCGCTCTTCATCAACAAGGGCGCGCTGGAAAAAGGCGCAAACCGCCCCGATGCACCCGATCAGACCGTGAAAAAGGTCGGCATTCTGGGTGCGGGCATGATGGGCGCGGGGATTGCCTATGTCAGCGCCAATGCCGGGATTGAAGTCGTGCTGATCGACAACGCCCAAGAGGCCGCCGATCGCGGGAAATCTTACTCCGAGGGCATCCTCGACAAGGGGATCTCGCGCAAAAAGGTGACTGAGGAGAAGAAAGCCCAAGTGCTGGGCCGCATCACCGCGACCACCGATTACGCCGCCCTTGAGGGCTGCGATCTGATCGTTGAGGCGGTGTTCGAAGATATGGGCGTCAAGGCTGAGGTCACCAAGAAGACCGAAGCGGTCATTCCCAAAACCGCGATTTTTGCCACCAACACCTCGACCCTGCCGATCACCGAACTGGCCAAGGCCAGCGCGCGCCCCGAGCAGTTCATCGGCATTCACTTCTTCTCGCCTGTCGACAAAATGCTGCTGGTCGAGATCATCAAAGGCGAACAGACCGGTCCGGTGGCCGTGGCTAAGGCGCTTGATTTCGTGCGCCAGATCCGCAAGACGCCGATCGTGGTCAATGATGCGCGCTTCTTCTACGCCAACCGCTGCATCATTCCCTATATCAACGAGGGTATCCGCATGCTGGCCGAAGGGGTGAACCCGACGCTGGTTGAACATGCCGCGACGCAGGTGGGGCTGCCGCTGGGGCCGCTGCAACTGGTCGATGAGACTTCGATTGATCTGGGCGTGAAAATTGCCAAGGCGACCAAGGCGGCGATGGGCGATGATTACCCGGATGGGGCGATCGATGACGTGCTGTTCTGGATGGCCGATCAGGGCCGGATGGGGCGCAAATCCAATGCGGGCTTTTACGAGTATGACGACAAGGGCAAGCGTCAGGGTCTATGGGAAGGTCTGGATGCCAAATTCCCGCGCGCCGATGAGCAACCCGATGTGACCCACGTCCAGCACCGCCTGTTGATGGCGCAAGTGCTGGAAGCAGTGCGTGCCTTTGAACAGGGCGTGCTGGAAGACATCCGCGAGGGTGACGTAGGCGCCATCCTTGGCTGGGGCTTTGCGCCGTGGTCAGGTGGCCCGTTCTCATGGCTCGATATCCTTGGCGCAGGCAAAGCGGTCGAGATCTACGACGCGCTCACCAAGCAATATGGTGCACGCTTTGAGGCCCCGGCCCTCCTGCGCGACATCGCAGCCAAGGGCGACACGTTCTATGGCCGCTTTGGCAAAGGTCAGGCTGCAAAAGCCGCCTGATCGCAACACGACAGACCGGGGCAAGGCGCGGTTCCCTGCACTTTCCCGGGTCGATATGAAGCGCCGGAGTCTGCAAAGACCCCGGCGTTTTCATGCCACCAAACCCGCGAACGCAAACCGCCGCGCCCTTTTCGGGTCGCGGCGGTTTTGACTATCGGGAAAGCAGGACGCTTATTCGGCGGCGTAGGCGTAGCTTTCAGAAATCATATCGTCTTCGATCATCTCCGCCACGATTGAACGCGCCATTTCAAGCGGCAGCGCCTCATACATCGCGGGGGCGGGTTCGATCATCGCGTTCAGGCTGCCTGCACTGACCGAGCTGCAATGGATCATGCCGGTGCCATTGGCGTAAATCACCTCATCGCGATCAAATTCCAGCACTACGACCTCAACCTTTTGGTGCGGCGTGATGCGGTCAATGCCGCGATACCCTTCAAGGGCAGCCGCCGGGATCAGCGCAAAGGGGTCGCCAAACACCGACTCCGCCAGATCACTTTCCACCAAGACGGTCTGCTCGGGCAGGAGAAGCATCGCGGTGGCATTGCCTAGCGCGCCGACGGGAACGGCGAGCGGTTGCAAATGGCGCGGGCAGTTATTGGAGCCAAGCCATAGCTGCATGCGTTTGACAGCCACCACCGGGCGCGGACCGTGATCGAATGTCATCACGATGTCGCCCGCCACGATCCCCTCAACCGGACGCCAGCCCATCTCGGTCGCAATCCGCGTGCCAGCAATGATCCCCTCGCTTTGGTTCACACCCGAGGCGTGCCCTGCGGCATTCGACAGCATGGCGTCGAAGTCATCGGCGTCTTGACGAGCTTTGGCGGCAGTCCCGAACATATCCGTCTTCCTTCTGAAGAGCCCCGAAGGGTGCATTTCCCGATGTGTTCAGTCGAAGTGATTCCCGCGATGATTCGTGGGCGCAAAAGCGGCGCAAAAAAGGCACTGTGCAAATTGCGGCAACAATTCGGCGCGATTAAGCGTGATTGCGACTTGCGCGGCGATTAATCAGCAGATTTTCAACTCGGGATTAAAAAGAATATCCAAAGCGCGCGATGTCGGGCGCACAAAGTCGCGCGACAAGGGCGTGATCGGCGTCGCTGTAATAGCCCCGCCAATCGGGTGCCCGATCCGAGGCATTGCTTTGAGCGAAGGGCGTGATGGAGAAACCCAGATGCGCCTCAAGCGGGGCGGCGTCTTGCTCTGCATGCTCAAGGCGTATGAACGCATTGCAATGTTCAACGCGATCCGGTCCGGTCAAATAGCTGCCATAGGGGGAAGCCGCGATTGAGGCTTGAGTATGCGGCGCGGTCAAAAAATCCGAGAAGTCCCGCGCCTTGGCCAGTGTCACCGCCGGATGGTCAAACCGCTGTTTGCGCAGCCAGTGATAATAGCTCACCAGCCGATCCCACGGATTGCGCACCAGAGTGAAGGTGAAATAGCTCTGCGCCTCGGCCGCACTATAAAGCCCGATCCCATCCGCCAGCGTGCTGTGTTTCCACAAGCGCCCCGCCGTTTGCACGTCCGCCAGCCGTCCCTTGCGACGGCGCGCCTTGGGCGTGTCCCCGATCAGAATATCATCGGCCATCGCGCGCGCCTCCAGCGCCAGCGCCAGCGCCGTGCCCCCCGTCTTGGGAATATGAACAAAGATATAGCGGCGGCCATGCGAGACGATCATGCCGGCAACTTTAGCGTCAAGTGTGATCGACGAAAAGCATTCTGCCCCCTTCACATTCCGTCGTCAGAGGCAGTAAATATGCAAGGATATTACCGGAGGAGGAATTCATGGGCTGGCTTGCTGACGAAACAGGTCTGGAGAAATGCGCGGCGAACTACGTTCCTCTGACTCCCTTGTCCCACCTGAACCGCGCGCTTGACGTATTTCCCGAACGCACGGCGGTGATCTACGGGACGCGCCAACTGACTTACGTCGATTATCACGCACGCGTCAGCCAGCTTGCATCGGCGCTTAAGGCGCGCGGGATCGCGCCGGGCGATGTGGTGGCCACGCTGCTGCCCAACACCCTACCCCAAGTCGAGGCCCATTTCGGTGTGCCCGCCTGCGGTGCCATCCTGAATGCGATCAATACCCGGCTCGACGTCGCGACCATCGCCTATATCTTTGAACATGGCGGAGCCAAGCTTGTGCTGTGCGACACGGCGCTTTTGCCGCTTGCCGAAGAGGCGCTTAAGGCGATGTCCGGCGCAGCACCCCAGATCATCGAGGTCGCCGATCCTGAGCACGGGTTCGAGCCGACCGGCCATTATCTGGAATACGAGGCGCTGCTGGCCAAGGGCGATCCGATGTTTGACTGGACCATGCCGCAGGATGAATGGGAAAGCATCGCGCTGAATTATACCTCGGGCACGACGGGGCGCCCCAAGGGCGTGGTCTATCACCATCGCGGTGCCTATCTGTCCACCATCGGCAATATGGTGTCGTGGCGGATGCAACTTTACCCGGTTTTGCTGACCATCGTGCCGCTGTTTCACTGCAATAGCTGGACCCATCCCTGGATGGTGCCGATGCTAGGGGGCACGGTTGTTTGCTGTCGTGACGTCACCGCCAAGGCGATCTATGACGCAATCGCCGATCATGGTGTCAGCCATTTCGGCGGCGCGCCGATTGTTCTCAATACCATCGTCAATGCCAAAGACGCAGACCGCCGCGCTTTTGATCACATCGTCGAGGTGTTCACCGCAGGCGCACCGCCCCCGGCCTCGACTTTGGCCGCCGTTGAACCGCTGGGCTTTAACGTCACGCAAACCTACGGCCTGACGGAAACCTACGGGCCCTCGGTGGAATGCACATGGAAGCCCGCATGGGATGGCGCCGCGGGCGACGAACGCGCCAGCCTGAAGGCACGCACCGGCGTTATGATGGCAATGATGGAAACCGTGACCGTGCATGATCATGGCAAAGAGGTGACGCGCGACGCCGCCCATCTGGGCGAGATCGTGATGCGCGGCAATATGGTGATGAAGGGTTATTACAAGAACCCGCAAGCCACGCGCGAGGCGTTTGAGGGCGACGTTTTCCATTCCGGCGACATCGCGTTCATGCATCCCGATGGCTACATCAAGATCACCGACCGCGCGAAGGACATCATCATTTCAGGGGGCGAAAACGTCTCGTCTGTCGAAGTCGAGGGTGTGATCGCCGCGCACCCGTCGGTGTCGCTGGCCTCGGTCGTCGCCAAGCCGGATGAAAAATGGGGCGAGGTGCCTTGCGCGTTCGTCGAACTCAAGGACGGGGCCGAGGCCACCGAAACCGAGATCATCCAGTTCTGCCGCGAACGCCTTGCGGGCTTCAAGACGCCCAAGCGCGTGATTTTTGCCGATCTGCCCAAGACCTCGACTGGCAAGATCCAGAAATTCGAGCTACGCGCCGTGGCGAAACTACTCGATCAGGAACAGGTCTGAGCGCGGGTGCGGCGCGGTCGGGGACTGCGCCGCGAAACCCGGCAACTGATTGACGCATCGGCAGGATCGGCTATCCTGCGCGTCAACAAGAGCAGCAACAGGTCCCAATGACCGCCCTAAGCGAATATGAACGTCTTGAAGCCATCGGGCTTTGGCGCGCCGATCCTGAGGCGCAGCGCCGCGATGTGATTTTATCACTGGGCGATGCAAGTCTGGTGATTTCCGATGCCAAGGCAGGCTCGGCGCTGGCGCATTGGTCGCTGCCCGCGATGATCCGGCGCAATCCCGGCGCGCGCCCTGCAATCTACGCCCCCTCGGATGAGCCCGGCGAAACCGTGGAACTTGACGACGAGGTGATGATCGCCGCGATCGAAAAAGTGCACACCATCATTGAGTCCAAACGCCCCCATCCGGGCCGACTACGCTCGTTTCTGATTGGCGGCATTGTGCTGTGCGTTGGTGCGGTGGCGCTGTTCTGGCTGCCCGGTGCCCTAGTCGATCACGCCGCGCGCATTACGCCACAGGCCAAACGCGTCGAGATCGGGCGCAAGCTGTTGACCGAACTGTCCACGATGGCAGGACAGCCCTGCACCAGCCCCTCGGGCGATCAGGCGCTGGCCGCGCTATCCAAACGCCTGCCCGGCCATGACACGATTGTCGTGCTGCCCGAGGCGTTGATGGGCGCGCGGCTGCTGCCGGGCAAACTGGCCGTCATAGGGCGCAACGCGATTGAGGGGCCAGACACTCCCGAGGTCGTCGCGGGCTACCTGATCGCGACCGAGGATGCGGCAGCAGGGCAATCGCCGCTCAAACGAATGCTGCGCGAACTTGGCCCCGGTGCAGCGCTGCGTTTGCTGACCACCGGCAATCTGCCCGATAGCGGGATCAACACCTACGCCGAGCAATTGCTGCGCCAAGAACCCACGCCACCGCCGACAGACGGGTTGCTGCGCGCCTTTCGCAGCGCCGGGGTTAGCTCGACGCCCTACGCCTATGCGCTGGACCAGACGGGCGAAACGGTTCTGGGGCTGATTGAGGCCGACCCGTTCAAAGGCCAACCCTCCCCCCGTCCGGTGCTGGCAGATGCGCAATGGGTGGCGTTGCAAGACATCTGCACGGGGCGCTGAAACGCGCAGCCGCGATAAAAAAGGCAGCCCCGCAGGACCGCCTTTTTCGATATTCGTCCGGGTGTAAACCTAGCGTAGCAGCGCATCCGTGAACCCGGCCCGACGTACCTGTGCCAGCGCGTTCTGCAACGCGGACGAGGCGGCAAACGGCCCCGCATAGATCACCGTCAAACCGCCCGAGCGCCCTGTCGCGACCGGCAGACCCAGCGCGCGCAACCGTTCCTTGGCCCCTGCGGCATTGCTGGGAACGCCAAAGCTGCCGACCTGCACGAAGCGCTTACCCGACATCACAGGCTGGCGCGTTTGCGTGGCTGCGGGCGCAACCGATTTCGTCGATACGCCCGCGCGGGCGACAGGCACATAAATCACCCGTTGCTTAGGCGCGGGAACCAGCCCCATCGGCGTCTTGGTATTCCAACGCTGCGCCATCTGAGCATTGCCTGCCTGCGTGCGTGGTCCACGATAAGGGTTGAGCCGCCCGTCTTTGAATGCCGGTTTCCAGCCACCAGCCGGTTCAGGAGAGGTGGTCACGACAGACGCGAGACCGCCCACGCTGACTTCACGCGGGATCTGTTGCACAACGGGCTGCGCCACAGCGATTTGCCCGCGCGGGGCCGTCGCGAACACCGCATCTTGCGGGCCGCAGCGCACGGTGCGACCGTTGCTGGACTGCATATAGGCCTGTGCGACCGGGTCGAGATCGGCGCAAACGCTTGCAGAGGCGACCTGCATCGGCGCGCGGTAACGTTGGGGCGCAGCCGCGCGCGCCACCGTCACAGGTGGCGCGGGCATACGCTGATCGCCCGTCATCGAATAGGGCGAGACATAACCGCGCTGCGTGGTGGCGGGGGTGGTTGCAGCCGCTTGCGCCACCGCGCGCGGGGCAAGCGTTTTCACCGGGTAATAGGGCGAGTTACTGCGGCCCGTTTCGGGCATCATATTCGACGCAACCGTGGCCATCGGGGCCTTCGCCGCGCGCCGGGTAGGGGTATAGCTGCGCGTCACCGGCGCAGCCACTTTCGAGGTCGGGGCGGCTTTTGCAATCACGGGTTTGGGGGCTACAACCTGCGCGGGGGCCGCAGTGGCGACCTGCGCGGCAGGCAAGCTGGGCTTAAAGCCACAGACGGCGGTACGGTCCCGGTTGATCCGAGGCACCCATTTGGTGGCATTTCCATAGCCCGCGCGCACAAAAACGCAGCCCGCGCTATCGACATATTGCCGCCCCTTGAACGAGGCTGGCGGGATCTCCTCGGGCGAATAGCTTTGCGCCATCGCACCGCTTGTACCCATCATCGCCCCGAAAACCGCAGCCGTTAAAATCCCACCAAAACGCATACATGCCCCCATGTCCAATGAGACCGGAGAATGACGGAACCTTGCAGGCGAGTAAAGGAAAAATGGCTTATTTTGTGCCAAACATCCGGTCACCCGCATCCCCTAGGCCGGGCACGATATAGGCGTGTTCGTTCAGCTTTTCGTCAAGCGAAGCGGTCACGATCGGCACATCGGGATGGGCCTCACGCATCCGCGCGACACCTTCCGGGGTGGCCAGCAGGCACAGGAAGCGAATATTCGTCGCCCCCTTCGCCTTGATCAGGTCAATCGCCGCGACCGAGCTGTTGCCCGTGGCCAGCATCGGATCGACGACGATCGTCAGGCGCTCGTCCAGATTGGCGGGCAGCTTACAGTAATATTCGACCGGCTGGAGCGTTTCTGGATCGCGATATAGGCCAACAAAGCCCACTCGCGCCGCCGGGATCAGCTCCAGCACGCCATCAAGCAGCCCGTTGCCCGCCCGCAGAATCGACACCAGCGCCAGCTTTTTGCCCTCAAGGATTGGCGCCTCCATTTCGCACAAAGGCGTCTGGATGGTGCGGGTCGTCATCTCCAACTCGCGCGTGATCTCATAGGCCAGCAGCAAGCTGATCTCGCGCAATAATTGACGAAAGGAATTGGTCGAGGTTTCCTTGTCGCGCATCAAGGTCAGTTTGTGCTGCACCAGCGGGTGATTCACCACGGTCAGATGATCGGTCATATAGTGTCCCTCACGAAAAACGATTTGCCCGGACCTTGCGCCGGAATGTTGAGATGATCCGCGACCGACGCCGCGATATCGGTGAACGCTACCTGCCCGATGGTGCGCGCGCCCTGCCCCGGCGCGTAGCCCAGAACCGGCACGCGTTCGCGGGTGTGATCGGTGCCAGTCCAGGTCGGGTCATTACCGTGATCGGCGGTAAAAATCGCCAGATCGCCGGGGCGCAGCCGTGTCATGAACGCAGCTGCAACGCTATCAAACCATTCGAGCGCGCGCGCATATCCCGCCACGTCGCGGCGGTGGCCATAGAGGCTGTCGAATTCGACGAAATTGGCGAAGGTCAGGCTGCCTTCCTCGGCGTTCTCGGCCAAATTCAGCAGGTGATCAGCCAGATCGGCATCACCCTTACCTTTATGCAGGTGGGTGACGCCGCGCTTGCTAAAGATGTCGCCGATCTTGCCAATCGCATGGGTCACACGCCCCGCGTCATAAGCCCAATCCAGCAACGTCGGCGCCGGTGCCGCCATCGCAAAATCGCGCCGATTTGGAGTGCGGGTGAAGACCCCGTTTTCGCCAATGAACGGGCGCGCGATCACGCGGCCCACCTTCATGCCGTGCAGCGTTGGGGCAAGCCCCTCGCACAGCGCAAGCAAGCGATCGAGACCGAAATGCTCTTCATGGGCGGCGATCTGAAACACGCTATCGGCCGAGGTGTAACAGATCGGCCAACCGGTACGGATATGTTCGTCGCCCAATTCCTCGATGATATTGGTGCCCGAGGCGTGGCAGTTGCCCAAGATCCCCTCGGTGCCGGCGATCTCGCAGGCCTCAGCCACTAGATCGGGCGGAAAGCTGTTGGTCTTATCGGGGAAATAATGCCAGTCCCACGGCACCGGCACGCCCGCCATTTCCCAGTGCCCCGAAGGCGTATCCTTGCCCGGCGAGACCTCGGTTGCCGCGCCCCAAAATCCCTGCGGCGCAGCGCCCAAGCCCGGCGCATCTACGCCAGAGGCCAGCTTAATCGCAGCCCCCAGACCCAATGCATCCAGATGGGGCAGCTTCAGCGCCCCTTCGCGGCCCTTATCGGCACGCCCCTCCGCACAAGTCTGCGCGATATGGCCCACCGTATTGGCACCGGTATCGGGCGTGCCATCGTTGAAAAACCGATCCGCATCGGGGGCGCCGCCAATACCGACGCTGTCCATGACGATCAAGAAGGCCCGGCTCATGCCCCGATCCTTTCGTGAATAAGCGGCGGCTCCTCGGGGGGCTCGTCGCTGAATTGATAGGCCGCGCGCACCGCCGCCTCGGCGGCATCGGCATGGGCAGAGTCGCTGGCATGCACCAGCATTAGCGGATCGCCCTCTCCCATCGCCTCGCCAATCATGCGCATCTCGGAGAGACCGACCGAGGGATTGATCTTGTCGCTGCCCACCAGTCGCCCGCCGCCCAGATGCACCACCGCCTCACCCAAAGCGCGCGTGTCGATGCTGGCGATAAAACCGTCACGCGGCGCGGTGATCGCGCGCAAGATAGGCGCTGCGGGTAGCCGGTCGGGGTAGCGTTCAACGAAATCCACGGGGCCACCAAGCGCCGCGACCATCTTACCGAAAATCTCCGCCGCGCGTCCGGTTTCAAGCGCGTCGTCGATCCGCTCCGCGCCCTCCTCGGCATCTGCCGCCAGACCCGCCAGCACCAGCGCCTCACCGCCCAACGCCGCCGTGATATCCCACAAAGCGCCGCTAACGGCTGTGCCGGTTAGCGTCTCCATCACCTCAATCACTTCAAGCGCATTGCCCGCGCACAGGCCAAGCGGCTGGTTCATGTCGGTGATCAGTGCGGTGGTCTTGCAGCCCGCGCCATTGGCGGTCTCGACCAAACTTTTCGCCAAAGCACGCGCGTCATCCGCGCTGGCCATGAACGCACCAGAGCCGACTTTGACGTCCAAGATCAGTCCTTCCAACCCGGCAGCCAGCTTCTTCGACAGGATTGAGGCGGTGATCAGGTCGATGCTTTCCACCGTCCCAGAGATGTCGCGAATACCGTAAAGCCGCTTGTCAGCGGGTGCGATTTCTTCGGTCGCACCGACGATGGCGCAGCCGACCTCGCCCACCACCTTTCGCAAGACCTCGATGCCGGGCAATGCGCGATAGCCGGGGATCGATTCCATCTTGTCCAGCGTGCCGCCCGTGTGGCCCAGCCCACGCCCCGAGATCATCGGCACATAGCAGCCACACGCAGCCAGCGCCGGCGCCAGCAGCAACGACACGCTATCGCCCACCCCGCCAGTCGAATGTTTGTCGATCACAGGACCGGGCATGTCCCATTGCAACACTGAACCGCTGTCGCGCATCGCCTGCGTTAACGCCACGCGCCCCGGCGCACCGATACCTTTGAGCAGCACCGCCATCGCAAACGCGCCCGCCTGCACGTCTGACACTGCGCCGTCGGCCAATCCGCGTGCGAACCAAGCCGCACCTTCAGCCGTTAAACCATCTCCATCGCGCACCGCACGAATGACCGAACGCGCGTCCATTACACGTTATCCATGTGGCTAATGTCGAAGCGCCCCGGCAGCAGATCACCCACTGTCGTGTCAAGCCGCTCACCCTCAGTCGTGGCCAAAGTCACTGGCGTGTCATGGCGCGCAAACTCCGCCAGTTTCTGGCGACACCCACCACAGGGCGGCACCGGACTGGGGCAATCGGCAATCACCGCAACCTCTGTGATCTCGGTCTCGCCCGCTGCGATCATCGCCGCAATCGCGCCCGCCTCGGCGCAGGTGCCCTCGGGATAGGCCACGTTCTCGACATTGACGCCGCGATAGATTGTACCCGAAGCGCCGCGCACCGCCGCCCCCACCTTGAACTTCGAATAGGGGGCATAGGCGTTTTCGCGCACCTGACGCGCGGCATCGAGAAGCGACATGGCCGTCTCCGGGCTGGGCCGGACGGTGAATTTTGTCCAGCCGGTTGAGTTTTGTCGATCCTGCGCCGGGCGCGCGGATGATGCAAGCGGGGAGGCAGCGTCAAGCGCCTTGCCTCGCGATCAGTTCATGCCGCAAGGTCAGCGTCGGGGTTGCATTTGCGCCCCCTGTGGTATCTAGAACAAGATAGACATGCGCGGTCGCAAATATAGTTTAGCGCTAAACCAGTTTGGGAGAGGGATCTATGGAAGAGGTTCGTCACGACAATACCCGGCAATCGGCACTGGACTATCACGCCCATCCCAAGCCCGGAAAACTGGAGATCCGCGCCACCAAGCCGCTGGCCAATGGCCGCGATCTGGCGCGCGCCTATTCCCCCGGCGTGGCCGAGGCCAGCCTTGAGATTAAAGCCAATCCCGACACCGCGCGCGACTACACCGCTCGGGGCAATCTAGTAGGTGTAGTGACCAATGGCACCGCCGTTCTTGGGCTGGGCAATATCGGCGCACTCGCCGCCAAGCCGGTGATGGAAGGCAAGGCGGTTCTGTTCAAGAAATTCGCCGATATTGACGCTTTTGATATCGAGTTGAATGAAAACGATCCCGAAAAACTGGCCGAAATCGTCTGCGCGCTTGAGCCCACCTTTGGCGCAATCAATCTAGAAGACATCAAGGCGCCTGAATGCTTCATCGTCGAGAAAATCTGTCGCGAGCGGATGAATATTCCGGTGTTTCACGACGATCAGCACGGCACCGCGATTGTTGTGGGGGCAGCGGCCACAAATGCGCTGCATCTGAGCGGCAAGAAATTCGGGGATATCAAGATCGTCTCGACGGGTGGCGGGGCGGCGGGAATTGCCTGCCTCAATATGCTGCTCAAGCTGGGCGTTAAGCGTGAAAACGTGTGGCTGTGTGACATCGCGGGACTGGTCTACAAGGGCCGCACGACCGAGATGACCGCACAGAAGGCAGATTATGCGCAAGACAGCGAGTTGCGGACGCTGGACGATGTGATCGGTGGGGCAGATATGTTCCTCGGGCTTTCCGGCCCCGGCGTCCTGACCCCCGAAATGGTTGCTAAAATGACTGATAAACCGATCATTTTCGCGCTGGCCAACCCGACCCCGGAAATTCTGCCCGATCTAGCCCGCGAGGTCGCGCCCGGTGCGATTATCGCGACAGGGCGCAGCGATTTTCCCAATCAAGTCAACAATGTGCTGTGTTTTCCCTATATCTTCCGCGGCGCGCTAGATGTAGGGGCCACCACGATCAACGATGAGATGCAGATCGCCTGTATCGAAGGCATCGCCAAGCTGGCGCGCCAAACCACCAGCGCCGAGACCGCCGCCGCCTATCGCGGTGAAAAGCTAACCTTCGGGACCGAATACCTGATCCCGAAGCCCTTTGATCCGCGTCTGATGGGTGTTGTGGCCAGCGCCGTGGCCAAGGCTGCGAAGGAGACAGGCGTTGCGACCCGACCGCTGGAAGACCCCGCCGCCTACAAACTCAAACTTGACGGGTCGGTGTTCAAATCAGCGCTGCTAATGCGCCCGGTCTTTGAGGCTGCGGCTACCGCCACGCGCCGCATTGTTTTCGCCGAGGGCGAGGATGAGCGTGTGCTGCGCGCGGCGAACGCGATGATTGAGGAAACCACAGATACGCCAATTCTGATTGGGCGCCCTGAGGTGATCGAGATGCGTTGCGAACGCGCGGGTTTACCGCTGCGCCTGTCCGATCTGGAAATCGTGAACCCGCAAAACGACCCGCGCTATCGCGATTACTGGGGCACCTATCACGAATTGATGGCGCGCCGTGGCATCACGCCTGATCTGGCGCGCGCGATCATGCGCACGAATACCACCGCGATTGCGGCCATCATGGTGCATCGCGAAGAAGCGGATTCGATGATCTGCGGCACCTTCGGACAGTATTTGTGGCATTTGAAATATGTGCGCGAGATTCTTGCGCGCGGTAAGTTGCGCCCAGTTGGCGCATTGTCACTGATGATTCTTGAGGACGAGCCGCTGTTCGTCGCGGACACGCAGGTGCATCATACCCCGACTGCCGAGCAGATCGTGGAAACGGTGATCGGTGCGGCGCGTCATGTCTGCCGCTTTGGATTGCGTCCAAAAATCGCGCTGTGCTCGCACAGCCAATTCGGCAATCTCGACACCGATAGCGGCGAGCGGATGCGCGAGGCAATGAATTTGTTGTTGCTCCGCGAGGTCGATTTCGATTTCGAGGGCGAGATGCATGTCGATGCCGCACTCGATCCCGAAACGCGCACCCGGCTGATGCCTGACTCGCGCTTCGAGGGCCCGGCCAACGTGCTGGTCTTTGCCAATACCGATGCCGCGTCGGGGGTGCGTAACATCCTTAAGATGAAGGCAGGCGGTCTGGAAGTCGGGCCGATCCTGATGGGAATGGGCAACAAGGTGCATATCGTGACCCCCTCGATCACCTCGCGGGGCTTGCTGAACATGTCAGCCATCGCAGGCACCCCGGTTTCGCATTACAGCTGAGTCGCGCGCGGGTTTGCAAAGCCCCTGCGCGCTGCGCCTCGCGATGCATAGTTCCGCAGGGTTTGCAAAACTTTGCGGGGCTACTTTGGGCAATTCTGCAAAAGTTTCCCCCTTCCCGCCAATGTGCGCGGTAACATTCTTGCGCCAATCCCCCCCGCCGCCTTACAAATTCTTCACATTCCTGAGGAGGAGGCATTCGCATGGATTACAAAGAGGTTTATTCCGCCTGGCAGGCAGATCCTGACAAGTTCTGGATGCAGGCTGCTGAGAAAATCGATTGGGACAGCAAGCCCTCAAAGGCGCTGTTTGATGGCGATGCCCCTCATTACGAGTGGTTCTCAGACGGGATGGTCAACACCTGCTGGAACGCGGTGGACCGCCATGTCGAGGCCGGGCGCGGCGATCAGATCGCGATCATGCATGAAAGCCCGATCACCCATTCCACCAAGGGTATCACCTACAAGGAATTGCAAACCCGCGTTGCCAGCCTCGCCGGGGCGCTCAAGATGCGCGGCGTCGAAAAGGGCGACCGCGTCATCATCTACATGCCGATGATCCCCGAGGCGCTAGAGGCGATGCTGGCCTGCGCGCGCATCGGTGCGATCCATTCGGTGGTGTTTGGGGGCTTTGCGGCCAACGAGCTGGCTGTGCGGATCGACGATTGCACCCCCAAGGCGATCATCGCCTCCAGTTGCGGGCTCGAGCCGGGGCGGGTGGTGCATTACAAACCGCTTCTGGACGAGGCGATTGAACTGGCAACGCACAAGCCCGAATTCTGCGTCATCTTTCAGCGTGAACAAGAAGTCGCCAAGCTGATCGAAGGGCGTGACTTTAACTGGCACGGCTTCCAATATGGCGCGAAGCCTGCGGATTGCGTGCCGGTTGAGGGCAACCACCCCGCCTATATTCTCTACACTTCCGGCACGACGGGGCAGCCAAAGGGCGTGGTGCGTCACACTGGCGGGCAGCTTGTCGCCCTGCAATGGTCGATGAACAACATCTATAAGATCGAGGAAGGAGATCGGTTCTGGGCAGCTTCGGATGTGGGCTGGGTCGTAGGCCACAGCTATATCTGCTACGGCCCGCTGATTGCGGGCGCTACGACCGTGGTATTCGAGGGCAAGCCGATCGGCACGCCCCATCCCGGCGTTTTCTGGCGCATCATCCAGAACAACCGGATCAAATCGTTTTTCACCGCCCCCACCGCCCTGCGCGCGATCAAGCGCGAAGATCCGACCGGCGAATGGATCAAGCGCTACGCTTTGCACGATCTTCAGGCGCTGTTTTTGGCGGGCGAGCGTGCAGATCCTGACACCGTGGAATGGGCGCAAAAGCATCTCAACGTGCCGGTAGTGGATCACTGGTGGCAGACCGAAACCGGTTGGGCGATTGCCGCCAATCCCATCGGAATCGAGGAATTGCCGACTAAGGTAGGCAGTCCGTCCGTGCCGATGCCCGGCTACGATGTGCAGGTTCTGGATGAAGGCGGCCATCCGCTTCCGCCCGGCGAATTGGGCGCAATCACGATCAAGTTGCCGCTGCCTCCGGGCACGCTGCCGACGCTGTGGAATGCCGAAGAGCGGTTCAAGAAAAGCTATCTCGAGCATTTCCCCGGCTACTACGAAACAGGCGACGCGGGCTATATCGACGAGGACGGCTATCTTTACATCATGGCGCGCACCGATGACGTGATCAACGTCGCAGGCCACCGTCTGTCCACCGGCGCGATGGAAGAGGTTCTCGCAGGCCACCCCGATGTTGCGGAATGCGCGGTGATCGGGGTCAGCGATGACCTGAAGGGGCAAAGCCCGATGGGGTTCTTGTGCCTCAATTCCGGCTGCAACCGCCCCGAGGCCGAGATCGTGAAGGAATGTGTCAAACGCGTGCGCGAAAAGATCGGCCCGGTGGCTGCGTTCAAGCTCGCTTGCGTGGTCGATCGGTTGCCCAAAACCCGCTCGGGCAAGATCTTGCGCGCGACGATGGTCAAGATCGCCGATGGCCAAGAGTGGAAAATGCCCGCAACGATTGACGATCCCGCCATTCTGGACGAGATCACGCAAGCATTGAAAACGCTCGGCTATCCCAGAGGGTGATACCCAAAATACTCGGGGCGCGGGTTTGAAAACTGCCGCGCCCCGAGACAAATTGACATGATCAGTATCACAATCGCAAGAAAACACCCGCTCAAGCCCGCTCTGATAGAAAGCGTTACTTGATTTACGCGTCCGTCACCCGGATGATCTAAACCGGGATGTACATATGAAAACACCGCGTCATTCACGCACAACCGATCAGATCTTGGACGAGCAACACGCAAGGCATGACCGTGTCTCGATGCTCGCGCATGACGCACGCTCGGCGCTTGCCGATATTCTTGGCGGGCTAAGCCTGTTTCCAGATGCATCGCTTGACCCTCAAACCCACCAACAGCTTGAACGCATCCAAAGTGCCAGCGAATACCTTGCACGACTTCTCGAACTGGGGCTGGATATTTCCATCCCGCACTATCGGGCAGGGGCGGATTATCCGCTTCGGCTGTTCGACTTTCTCACCGCGCTAGAGCGGCGTTGGCGCGGCGCGGCGGAAGCGGCTGGGATGGAGTTTCACCTTGCGGTGGCCCCCGATGTGCCCGCGATTTTGGGGATCGACGCTTTGGCGCTGGAGCGGATCTTGGCGAATGTGATTTCCAATGCGATCGCCTATGCGGGATCGGTTCCTATCCACATATTGTTCGAAATGCGGTCTGCGACGGGATTGCGCGTGTATATGCGCGATGCCGGGCCGGGATTTGCCCCTGACAACTTGGCCACCCTCTTTGATCGCGGCCAGCGCGGGGCGCAGGCGCATCTGCGTCAAGGCGACGGGCTTGGCCTGTTTATTGCGCGCACCCTGACCCATCAGTTGGGTGGCGATATAACCGCGCGCAATCGCAGCGGGGGCGGCGCCGAGATCCGGCTGGACGTGCCGCTGTCCACGGCGCGCCCCACGCGCCGCCTTGCGCACCGCCACGACGACATTACGCTGCCCGATCTGACAAACTGCCGCGTGTTGGTCGCCGATGACAGCCTGACCAATCAGGCAGTTTTGGAAAAGATGCTCAGCGCCTTTGGCGCGCGGATTGAGACGCAATCTGATGGGATCGGCGCGCTTACCGCACTCCTTGAAGCCCCGTTTGATCTGGCGGTCCTTGATATTGATATGCCCGGCGAATCGGGGCTTGGCGTGATCGCAGCATTACGTGACTCGGGGCGTGATTGGGCCGATCTGCCGATCATTGCCTGCACCGGTTTTGTCCTGCGCCCGGACCATGAAGCAATCATGGCAGCGGGTGCCGATGCCATTTTGACCAAACCAATCAATGGCATGCTCCCCTTGGCGTGTGCCATCAACAAAGCACTCGCCGCGAAACCAGCGTTTTGCAAGGCACGGCGCGGCGCGCAAGATCTACTGTTTTCAGCATTGCAACAGCGCGCAGAAGAGCCGGAAAGCAAGACTTTAGCCCTTTATATTATTGCTGACCTCAAGATGATTGCCCGTGCCATGATGCACTCTTGGCAGCAGGTCGATACTGCCGATATCCAGCGCCAATGCCACAAGCTGATCGCCGTCGCGGGGGCCGTCGGTGAAACAGCGCTCAGCACGCAGGCCCGCGCCTTGCACTGCGCAATCGAGCAAGAAACACAGGACGATATTCACGAACGCGTGCGCGAAGCCCCTGATCGCACGGACAGTTTGATCCATCAGATAACCAGTCAATTTTCCATAAAAGAATATATCCTCCCATGAATGACTCACAGGCAAAGTCCGAAAGCTGTCTTGAAGAAGATAAACGCGCAGGACAATCGACGCAGAACGATCCCATTCCCCGCGGGCGGATTTTGCTGGTAGAGGACGTGGCCTCTCTGCGCGCGATCTATCAAACACATTTGCGTAACGCGGGATTTGAAGTTCATACAGCGGCCTCGGCCAGCGACGCATTGGCGCTGTTTCGCAGCCACCCCGTTGAAATTGTGCTGCTGGATTTGATGCTGCCGGATCGCGATGGCGATGAGCTGATCCCGGAAATGCTGGCCCTGCGGGCGCGCACAGCTATTTTAGTACTTACGGCAGATCGCTCGGTTGATCGGGCGGTCAATGCGATGCGCTTGGGCGCGTTGGATGTGCTAATCAAACCCGTCAGTGAGACCCGCCTGAGCAATGCCATTGAAAATGCACGCAGTTTCGCAATGCAGGCCAACCCGCAAAGCGATGGGCAAAATACCGCGACCATAGGCGCGTTCATCGGGCAGTCGCCGCGCATGCAAAAGGTCTATGACCAAATCCGCTCGGCGGCGCGCTCTGTCGCCCCGCTGTTTATCTGGGGCGAAAGCGGCACTGGCAAAGAATTGTGCGCCCATGCGATCCACGCGCTAGGTTCACGCGCCAAGGCACCTTTCGTGACGCTGGATTGTGGTGCCCTGCCCGCCGACCGCCTTGATAGCGAGTTGTTTGGCCATAGACAGGGAGCCTTTCCCGGCGCGTTAAACGACAAAGCCGGCGCTTTGCTCAACGCCAATGGCGGCAGCTTGCTGCTGGATAATGTGTGCGAACTTGATCCGACGGTGCAGACAAAACTTTTGCGTTTTCTGGAAAGCGGTTGCATCAAACCCTTTGGCGCGGATGAGCCGGTGCAAGTTGATGTGCGCGTGATCAGTGCCGCAGCGCACCCGCCGATGGAGGTCGTGAACCTAGGCCGGATGCGCGAAGACCTGCAATATCGCCTGCATGTTCTGTCAATCGAAATGCCCCCCTTGCGCGAGCATCCCGAAGACATTGAAACGATCGCGCGCGCAGCCCTCGATCGGTTTTCCGCCGAAGAGCAACGCAGCTTTACCGCGATCAATCCAGACGCCATGAGCTGGCTGCAATCCCATTCATGGCCCGGAAATGTGCGCCAGCTGATGAACGTCTTGCGTGCGGCGGTGGTGATGCATGACGGTCCTGAACTTAGCGTCGAAATGCTGCCTGATAGCGTCAATCGCGCGCCCAAATCCCCGGGCGCAAGCCCGTCCACGCCCTGTGCCAATGCTCAACCTGTGATCCGCACGCTGGCGGAAATCGAACGCGAAGCGATTGAAGCCGCCATCGAGCGCCATGACGGCTCAATTCCACGCGCCGCGCAGGAATTGGGCGTGGCCCCCTCAACGATCTATCGCAAGCGTGAGACGTGGGAGCACGAAGCGCCAAGCACGCACTGAGCGAAAGCCGCGCATCGCGCGTTCAGGCGAATTGCTCGCGCATCAGGCGCTCTTCCAGCCCATGGCCGGGATCAAACAGGATATGATGCGCGATCTCGGGTTCCGATCTTATCTCGACCCATTTCACCGGCTTGACCGAGCGTGAATCCGCATCTGCCATCACCGGACGCTTGCCCGATTCCAGCACGTCAAAGCGCACCAGCGCCGAGGAGGGCAGGATCGCCCCCTGCCAGCGCCGGGGCCGGAAACTGGCGATGCCGGTCAGCGCCAGAACATCCGACCCGATCGGCAGGATCGGCCCATGCGCCGAGAAATTATACGCCGTAGATCCCGCAGGCGTGGACACGATTGCGCCGTCGCAAATCAGCGCCTCCATGCGCACTTTGCCGTTGATCGAGATCCGCAGCTTGGCCGCCTGCGGACCCGCGCGCAGCAGCGACACCTCGTTGATCGCAAGCGCCTCGTGCAGCACGCCATCTTCAGTTTCAGCCTTCATCGAGAGCGGGTTGATCATCGCCTCTTCGGCGGCGGCCAACCGTTCGGGCAGATCACTTGGTACATAGTCGTTCATCAAGAACCCGACCGTGCCGCGATTCATCCCGTAAACCGGCAGGCCCGTGCCCTCATGCAAGCATTGCAGCATAAAACCGTCGCCACCCAGCGCCACGATCACATCGGCCGCATAGCGCGGCACCTGCCCGTAGCGGTCGATCAAATCAGCCAGCGCAGCTTGCGCAGGCTCACCCGATGCGGCGGCGAAATGGATGTGGTCATACTGGCTCACAGCGGCGGCGTCCTCTCTCCTTCCTGTAGGTGTTGCAAGCACTTGGGCGAAAGACAAGCGCCAATCGGGTGGGGAAAAAGCGGATTTACGCGTTTGCCCGCTTCCTGCCTTGGAAAAACTGCGCTAAACGGGCGACAAACCGGAAATTTGCGAGGAGTGCCCAATGACCGAGCAACGCGACGCTGGCTTTTTCACCGAAAGCCTCGCCACCCGTGACCCCGAGCTTTACGCCTCGATCACCGACGAGCTGGGTCGCCAGCGCGACGAGATCGAGCTGATCGCCTCTGAAAACATCGTCTCCGCGGCGGTGATGGAGGCTCAGGGCTCGGTGATGACCAACAAATATGCCGAGGGCTATCCGGGGCGTCGCTATTACGGCGGCTGCCAATATGTCGACGTGGCCGAAAATCTGGCGATTGATCGCGCCAAGGCACTGTTTGGCTGTGAGTTCGCCAACGTGCAGCCCAACTCGGGGTCTCAGGCCAACCAAGGCGTGTTTCAGGCGCTGATCCAGCCCGGCGACACGATTTTGGGCATGAGCCTTGATGCGGGCGGTCACCTGACCCACGGCGCCAAGCCCAACCAGTCGGGCAAATGGTTCAACGCGGTGCAATATGGCGTGCGCAAGCAAGACAGCCTGCTTGATTACGAACAGGTGCGCGAATTGGCGCTGGAGCATAAACCCAAGCTGATCGTCGCTGGTGGGTCCGCCATTCCGCGCCAGATCGACTTTGCCAAGTTCCGCGAGATTGCGGATGAGGTGGGCGCTTATCTGATGGTGGATATGGCGCATTTCGCGGGTCTCGTGGCGGGCGGGCAGCACCCCTCGCCCTTCCCCTATGCCGATGTTGCGACGACCACGACGCATAAAACCCTGCGCGGCCCGCGTGGCGGCATGATCCTGACCAATGACGAGACGATCGCCAAGAAAGTAAACTCGGCGATCTTCCCCGGCATTCAGGGTGGCCCGCTGATGCATGTGATCGCGGCCAAGGCTGTGGCGTTTGGCGAGGCACAGCGCCCCGAGTTCAAAGTCTATGCCGAGCAGGTTGTGAAGAACGCCCAAGCCTTGGCAGATGAGCTGATGAAAGGTGGCCTTGATATCGTCACCGGCGGCACCGATACGCATGTGATGCTGGTCGATCTGCGCCCCAAAGGCGTGAAGGGCAACGCGACCGAAAAGGCACTTGGACGCGCCCATATCACCTGCAACAAGAACGGCATCCCGTTTGATCCCGAAAAACCGATGGTGACGTCTGGCGTGCGTTTGGGCACCCCGGCAGGCACCACGCGCGGCTTCGCCGAAGACGACTTCCGCGAGATCGCGCGGCTTATCGTCGAAGTGGTCGATGGACTGGCCGCCAATGGCGAAGAGGGCAATGCCGATGTCGAAGCCGCGGTGCGGGCCAAGGTCGCCAAGCTCTGCGCGCGCTTTCCGATCTATCCCAATCTGTGATCCGAGTTTGATCGCGCTGGAAAGGCTCCCGATTTCGGGGGGCTTTTTCATCTTACCAGCCCGTCAGCCACATCGCGCCAAAAATCATCACACCAACCACGATCACGATAAAGGCGACCGAGCTACCAAAGGTCAGGGCAGCCGCGCGAAAGCGTTCGCCCGCCCCCAATGGCTCGAGATAGTGGGTGCAGGTCGCATAGGCGGCCTGGATGGCGCGCGCATCAAGCTGGCGCGCTTGTTTGGGTGAGTGCGCCAGACGGTCCGCCTTGGCCAGTTGCAGCGCGGCACGGCGGACCTTGCGCGGCAGCGCGCGGGCGCGATGGGCAACGCGTGCCTCAAGCCCCGCGCCCTTCGCGCCCAAGCGCTGCGCTAGCAGGCGCGACACCTGCTCCGTCATCTGCGTGATCTGCTCTGGCCCCATGCCCATCCCTCAAACTGCCCCTGCGCACGCTATCCATGCGCCGCGCACCACGCAAGTCGCCCCCCCTCGCAAGTTTTTCATCTTTGCGCACTGGTCGCCCCCGCCTCGGCGCCCTAACTGATAAGTATGTTAAATACGCTCATCCATGGCGCCAAGACCGATGCGCCCCCGCTTATAGTTGCGCCCGGCCTATTCGGATCAGCGCGCAACTGGACTGCAATCGCGAAACAACTCAGCGAGAAACGCCAAGTCATCGCGCTGGATATGCGCAATCATGGCGACAGTTTTTGGGATGATGATCACAGCTATCCGGCAATGGCAGATGATATAGCTGAGGTGATCAAGGCCCATGGCGGGCAGGCCGATGTGCTGGGTCATTCAATGGGCGGCAAAGCGGCGATGATGCTTGCGCTCAACCACCCCGATCTGGTGCGCCGCCTGATCGTGGCCGATATGGCGCCCAAATCCTACAAGCATGGTGACAGCCACGGCGCGCTGATTGAGGCGATGCAGGCGCTACCCCTTGAGGAGATCGAAACGCGCTCACAGGCGGATCGTTTGTTGAGTGTGCAAATCCAAGATCCCGGCACGCGGGCGTTCTTGCTGCAATCGCTGAGCCTGCGCGATGGGCCCGTGCATTGGAAATTCAACCTTCAGGCCCTGAAAGACAATCTGGATACGATCCTTGACTGGCCTGACATGCCGCTCGGCTGCTCCTACGACGGCCCCGCCCTGTTCTTGTCAGGTGCGAATTCGCATTACGTTGAGCCGGACGATCATGACCTGATCCGCGCGCTGTTTCCCCAAGCGGAGTTTGTGGAGATCAAAAACGCGGGCCACTGGCTCCATGCCGAGCGCCCGCGCGAAGTTGAGGCAGAGGTGGAGCGGTTTCTCAGCTAGGCCTCCAAAGGCGCGCTCAGTCCACCGGCCTCGTCATCCGGCGCAAAAGGTTATCTTTCGGGTCTTATTGGTGAAATCACGCTGCAACACCACAAGCCCCAAGCCAATTACCTGCACCGAATTCAGATCAGAATGTAGCTTTGCCACCCAACTGATATTGAAGAAAAACGCGACCCCACCCGTCACGGTCGGCAAGATAAGGACGAGAAATACCACCACCCAGTGAACCGGCGTTGCACCAGAGTCCATCAGTTCTGGATTATCACGCGGCGGCTCGGGCGCGCCGCGCGTTATGCGCAAAATCAGCGCCCACGCGGCCAGCACAAGGATTGTGACACCGACGCCGATATAGGAATAGGTCAGCAAACCGGGTGTCACCACGCTTCCGCGCACCACCTGGTGAATCGTGTGCTCCATCCCGGAACTGAGTAGCCATTGCAGGATAGATAACAAAACGATCAGCCGAACGAGGCCGATCTGCGTCTTGAAATAACCGAATACGTTGGACATAAAGACTTTTGCGAATGAAATAAAAGAAGCGCGGCGCACTAAGCGTTACACTGAACGTATAGCCGCCGCAGTCCCGTCTGTCACTTTCGCAAGCGAACGATCACATGTTCTCTTTGATTTGCTTGGCAACGAACCAAGCGATCGGCAGCGCCACAAGGAAGCCGACCACTGCCGAGGCAATCATGGCGCGCGACGTGAACATGTTCATCGTCAAGGCTGCGGTGATCAGGATTCCGGCCAGCGTGGGCCCAGCGAGCGAATAAATAATGGCGAACAGACGCATGTCGCTTCTCCGTTTACGATACATTTCTTAGCGGCGAAATGATCACGTTCACGGATTTGTTACCTTGATACGGGTCAAGTTTCGCACCCTTCGCATGCGGCAAGGGGCCGCATCAGCAATCCAGTTGAAATCGCTGTTCTCCGGTGTCGCCGGGCAGCGAGGGCGATTTGTTCCATCCCTCTGCAGGCCCCGCCACCTTGCACCCCGAGGCCAACTCGGCCGCGCGCACCATCAAGGGCGGCACGCGGTTACGGTCTTTGCGCGACAGATAACCGAGCCGGATTACCTCGGCCTTGTCAGCCTTGACGAAGACGGCGAAATCGATGCCGTCCAGCATCATGTCATGGCGGATCGCGCCCATGAATTGCGGCGCGGGTGAGGCACCGCAGCCGATCAGGAAAAGGCAGACGAAAAGGGGGGATCGGGACATAGAAAGGCTCCGGGGAGGGACAACCCGGAGCCTTTCAGAGCTTGGTTAACATTGCGTTAACCTGCTAGGGCGGAAAGACGCGATCCAGAGCGAGGCGTGCGAAAAATCGCTCAACGAGACCTTCATCACACGCCTCTTCTTCTTGTGTTCATCCTGTAAACGTCGATTAATACGGATGGTTCCGGGGAACCGTATTTTTTTTCGCACGTTCGGCTGTATAGCCTTCAAAGGAGAGCACTATGATGAGTTCGGTTAAACTGTCTGGCGTGATGCTGCTGGCGCTTTTGGGTCTTGCGGCCTGCAACACGGTGCAAGGCGCGGGTCAAGATCTGTCGGTTGCAGGCAACACCATTGCCAGCGAAGCACAGCAGGCGAAGTGACGCCTCAGAAGGCCCCGGATCGACCGGGGCCTTTTTGCCTCTGGACTTATTTCTTTTTGACGAATTCGGTCAGGATCACGATGCGCTGACCCTCGACCCGGCCCTCGATATGGCCCGCATTGTCAGCCACCAGTGAGATCCCCCGCACCGCCGTGCCGCGCTTGGCCGTAAAGCCCGCGCCTTTGACCGGCAAATCCTTGATCAGCACGACAGTATCGCCGCGCGCCAGCAACGCACCGTTGGAATCGCGATGCTCCAGCGTTGTTTCGACATTATCGACCCAAGCGCGCGTCTCGTCATCGAGATACATCTGATCGGCGAGATCATTCGCCCAAACTTCATCAATGCGCCCCAGCATCCGCGCCGCAAGCACCTGCACCGCGGGTTCCTCAGACCAGATCGCACCCGCCAAACCGCGCCAATGGGCCGGATCGGGCGTGCCCTCGATCTGCTCGACGCAGGTGGCACAAATCGCCGCCGTTGCGCCCTCGGCGCCTCCGGTGACGGGAAAATCTTGCAGCGGGGCATCAGCAGAGCAAAGCGGGCAGGTCATGGTGTGGTCCTTTGGAGTGGGTTTGGACCTGTCTTAACGGGTGGCGCGAGGGGGGTGCAATGGGGGGGCAATATCCAATGAACGAACAAACGCATTTGCTGCATCACTATTCGTCGGAATAAATGTCAGGCTTCGCTCTCCACACTTGCTCTAGGGGCACGTCAAAGGCTTCGACGACATTTTCCCGCAACCAGCCAACCAAAGCATCGAAATCACCCCAAGCAAGGCTAGCGAGGCGGTTCGATTCTTCAATCTCGTTGTAGTGTCGCTGAGGGACAGCTTCCGAAATTTTCGTGCGATACGGGATCACATGCTGAAGGGTAACCGAACCATAGCGCTCTGGCGTGGAATGCAGACTAAAATAGCAAACAAATGCAGACAGGCTTTGTTTGAAGGAATCCAAAAGGGTTTGCGCAGAACTGTTATGGAAAAAGAATGCGCCAGTCTCCATTTCATGGAGGAGCATACCCGCCTCACTGAGATATCGCGGTTCAATTCCTGCCCCCAAATCCTGATCATGCAGGATATGCCGAAGTTGAAACCTATGATATGCGGCGAGTTCTCTCGTTCGAGCAATATCATTGCCTGTAGAGGGCACAGCTCGAACAAACTCCTCGCTCGTTTTGAACTCTGTGAACCCCCAAACTGCCAGCGCAGTCAAAAACGTGAAAAGCGGCTCAGGCTCAAGTGAAAACCCTGTCGAACGCGGCCAAAGCAGCCACGCCAATGCGCCCATCGCAGAAAGCGCGAATCCTATCCGCGCAATTGTTTGTTTAGGAAAACTCATTTGTCTCAATCAAGTATACACGCTGTGGGCTTAAGACTGTCACCTAATCGGGACAACGACAATAACGCCCAGCCCTCGGCATAGCCTCGGGCGTTCGACACTCAATTCTTTCCACTGGAAAGAATTGACCCCGCCGTTAGCGGGGTCGTGTCTCACTCATCCATCTTCAACGCAGCAATAAACGCTGACTGGGGAATCTCTACTTTCCCGAACTGGCGCATCTTTTTCTTACCCGCTTTCTGCTTTTCCAGCAGCTTCTTCTTGCGGGTGGCGTCGCCGCCATAGCACTTCGCGGTCACGTCCTTTCGCATCGCTGACAGCGTTTCGCGCGCGATCACGCGGCCTCCGATGGCGGCTTGAATCGGGATTTTGAACATGTGGCGCGGGATCAGGTCCTTAAGCTTTTCGACCATCGCGCGGCCTCGGGCGTCGGCGCGGTCGCGGTGCACCATGATCGAGAGCGCATCGACCGGCTCATCGTTCACGAGGATCGACATTTTCACGAGGAAATCCTCGCGGTAGCCGGTGATCTGGTAGTCAAAGCTGGCATAGCCCTTTGTGACCGATTTCAGACGGTCGTAGAAATCAAACACCACCTCGGCGAGCGGTAGGTCATAGACCACCATCGCGCGCGAACCGGCATAGGTCAGGTCCATCTGGATGCCGCGCCGGTCTTGGCACAGTTTCAGCACATCGCCCAAGTATTCGTCGGGCACGAGGATCGTCGCCTTGATGCGCGGCTCTTCGATATGATCGACAAGCGTCAGGTCGGGCATGTCGGCGGGGTTGTGCAGATCGATGACCTCGCCGTCGCGCATATGCAGTTTGAACACAACGCTGGGCGCGGTGGTAATCAGATCAAGATCATATTCGCGCTCAAGGCGGTCGCGGATCACCTCTAGGTGCAACAGCCCCAGAAAGCCGCAGCGAAAGCCGAAACCCAGCGCCGCCGAGGTTTCCATTTCCGAACTAAAGCTCGCATCGTTGAGTTGCAGCTTTTCGATGGCGTCGCGTAGCGCCTCAAAGTCATTGGCATCGACCGGGAAGAGGCCGCAGAACACCACCGGAATCGAGGGCTTAAAGCCCGGCAACGCCGTGGTGCAGGGTTTCTTTTCATGCGTGATCGTGTCGCCGACCTTAGTATCGCGCACCTGCTTGATCGAGGCGGTGAACACGCCGATCTCGCCCGGCCCGAGTTCGGCAATCTCGACCATCTGCGGTTTCAGCACGGCCAGACGGTCCAGCTTATAGGCCGCGCCCGTCTTCATCATCTTGATCTGGTCGCCCTTTTTGACGACACCGTCCATGACGCGGATCAGCACGACAACGCCGAGATAGCTGTCATACCAGCTATCGACCAGCATCGCCTTGAGCGGCGCATCGCGGTCCCCTTTGGGCGCAGGCAAACGAGTGACAATGGCCTCAAGCACATCGGGAATCCCAAGCCCCGTCTTGGCCGAAATCATCACCGAGTTCGACGCGTCGATCCCGATCACGTCCTCGATTTGCTCCATCACCCGCTCGGGTTCGGCGGCGGGCAGGTCGATCTTGTTCAGCACCGGCACGATTTCGTGGTCGGCATCAATCGCCTGATAGACATTGGCGAGCGTCTGCGCCTCGACCCCTTGGGAGGCATCCACGACCAGCAAAGACCCCTCGACCGCCTGCATCGAGCGGCTAACCTCATAGGCAAAGTCGACATGGCCGGGGGTGTCGATCAGGTTGAGCACATAGGTGTGCCCGTCCTTGGCCGGGTAATCGATGCGCACCGAGTTGGCTTTGATGGTGATGCCGCGCTCGCGCTCGATATCCATCGCGTCGAGCATTTGCGCCTTCATATCGCGTTCGGCCACCGTCCCGGTCAGCTGGATCAGCCGGTCCGCGAGGGTGGATTTACCGTGGTCGATATGGGCCACGATGGAGAAGTTTCTGATGCGTTCAATATCGGTCATGGCGCGCGTATATCGTGGAAATTGGGGGTCGGGAAGAGGGATTGCGCGCCCGTTCCAGCAAAGCCTACCAGCCCGACGCACATGCAGCCCTTGACCTTTGCTCATGTCGCGCGCAGGCAAGGTCAGGACAAGGAGAGCTGTGATGATCTATTCCGTTCCCAACATGACCTGCGGCCATTGCAAAGCCGCCATCGAGGCCGCCATTGAAGAGGTCGGCGGGCGCGCCGATGTCTATCTTGAAGATTGCGAGGTCGAGGTGTCCGGCCTCCCCCCCGCCACCGTTCTCAGCGCACTCAAGGCCGCAGGGTATGAGGCAACGCCGACAGAGTAGCTCTGCCGCGTGCCCTGAGTTCGGCATTTCTCAAACCACATCTTGGGGCGCGAAAGGGGACACCCCCGACAGATTGAACACGAGTTCCTTCACATCGATAAGATGGGCCTATTTTTGCCACCCGCATTGCCTAAACCTAGATTTGCCGCTATAAATTAAGCAATTAATAAGCAGATCAGGCGAAAATCAGCCGGTCGCATAAATGAGGGCAGTGCAAATGACTATCAAAAAAATGAAGCTCGCACTCTGTGCATTCGGTGCCACCATCGGGTTTGCCTCGATGGTTTCGGCTGGGCCAATCGACAGCGCTTGCATGAAAGCAGGGCGCAGCAATAGTGCCGCGACCTGCGGCTGCATCCAGCAAGTGGCAGACATGACGCTGAGCAATCGTGACCAGCGCCGCGCCGCTGGCTTCTTCCATGATCCCGACCGCGCGCAAGTCGTGCGCATGTCCGACAGCAAATCGGACAATGACTTCTGGGCGCGCTACAAGAACTTCGCCTCGACCGCCGAAGGCTATTGCAGCCAGTAATCCGCCGGGCAGTTCACTTTGCCTGATCGGCCAGCAGGTCTGCCACCAACGCATCGGCACCCGCCTCGATCAGGTCGAGCGATGCTTCGAAATCGCGCCTAAAATAGGGGTCGGGCACGTCTTGCGGGCCTGCCGGCCCCTCTAGAAACATCTGCACCTGTGCTTGCATGTCACGCGGCGCTTGATCAAGCACATCGCGCAGATTGTTCTCATACATCGCCAGAATCAGATCAAAGCCCGCATAATCTCGCGGGTCAATCTGGCGTGCGCGCAGCGTGCTGAGGTCATAGCCGCGCGCCTGCGCCGCCTCGATCATCGGGTCGTAGGGCGGTGCGCCGATATGCCAATCGCCCGTCCCCGCGCTATCAAAGGTGACATCCAGCCCAGCGGCTTGCGCCTTGGCACGGGTGATCGCCTCTGCGGCGGGAGAGCGGCAGATGTTGCCAAGACAGAGAAACAGGATACGCATAGGGGCACAGTTAGCAGAAGGGACGGGCATGGCCAAGATCGTCATTTTGACAGGCGCCGGGATTTCAGCCGAAAGCGGGATTCGCACCTTTCGGGCCTCAGATGGGCTGTGGGAGGAACACCGAATCGACGATGTCGCGACGCCCGAAGGGTTTTCGCGCGATCCCGCCTTGGTACATGAATTCTACAACGCCCGCCGCGCCGCCGCGCGTGTCGCCCAGCCCAACGCCGCCCACCTTGCCTTGGCCGAGTTAGAAGCCGATGCGCGCTACGACGTACTAATCGTCACGCAAAATGTCGATGACCTGCACGAGCGCGCCGGATCGCAAAACGTAATTCACATGCACGGCTCGCTATTTGGAGCGCTATGCCATGCCTGCGGGCATCGCTGGCCCGCCCCCGAGGTGATGACTGCAACCGATTCTTGCCCTGCCTGCAGACGCACTGCAACGCGCCCCGATATCGTCTGGTTTGGAGAGATGCCCTATCAGATGGAGCGAATCGTTGCCGCACTCGAAGACGCGGATTTGTTCGTCTCGATTGGCACCTCGGGCAACGTCTATCCGGCTGCCGGGTTCGTGCAAGGCGCGACTGAGGCCGGGGTCGAGACGCTAGAACTGAACCTAGAGCCATCAACGGGTACTCAGCTTTTCGACACGTCCCATCACGGGCCAGCCACGCAGATTGTGCCCCAGTGGGTGCGCGAACGACTGGCGCGCGCGTAAGCAGCGCATTTGCTATGGCAGAAATGGCAGCAGATTATTTCGACGAATTCGCAGAATAGACAGGCAAAAACCGCGCTGACCCGCTTGACGCGGGGCGCCATTCCTCGTATCTCCCGCCAACAGAATTCTGGGCGCTGCCTAACGCGGCGCCTTTCTATGTTGGGGCCGAGGCGCGATTCGCATCTTAGGCCAGGTAAGAAACGAAGGAAAAATGCCATGTCGCGCGTTTGCGAACTGACCGGCAAGGGCCCCATCACGGGCAACAAAGTGAGCCACGCGAAGAACAGATCGCGTCGTCGCTTCCTGCCGAACCTGAATGATGTCACCTTGATCTCGGATGCTCTGGGTCAAAGCTTCAAACTGCGCGTTTCGGCTGCTGGCCTGCGCTCGGTTGACCACCGTGGTGGCCTTGATACCTATCTCGCCAAGGCGAAGGACATTGAACTGTCCGACAAGGCGCTGAAAATCAAGAAAGCGATTGCCAAGGCACAGGCCACCGCCTGAGTTTTGCCAAACGACGAATTTGTAGAAACCTCGTGCCTCTGGCGCGGGGTTTTTGCATGTCGCGGCTGTGGTGAGTGACTTTTCATCGCACGCCGCGCTCGCTAGGGTGCCAGCAACGCACAGAACACCTATCCCCCCAAAAGGAGACCACATGTTTCGCCAAACCCTGATGGCCGCCGCACTAACCGCGCTGGCTTTGCCCGCTTTTGCCGATCAGATCGAGATCACCGATCCCTATGTCCGCGTCTCGACCCCGATGTCGAAATCGGGCGCAGCGTTTATGGAAATCAAGAACGTTACCGATCTCGACGACCGTCTGGTCTCTGCCAGTTCCGATGTGGCCGCGCGTGTCGAACTGCACACCCACAAGGATCTGGGGGATGGCAAGATGCAGATGCTTGAGGTCAAAGAGGGCTTCGTGATTCCCGCTCATGGCGAGCATGACCTGAAACGCGGCGGCGATCATGTGATGTTCATGGGCCTGAACCACGGGCTCAATCAGGGCGATCTAGTGCGTGTGACGCTGCACTTTGAGAGGGCTGGCAATATGACAATCGAGATTCCGGTCGATCTTAAGCGCGATCAGGGCATGGAAATGGACGACGACCCGGTGACCCACGGCACGATTGAGCACGGCACGATGACCCATGGCGAGATAACCCATGGCGAGCCCAAGATGAACAAAACCGAAAGCGATATGTAAGCGGAGGGTTTAGTGACGCAACAGATCAAGCATTTTCGCTGCGGCGGCTGACGGGGCACTTTCCCCGGCCGCCACGGTCGCACCCAACGCTTCCATCTGTGCACGGATAGTCGGATCATCGCGCAACCGCGCCAACAGCCCCTCGCGCACCTCGGCCTCAAACCAATGGCGCGCTTGTTCGGCGCGGCGGCGTTCCAAATAACCGTTTTCACGCCGCCAATCGGCGAGCGTGGTCATCTCTTCCCACGCCTTCGCCAAGCCCTCATCTTCCAACGCTGAGACCGGCAATGCCTTGGGAAATCCTGGCGGGTCTTGCGGTCGTTTGCGCAGCAGATGCAGCGCGCCAGAATAGTCCGACACGGTGCGCATCGCCGCGGGCTTAAGATCGCCATCTGCCTTGTTCACCAAGATCAGATCGGCCATCTCCATGATGCCGCGCTTGACCCCTTGCAGCTCGTCTCCGCCCGCCGGAGCCATCAGCAAAACGAACAGATCGACCATTTCGGCAACCAGCGTTTCCGACTGACCCACGCCCACCGTTTCGATCAGAACCACGTCGAAGTTGGCTGCTTCGCATAGCGACACTGCCTCGCGCGTGCGCCGTGCCACGCCGCCCAGATGCGTTTGCGAGGGCGAGGGGCGGATGAAAGCGTTGGGATCGCGCGACAGCCGCTCCATCCGGGTTTTATCCCCCAGAATCGAGCCGCCCGAGCGCGACGAACTGGGATCAACCGCCAGCACCGCCACCTTGAGACCCTGCCCCGTCAGCATCAGGCCGAACGCCTCGATAAAGGTGGATTTGCCCACACCCGGCGTGCCCGACAGCCCGATCCGCAACGCCTGACGCCCCGATTGCGCCAGCACCTCTAACAACTCACCCGCCTGCGCGCGGTGATCTGCACGCCCCGATTCCACCAGCGTAATCGCGCGCGCCAAGGCGCGGCGGTCGCCGTCAAAAATTCGTGGGGCAAGGTCGGCGGGTGTTCGATTAGTCATCGGCGGGCTTTCGCTGATTTTCGAGATCGTGTCAGGTTTGATACGAAAGGTGAAGGCTTTGCGGTTACTTGCCCGCTCTGCGCAGGCTATGTCCAGTCTCAAAGACGATTTGCCCCATGAGGAGCATCATGATTTCCGCCCTAATTCGCGCCCGCCGCGCGGCTGTTTTGCCGTTGCTTTCAGCTCTCGCGTTTATTCAACCTACCCTGCCCGTCCGCGCAGATCAAAGCGATCAGATCGTGTTCGACGTTGTCCTCAAGGGATTGCGCGCGGGCGAATTGGTGATCAACGGCAAAATTGTGGGCAACTCCTATGGGGCCAATGGTGTATTACAAACCGCAGGGCTTGTCGGCTTTCTACGCAAGATTCGCTATGACGCAACCGTCTCGGGCAGCTATCGCAACGGGCAGTTTACTCCGATGCGGTTCTCCGAGAAATCCGACACGCCGCGCGGAAAATCCACCCATGAAATCGTGTATAAAAACGGCACACCTGTTGCTGTTAGCCAGAACCCTCCGCGCAAGCCCCGCGACACAGATGTGGATGCCGCGAAACAAGGCGGCACGATTGACCCGCTGACCGCGCTTTATGCCGTGCTGCGCAATGTTAACCGCGACGAGGCCTGCAAGCTGGACGTGAAGATGTATGACGGATCAAAGCGCTCGCAGGTGCGACTGTTTGATGCCCGCCCTGAAGGGGATGGCGTGGTGTGTTCGGGCGAGTATCGCCGTCTTGCCGGATTTTCTGCCAAGGACTTGGCCGAGAAAAGCCGCTTTCCCTTTACCCTGCACTACGCCCCGACCGCCAATGGTCGTCTTGAGGTGAATGAGATCGAAACCGACACGATCTATGGCAAAGGCCGTTTGAAACGGCAATAAAGGGGCGTGAGCCCAACCGACGCCCCTCTTCCGATTGACGCGGTGCTGCCCGATCTGCGGGCGGCCATATCTGCACATGGCCGCGCGGTTCTGATGGCGCCGCCGGGTGCGGGGAAAACCACGCGGGTGCCGCTGACGCTGCTTGAGCAGATCAGCGGTCGCATCGTGATGCTGGAACCGCGCCGCTTGGCCGCGCGTGCTGCCGCAGAACGCATGGCGCAAAGCCTTGGCGAGAGCGTGGGTCAGCGCGTGGGCTATCGCATCAGGGGCGAAACCAAAACCTCGAACGCCACGCGAATCGAGGTGGTGACCGAAGGCATCCTGACCCGCATGTTGCAATCTGATCCCGAACTGGCGGGCGTGGGATGCGTAATTTTCGACGAGTTTCACGAACGCTCGCTAAATGCTGATCTTGGCCTTGCGCTCATTTGGGAGGCGCGCGCCGCGTTGCGCCCCGATCTGGCGCTAGTCGTGATGTCGGCCACTTTGGACGCAGACCCCGTGGCCGCCCTGCTAGATGATGCCCCGATCATCACCTCGCAAGGGCGCGCCTATCCGGTTGAAACCCGTTGGTTGGCCCGCCCGGTGGATCGCACGATGCGCTTTGAGGGCGCGATGGCAGGGCTGATCGAGCAGGCCGCTGGGGAAACCAACGGTTCGCTGCTGGCGTTTCTGCCCGGCGAGGGCGAGATTCGTCGCGTCGAAAGGCTGCTGAAAGGGCGTCTGCCTGCCGATATCGCAATTCGTCCACTGTTTGGCGCGATGGAATTTGCCGCCCAGCGCGCAGCGATTGCGCCTTGCGCTTCGGGGCGCAAACTGGTGCTGGCGACCTCAATTGCGGAAACCTCACTGACCATCGAGGATATCCGCGTGGTGATCGACGGCGGACGCTCGCGCCGGGCGCGGTTCGATGCGGCCTCGGGAATGGCGCGGCTTGTCACCGAACCCGTCAGCCGCGCCGAGGCCGAGCAGCGGCGGGGTCGCGCTGGGCGCGTGTCCGAGGGAATTTGCTATCGCCTCTGGACCAAAGGGGCCGAGGGTGCGCTGCCCGCTTTTGCGCCGGCCGAGATTGAGGTCGCCGATCTGACGGGCCTTGCGCTGGAACTTGCACTTTGGGGCAGCGACGGCAGCGATCTGGCCTTTCTGACGCCGCCCCCCGCGCCTGCACTGGCCGAGGCGCGCGCCCTGCTGGCCGATCTGGGCGCGCTAAGCGGCACGCAGATCACCGCGCACGGGCGCAAACTGACCCGCCTGCCGCTGCATCCGCGCTTGGGTCATATGCTGTTAACGGCGGGCGCGCAGGCGGCACCGCTGGCCGCGCTGCTGGCCGAACGTGACCCCTTGCGCGGCGCGCCTGCTGATTTGTTGCTGCGCCTCGCCGCGATCCGCACCCCCGGCCCCGAGGCCCATCGCGCTACGATTGAGCGCATCCGAACCGAGGCCAAACGGTTGGCCCGCCTCGTCGAAAACAGCCCCGACTCGCTTCCGCCCGAGGCCCAAGCTGCGCTCGCCTATCCTGACCGCATCGGGTTGCGCCGCAAGGGCGATGCGCCGCGTTATGTGTTGTCGGGCGGCAAGGGGGCCGTGGTGGCCGAGGGCGATCCACTGGGTGCGCAACGCTTGATCGTAGCGACCGATCTGGACGGCGATCCGCGTGAGGCGCGCGTGCGTCAGGGCACGTCGATCTCCGAGGCACAGATCCGCGCGCTGTTTGGCGATCAGATCGACTGGCACGATGTGTGCGAATGGTCCAAGCGTGAGGGCCGTGTGGTAGCGCGCAAGCAGGAACGCTTTGGCGCGCTGGTGCTGGATGACCGGATTTGGAAAGACGCCCCGCGTGAGGCGATTGCACTAGGCGCGCTGGACGGGTTGCGCCAGATCGGGCTGCCGATGACGCCTGCCGCCCAGCGCTTGCAAGCGCGCGTCGAGTTGCTGCGCGGCCAAGGCGCGGAATTGCCAGATTTCACCGACGCGGCTCTTCTGGCGCGCGCCGAAGACTGGCTGCTACCCTACCTGAAGGGCAAGCGCACGGAATCAGACTTGCGCAAGCTCGACGTGACCGAGGCCCTGCGCGCAAGCCTTGATTGGGAGCAAATGCAACTGATCGACCGCCTCGCGCCCGGGCATTTCGAAACGCCCTTGGGGCGGCGCGTGCCGATTGATTATGCAGGCGACGCGCCCGGCATCGAGATCCGCCTGCAAGAGATGTTTGGCGTCACCACCCACCCCACGGTTGGGCCGAAATGCCTGCCGCTGCGTGTCACGCTGCTATCACCGGGGCAGAAACCGATTCAGGTCACGATGGATTTGCCGGGGTTTTGGGATGGGTCCTATAGCGATGTGCGCAAGGATATGCGCGGGCGCTATCCAAGACATCCGTGGCCCGAGGACCCGCGTGAGGCCGACCCAACGCTGCGCGCGAAACCGCGCGGCACTTAGACCCCTGCCATCACTCGCGGATAGTCGATTTTCGGGCAGCGGTTCATCACCACGCGAATCCCCTTGGCGCGCGCCTGTTCGGCAGCGCCCTCATGCACCACGCCCAACTGCATCCAAATTGTGCGCAGGCCGGGCAAATGCGCCAAAGCGTCGTCTACAACCTCGGGCACGGTCTCAGATCGGCGAAAGATGTCGACCATATCCACGCCCAAATCATCGGGAATCGCGCCCAAATCGGCATACACCGTCTCGCCCAGCAGTGTTTGCCCCGCTAGCCCCGGATTGACCGGCACAATGCGATAGCCCTTGGTTTGCAAATACTGCGCAACCTCATGCGAGGGACGTTCAGGTTTGTTCGAAATCCCCACCACGGCAATCACGCGGGTTTCGCTGAGGATATCACGCAGATCAGCATCGGTCATCAAAGCCTCCAAGTCAGAAAAAAGCGCCCGAACCATCACTGGTCGGGGCGCTGAAGTGGCGGAACGAGGGACAGTGAACTTGAAGCACGAAGGTTCCGAGATCGCGCTTCCGTTTAATAACATGGGTATCAATTTGCACCGTTAAAGGGGCGCACCTGTCCGCTCGCATTTTTGTGATCACATCCGGCTTGCCGCGGCATACAGCGATACCGCCGCCGCGTTGGACACGTTAAGCGAGCCAAATTCGCCCGCAAACGGGATTCGCACCAGCCGATCGCAGGTCTCTTGTGTCTTCTCACGCATGCCCGGCCCTTCGGCCCCCAGCACTAACGCAATCGGATCAGCGCCCGCCTCGGCCAGCCCGTCGGCGAGCGTCATCTTGGCCTCACCTGCAAGTCCCAGCAGCCGGAAGCCCATGCCGCGCAACTCCTCCATCGCATCCGACAGGTTCTTGACGCGCATATAGGGCTGACGTTCCAACGCGCCGCTTGCGGTTTTCGCCAAGGCCCCGGTTTCAGGTGCAGAGTGGCGATGCGGCGCGATCACCGCCGCCGCGCCAAACACCTCGGCAGAGCGCAACACAGCACCCACATTATGGGGGTCGGTGACGCGATCCAACACCACAACAAGACGCGCATGCGAGCACGCATCGCGCAGCTTACCCCAATCCAGCGGTTTGACCTCTAGCGCGACCCCTTGGTGCACGGAATCAGTCGCGATTGGCACATGATTGCCGAATTTGCGCACATCGACGATCTCGGGTTCCATGCCCGATACCGCAATCGCCTCGGCCAACTTGTCGGCGGCATTCTTGCCACAGACCAGCCGCAGCCGTTCGCGCATCGGGTTTTGCAACGCATCGCGCACCGCATGCAGCCCGAAAAGCCACACCGTTTCCGAGGCCGACGCGCGCCGCGCACGTTCTTTATCGATCACCCAAGTCGGTTTTTTCATCGCAGCTCTCCTTTGGCCCCGCAATGGCGTCTCAACGCCCGCTTGGCAAGCCCGGCGCGCCTAGCACGCATGCGACGGGCTAATATTTCGTCAAACTCTCTCTTGACGCCCCCTGCCCCCTTTTGTATCTCCCGCCCCAGCGTCGGGTGACGTGCTGCAAGGTGCGGCAGCGGACTGTAACTCCGCCGGGGCGACCCACGCCTGGTTCGATTCCAGGGTCACCCACCATTTCCCCCTTTGGAATTGGTGATTATTGTATCAAGATGGCGTCGCGTGCAAAGCGGGCCTCTTCGCTGCTGCCATCGTCGTAAATCAGCTTCACCTGTACCTCTGTGACCGATCCTGCCGGCTGCGTGACATACACGTCATCGCCCGACAATGCGTTGGGCTGCGCGCTACCCTCGTGGCAGGGCTCCATCTTGAACGCGATGCTGGGGGCGGCGCCGTTCAATCCATAGCGGATTTCGCGCAAGCCGCAGCGCCATGCCAAGAGATGCGTAAAGTAAATCAGGTCTTTTCCGCCATAGTCGCGGATCGCCACCCAAGAGCCGCGCGTCATATCCAAGATCGGGCGAACCTCTCCAGCGGTGGTAAAGTTCTGTGCGCCCACTGGGGTTGCGCAAGAAATCATCAGTATCGCCAATAGCTTGCGTATCATCCGCCCTCACCCACTTTCGCCCCCTAACATTCGCGCTATACTGCGCAAAATTCGAACCGGGGACAGGTCAAGTATGGCCGCGAAACGCGCTAAATCACAACCCTTCAACGTCTTCTGTATCGCACAGAACGGTCGGCTCGAATACGAGGCAATCCCCTTTGTCCTTAGCTTCTTTGCCGCCAATCCAGATTTCAAAGGTCGCCTGATCGTGGCCGAGCCTCAGCCCGGACCATTGTGGAAAGGCGAGACGCGGATCTCCGACCCGGTGCGCGCGATTCTGCAAGGCGCGGGGGCAGAAATCGTGCCGTTTGAAAGCAAGGTGTTCGGCCAGTCCTACCCCTATGGCAACAAGATTGAGGCGCTCGCCGCTCTGCCCACAGGCGAGCCGTTTGTGTTTTTCGACACGGACACGGTGTTCACCGCGCCGCTGTCGAACGTGGCGTTTGATTTCAACCACCCCTCAGCCTCGATGCAGCGCGAGGGCACATGGCCGATCCCGCCGCTTTACGGCCCCGGTTTCGCGGATATCTGGAAATCCCTATATGACAGGTTCGGCTTGAAGGGGTTCGACAAGACCCTTGATACCAGCCAGCCCGATGAATACTGGCGCCGCTACATGTATTTCAACGCGGGTTGGTTCTTCGGGCCGGATCCGGCGGAGTTTGGCAAGCGTTTCCTGACCTATGCGCGCGAAATCCGCGATGATCCGCCGGATGAGCTAGCCAGCCAAGTGTTTGACCCGTGGCTTGATCAGATCGCGCTGCCGCTGGTGATCCACTCTTTTGGCGGCGGGCGTCCGGGGCCGGAACTCGATGGGCTGGACGGCGATGTGTCCTGCCATTACCGCGCCTTACCGCTGATGTATGCGCGCGAAAGCGATGCGGTGATCGACACCATCGAGGCGCTGGTCGCCCCTAATCCGATCAAAAAGGTACTCAAGGTCTACGAGCCTGCGAAAAAGCTGATTTTTCAGGGTAAGGGGCGCAAGCTGCGTACGATGTTCGCCGCAGAGGGCCTGCCACGCACCGAAAAAATGCTGCGCAACCGGCTGCGGCGCGAAAAGCTGTGGATGCGCTAGGCCTCATCACAAAAACTGAATGTGTTTGAAGCCCCTCGAGCGTGGCGATAACGTCCCGCTAACGCATTCACCACGGAGACGACGATGTCCGATTACAAATTCGATACGCTGCAAATCCACGCTGGCGCTGCCCCCGACCCCGCAACTGGCGCTGTGCAAATTCCGATCTATCAGACCACGGGCTACGTTTTCAAAGACGCCGATCACGCCGCGCGTTTGTTCAATCTCGAAGAGGTCGGCTACATCTATTCGCGTCTGACCAATCCGACCGTGTCGAAACTCGCCGAGCGGGTGGCAGCACTTGAGGGCGGCGCGGGGGCGGTGTGTTGCTCATCCGGGCATGCAGCCCAGATCATGGCGCTGTTTCCGCTGATGGGGCCGGGGTTGAATATCGTCGCCTCGACCCGGCTTTACGGTGGCTCGATCACCCAATTCAGCCACACGATCAAACGGTTTGGCTGGTCGTGCACCTTCGTTGATTTCGATGATCTGGACGCTCTGGAAGCCGCCATCGACGACAACACCCGTGCGATTTTCTGCGAGTCGATCTCAAACCCCGGCGGTTATATCACCGACATTCCGGCCGTGGCGAAACTGGCCGATAAAGTGGGCCTGCCGCTGATCGTGGATAACACGCTCGCCACGCCCTACCTGTGCCGCCCCATTGATTTGGGCGCGACCTTGGTGGTGCATTCGCTGACCAAATATATGACCGGCAATGGCACGGTCACGGGTGGTTGCGTGATTGATAGCGGCAAGTTCGACTGGTCGGCGAGCGACAAATTCCCTTCGCTCAGCGCCCCCGAGCCCGCCTATCACGGGTTGAAATTCCACGAGGCGCTAGGGCCGATGGCCTTCACCTTCCATTCCATCGCAATCGGGCTGCGCGATCTGGGCATGACGATGAACCCGCAGGGCGCGCATTACACGCTGATGGGCATCGAAACCCTGAGCCTGCGGATGGAGAAACACGTCGCCAACGCCAAGGCCGTCGCGGAATGGCTGGAAAACGATCCCCGGATCGAGTTGGTAACCTATGCCGGTCTGCAAAGCTCGCCTTGGCATGAGCGGATGAAAACCGTCAGCCCGAAAGGCGCGGGCGGGTTGTTCACCGTGGCGGTAAAGGGAGGCTATGAGGCTTGCGTGAAGCTGGTGAACAACCTTCAGCTGTTCGCCAATGTCGCCAACCTTGGCGATACGCGCTCGCTGATCATCCACTCTGCCTCGACGACGCATCGCCAACTCAGCGAGGCGCAACAGATCGCCGCGGGCGCTGCGCCCAATGTGGTCCGACTGTCCATCGGGATCGAGGATGCCAGCGATCTGATCGCCGATCTTGATCAAGCACTCAGCGCCGCAACCGCCTGACCCCTGCCCCCCTGCGCGCAGAAACGCGCGGGGGGCTTCCCCCGATGCCGCTCAACCACGACAAAATCCGTTCCAATAGCGGCAAGAGGTCGCCACCGCCCCCCAGAGCGCTTTTCAGGGCGCAGAAAACCCTTTACGAAGATGGGAACACCCCACGGTTTTCCATCTTCGTATCGGTTTGAGTTGCCATGAAGCCCGAATTCGCACTGATCCTCTCACATGACGGCATTGGCCTGGCGCATCGCACACGTGCGGGTTGGGCGCGCCTTGGTGAGGTTTCGCTTGAGGCCGAGGATTTGGCGGGCGAATTGGCGGCCCTACGACGTCAGGCGCAAAGCCTTGCGCCCAAAGGGCTGCTGGCGAAATTGGTCATCCCGGCCTCGCAGATTCTCTACACCGCGATCTATGCGCCCGGCCCCAGCCCCGCGCAGCGCCGCACCCAGATTGAGGCTGCCTTACAGGGCATGACACCCTACCAAGTGTCTGATTTGGTGTATGATTGGGTGGGCACGCGTCAGACTGTGCAGGTCGCGGTTGTGGCGCGCGAAACATTGACCGAGGCCGAGACCTTCGCGCAATCGCACGGCTTTGCGCCGATCTGTTTTGTGGCGATCCCGATGGCAGGCGACTTCACTGGCGAGCCTTGGTTTGGCCTCAGCTCAAACGCGGCAAGCTATCTGCCCGAGGGCGCGCAGGTCGAGCGTGACTCGGTGCCGTTGACGGAGTTCACTCAGCAGACACCCGAGGCGCAACCCGAGCCGCAAGAGGCTGACGTTGCACCTGCCTCAGAGGCCGAGCCAACCTCGGAGATTGGGCCTGCGCGTGTCGAGGAGCCGTCTGAGGCTCCCGCCGAAATAGACACGGCTACCGCGCCGGGTGTGGCGCAAGCCGATGAAGCGGTTGAGGCGGAGATTACGCCCGAGGGCGCGGATCACGAACAGGCGGAGGATGCGGCTGAGCCGGACGTCGAAACAAAGACGACCGACGCCATTCAAACCGAGGCCGAGCCTGACGCCGAAATCGAGGCGGAGCCGGAAGCTCAGATAGAACCGGAAGCGCCCACCGAAGACACGCTACCGGAGGTGACGGACGCGCCGCTTGATCCAACGCCGCCGAGTGAGCCCGCCGCGCCAGATCTGCCCCCCGAGGTCACACAAACCGCGGCGCCTGATGCCTCCGCCGCGACGCAGACGCCCGATCCCGTTGATCCGCCCGAAGAGATCAGTCAAGACGATCTCGCCGACCTCGCCGCTTTGGATCAGCCCGCGTCACCGCCCGCCGAAGCGCCCGAGCCAGCGCAAAACGATGCGGTAAATGACGCGCCAGACCCCACGCCGGAGCCAGCGGAACCAGAAGCCGCCCAATCCACCGCCAAGCCCTTATCCAGCGAGGCCATTGCCGCGCTCGCCGCCGTAAGCGCATTCTCCAGCTCGCGCGGGACGAAGGGCCAAAGTTCAGTCGAACAACCCCCCGGCGAGCAAAAGCCAACCGAGCCGACGAACACGAATGTGCCCAAGCTTGGGGGCGTTGGCCGCCTCAGCCCGCCGCAGCCCGAGCCCAAGAAAATCCTGACAGGAGAGGCGGGAATCACCGCTCCGGGGCTGGATCTGCCCGAATCTGAGCCCGTTCCTGACAGCCAAACCGCGCTGAAATCCAGTAAAAACACGCTAAAGCAGGTCGCGAAAAAAGGCCTCAGCGGAACTGCCGCGCTTGGCGCGGCTGCCCTTTCCGCCAAGCCGCGCTTGGCCAACGCCAAGGCCACGTCACCCAACATAGCGTCACCGAAACCGGCGCAAAGCAACGTCGAAAACTCGCCGGAAACCACTGTCTTCGGGGCGCAAAAACGGCGCGATGTCGGGGGAAAGCCGCGCTATTTGGGCGCAAGCCTGATCGGCGCGCTGGTGCTGTTTCTTGCTATCGTCGCGTTGTGGACGAACTTCTTAAGCAACGATATTGCGCCTGCGCCGCAAGACCAAATCGCCGTGGTTCCGCCCGCAGCGCTGAGCCCCGATGTGTCCACTGCGTCAACGCCGATGATGGCACCAACGACAAGCACGCCAACGCCGCCCGCCCCCGAGACGCCAAGCGCCAGCACCACCGCCGCCACGCCCGCGCCCGAAACCCCAGATGTCGACGCGTCAGAACCGGCTGAGGACACGCAAACGGCGGCGCTTGCGCCTTTGCCGCCCAGCGAGATGCCGGCCTTTGATGCAGCACCTCTGGCACCGCCCAGTGTGCCACAAGAGAGCGCCACGGTTGCCCCCGAACCTGCGCCGCCCGCAGCGCCTCTAGTTACACCCACACCCGAAGGTGTGCCGATGCCCGGCGGCTTCACGCTATTTTCGGGAAAACCGGATGTTGTGCCGGGCGCGCGCCCCGAAAGTGTGACGCAAGCGTGGCGTGCGACGCAACCACCTGCGCCGTTGCGCCCCAGCGATACGCTTGCGGCACTGCCCGAGCTCGCAGGCTTTCGCCCCACAAGCCGCCCTGCCGCGCTGGCGACACCTGCGGCGGTGACCCCCGCGACGCTGCCTGCAGCCAATGACCCGGCGCTGGCAGAGGCGCGCCCGGTGCTGCGACCGGCGGCGATCTCGAGCAAGGCTCAAAGCGCGCCTGATGAGGATGCGGCCCTGACGCCCGCGCCGACTGTGGCCGACACGCGACTGGCCGGATTGCGCCCGGATGCGCGGCCCGAAAGCGTACAATCGAGCGCGCAACCGGCTCCTGCGGCTGCTGACGCGCCAAGCGACCCGTTTGCCGATGCCTCGCCGCTTGCCGTCGCGGCCTCGGCCCGCCCGCCGATCAAGCCGCGCAATTTTGCGCGCTCGGTCGAAAGCGCGCTGGCCGCTGCCATCGCAGCCGAACCCGCGCCCAGCAGGCCCACAGCCGCAGCAGCGCCCGCACGCAAAGCCGCGCCGGTGGAGATCGACGAGCCTGAACCGGTGAAACCCGCGCCGCGCTTGCCCACCTCGGCCTCGGTCGCCCGTCAAGCCACCGAAAAGAACGTGATCAACCTACGCCAGGTCAACCTGATCGGGCTTTACGGATCGTCCTCCAGTCGGCGCGCCTTGGTGCGTCTCAAGAACGGGAAATTCGTGAAAGTCGGGGTTGGCGACAGGTTGGATGGCGGCAGGGTTACAGCGATTGGCTCGACGCAATTGACCTACACGAAAGGGTCACGCAGCTACACGCTTCAGCTACCTTAAGGCGGCTCGTCTTTTGGCAAAGCGCTTGGGCTCTTGCGCCTGCCCGCACTGTGATTACCCTTGCGCGAGGACTGCCAAAGCGCCGCCCAGCGTGTGCGTTTCAAGGCGCCTCCAAGCGCATCAAGGACCATCAAGGCTATGGAAAGCTTTCTCTTTTACGCAACGCTCTATCTGATTGCGATGGTTGTCGCCGTGCCTTTGGCGACGCGCGCAGGGCTGGGATCGGTGCTGGGCTATTTGCTGGCGGGCATCCTGATCGGGCCGGTCACTGGTCTGTCGGGCACAGAGATGACAGATTTGCAGCATTTCGCGGAATTTGGCGTGGTGATGATGCTGTTCCTGATCGGGCTGGAACTGCAACCCCGCGCGCTTTGGGCAATGCGCGACAAGCTGATTGGTTTGGGAGGCTTGCAGGTCGCAATCACGATGACGCTGGTCACGGGGATCGTTATGGCAATGGGCGAGGATATTCGTGTCGCCCTTGCGCTTGGCATGGTGATGTCGCTGAGTTCGACCGCGATCGTTTTGCAAACGCTCAATGAAAAGCGACTGATGCAGACGGCGGGCGGGCGATCAGCCTTTGCGGTGCTGCTGACGCAAGATATCGCGGTCATTCCGATGTTGGCGCTGATGCCGCTGCTGGCATTGCCGGGCGCGCGGGCAGTGGCCAAGGCCGATCACGGCACTCATGTCGTGGGGCAGTTGATCGACTCGTTGCCAGGATGGGGTGTCACGCTGATTACGCTGGCCGCCGTCGCTTTGACGGTGCTGATGGGGCATTACCTGATCCGCCCGCTGTTTCGCTTTGTGCAAACCGCCAAGCTGCGCGAGATCAACACGGCGATGGCGCTTTTGATTGTCGTAGGCATCGCGAGCCTGATGAACCTTGTCGGCCTGTCGCCCGCGCTTGGCACATTTCTGGCAGGCGTCGTGCTGGCCGATAGCGAATTCAAGCACGAGCTGGAAAGCGACATCGAACCGTTCAAGGGCCTGCTGATGGGGCTGTTTTTCATCACGGTCGGTGCGGGCATCAATTTCGACGTGATTGTCGCGCAGCCATGGGATATCGCAGGTCTGGTGATCTTGCTCGTCGCGCTGAAATCGGCGGTGCTGTACGGGCTGTCACGGCTGTTCAAACTGCGCGGATCGGATCGCTCACTATTCACGCTCAGCTTGGCGCAGGCGGGTGAATTCGGCTTTGTCCTAGTGTCTTTCGCGGTAGTGCAGCGCATCCTGCCCACTCCGCTGGCGGAAAAGGTGCTGGTGGTGATCGCGCTGTCGATGCTGATCACCCCGCTGCTGTTTATCCTGCATGATCAGATCGCGCGATTTGCGCGCACCGACAAAGCGCCTGACCCCGATGATATCGACGAGCACCAGCCGGTGATTATCGCGGGCGTGGGCCGGTTTGGTCAGGTGGTGAACCGTTTGGTGACAATGTCGGGGCTGCGCACCACCGTGATCGACAATGACCTGCGCACGATCCAGCTGATGCGCACGTTCGGGTTCAAAGGCTATTTCGGCGATCCGACGCGCCCCGATCTGCTGGCCGCTGCTGGCATTGCAGAGGCGAGCGTGCTGGTCGTAGCACTAGACGGGCGCGACAAGACGACGGAACTGGTGCGCTATGCCCGCCGTATCCGCCCCGATCTGCATATCATCGCGCGCGCGCGCGACCGCACCCATGTTTTCGATCTTTACAAGGCGGGGGCCAACGACATCGTGCGCGAGATGTTCGATTCCAGCCTGCGCGCAGGGCGCTATGTTCTGGAAAATTCCGGCCTGTCAGAATTTGAGGCGGCGGAACTGGAAAAGCTGTTCTTCAATCTTGACCGTGCGGCCGTGCGCGATCTGGCGCAGGTTTGGAAACCGGGCGTGCCAGTCGAACAAAACGCCGCCTATATCGCGCGCACCAAAGAGCTGAACGCCGAGTTGGAAGCCGCGATGATGGAGCAATACCGCAGGCGCGACGCTAAGGAAGACGACGATCACGAAAGCCCCGGCACGCTGGAGGGCGGTCAAGATGCGTGATCTGTCGAAACCGGTCTCGCGAGGCGCTCATGTCCGTTGAAACTTGGCTAAGCTATGTCGTGATTTACGCCGTTATCTCGATCATTCCCGGCCCGAGCGTGTTGATGGTCACGGCGACAGCCCTTAGCCACGGGCGCGCTTCAGCGATGCGCTGCATCTTGGGCGATCTGCTGGGCGGGGTCGTAATTATGGCAGCCGCCTATTTCGGCGTCGGCGCAATTCTTGCAACGTCGGCCAGCGTTTTCGCCATCCTCAAATGGCTGGGCGTCGCTTATATGGCCGGGCTTGGCCTGATGCAGATCCAGCGCGCGTGGAGCGCCACGGGGGCATTGTCTGACCGACAAGGAGCCCCTGCAAAAAGCCTACGGGCCGGGTTTTTGACGGGCGTTCTGAACCCCAAAGCGATCCTCTTTTACATGGCGTTCCTTGCGCAATTCGTTGACCCAAGCAGCCCTGCACTACCGCAATTCTTAGTTTTGATGATCAGCTCCAGCATGATCGTCGCACTTGTCTTGGGGGCTTACGCGTTTCTGGCCGCAGGGATCGCGCGCCATCTGCGCACCGTGCGCGCTCAACGACGCGTTGCCCTAAGCAGCGGCGCGATGCTGTTGGGCAGCAGCGCGTGGATGGCCGCCACACGCTAAGCCCCAAACGCAAAACGCGAGGCCCCGTAAGCCTCGCGTTTATAACTTAATCGTAGATCGCAACTCAGGCGGCGGCGCGGCTAATCAAGACATCGCCGACAGTTTGCGCAGCGTGCGTCTCGTCCGTGCCAGAAACCGCGGCAACTTCGCGGGTCAAGCGCTCAAGCGCGGCCTCGTAAAGCTGACGCTCGGAGTAAGACTGCTCGCGCTGATCGTCGCTGCGGTGCAAATCGCGCACCACTTCGGCAATCGCCAAAAGGTCGCCAGAGTTGATCTTTTGCTCGTATTCCTGAGCGCGGCGCGACCACATCGCGCGCTTGACCTTGGCCTTGCCCTTGAGTGTCTCAAGCGCCTTGGTCACGATATCGGGCGAAGACAGGCTGCGCATGCCCACTTCGGTCGCCTTGTGCGTGGGAACACGAAGAGTCATCTTGTCCTTCTCGAAGGAAATCACAAACAGCTCAAGTTTGAGCCCGGCGATTTCCTGTTCCTCAATGGACATGATCTTGCCAACCCCATGTGCCGGATAGACGACGAAATCATCGGGGCGGAATTCGGACTTTTTTGTTTTGGTCATGCGGTTCGCTTCCTTGCAGCGAGAATCCAACCCCGGCATCAAGCGAGCGCAAAACGGCCACAACGCTAACTGCGCTGCGCTCGTTTTTGCGCTGAGAGATCGGCTTCCACTGGCGAGCGGGCGTAGGGGAAGGTGGGGTCGACGCTCTATTCGAAGAGTAATATAGCAAGAAATGCATGCGTTTTAAAGCGCGATGCGCTCGCGCTTTTGTGAGGCCACATCTTTTCAACAGGTTACGCAGCGATTTCGATCAAGTTGCCGCAACGTAACAGCCGCATGACAGAGTGCGAATCACCCCCTACACACTGATTGTTACAGAATCACTGCGCAGATCAATCGCCTTCGCCCGGCGCCTCGGAAAAGTATTTCTCCAGCTTGCCTGTCTCGCCATCGTATTTCTCGGCCTCCGGCAACGGATCTTTTTTCTGCGTGATCACCGGCCAAAGCTCGGAGTATTTCCGGTTCAACTCGACCCAGCTATCCATTCCCGGCTCGGTATCAGGGCGAATCGCGTCAGCCGGGCACTCGGGTTCGCACACACCGCAGTCGATACATTCGTCAGGATGAATCACCAAAGTGTTCTCACCCTCATAGAAACAGTCCACCGGACAGACTTCGACACAGTCGGTATATTTGCAATTGATGCAGTTATCGATGACGACATAGGTCATGGCGAAACCCCGGTGTTATAGCCTCTTGTTCTGTCCTATCGGGGCTAGAGGCGCGTTTCAAGAGATTGGCACCGTTTTCCCTGCGACATCGCGCGCGTTCCCCATTCAGGGCGTGGGGTCGAGCGGCTCATACAGGGATTGCGCCTCGCTGGCGGGGCCGCGGCGTATGCCACAGTCCAGCACGCGCACCAGCCGCAAATCCGTCCCGATCCGCAAGGTCAGCACATCGCCCGGCCCCACCACGCGCCCCGGCTTGTCGATGCGCGCCCCGTTCACGCGCACCCGCTTTCCGCTCACCAGTTCCTGCGCCAGCGCGCGGGTTTTGCAAAACCGCGCATGCCACAGCCACTTGTCGATGCGTATGCGATCAGGGGCGTCAGCCATGGCCGCGCGCGCTTACTTCTTGTCCTTGAGAGCGGCCAGCACGGCGAACGGGCTGTCCGGGTCGATCGGTTTGTCTTTCTTCGGGGGGCGCGCCTCAAAGTTGCGGGCTTGCTCGGGTTTGCCGCCCTTCTTGCCGCCCTTTTTGTCAAAGGACTTGCCTTGCGGACGTCCGCCTTTGCGGTCGCCACGTGGCGCATCGGATTTGCCCCCCTCACGACGGGGCGGGCGGTTGTTGGCACGCGGGCGCGGTGCCCAGGTGAAGGTGTAAAACACCTCAAGTTCATCGCTGGGCACGTCCGCAGGCGCGATCAAATCACCACCTGCTTCGGCAGCCGCCTCGGCTTCGGGATGAGTTTCCGGGGCCGCTTCACCGCCGCCCGTTTCCGCCTTGGCCTCAACCGCTTGCTCTTCGCTCACCGCCTCGGCGCTGGCAGCCTCTTCGGCCTTTTCCAGAGCCGCAGGTTTGACTTTGGCGCGCTCACCTTTTTCGGCCTTGTAGCCCAAGCCGCCCATCAGATCGGCAAATTGTTCCAGGGTCATGCCGGTGATCGACAGCATGTCGGGATTGCCCTCAAACCCGCCACGGCTGTCTTGAGCGCGCAGCAGATCGGCAAGGCGTTCCAGCATGTCGATGCGGATCGCGCGCGCACCTGCGGGGCGATAGCCCGACAGACGATACGCCTCAGGTTCAAAACCCTCGATATTGGGGATCGTGACCAGACCGGGGGGCGGGCTTTCGGGGAATTCGTCGCGCCCATCCCAAAGCGAGGCCAGAACCAGCCGCAGTCGGGTCGGCGCGGGTTTCAACAGCACAGGCATAAAGATCGTATATTGGCCAAAACGCACGCCATGTTTGCGCAAGGCACCGCGCGCCTCTTGATCCAGTTCTTTGACGTCAGAGGCCACCTGTTCGCGCGGTACGATGCCCAGCGCCTCAACCAGACGGAAGGCAAATCCACGCGCCAAACCGGTCAGCGCTTCATCCCGGCTCATTGCGAGAAGCGGCTCGAACAGGGCGGCAACCTTGCGGTCGATGAAATGCTGCAAACGGCGCGTGACCTTTTCGGCCACATCGGACCCGGCTTCTTCGTCAACGAATGCCTGCACGGTCGGTCGCATCACATCGCCACCTTTGACCAACTTGCCCACCGCTGTGGTGCCCCACATCAGGCCCCCCTGTTCGGTGAAATCCATTTCCGTATCGGGCGCGTTGTAGAACCGATCCGCGCGCAGATTAAATTCGGGTGCGAGCGCTTCATAGGCCGCACGAGCGAGCATTTTAGCCTCATCGGGTGAGCCGGTTTCATCCTGACGGAACCGGAACCCTTCAAGACGGCCGGCGAACTCGCCCTCAACCGTCACTTCGCCCTTGTCGTTCACCTCGGCCACGAGGGTCTCCTTCTGCTTGAGCCGGCGCAGCAACACGGATGTGCGCCGATCCACAAATCGTTGGGTCAGCGCGCTGTGGAGCGCGTCTGACAGACGGTCTTCTACAGCGCGAGTCGCCTCGCGCCAATGGCTTTCGTCATCGACCCAGCCTTTGCGTTGCGCAACATAGGTCCAGGTGCGAATAAAAGCGAGCCTGCGCGAGAGCGTATCGATATCGCCCCCCGTGCGGTCAATTCGCTCTATCTGACGCGCCAGCCAATCAGATGGCACCCCACGCCCGGAATGCAAAAAACCGAAAATCCGCGTCAAAAGGGTTGCATGCTCTGCCTCGGAAATCGAGCGGAAATCAGGGATTCGGCACACGTCCCACAGCAGTTGCACATCTTTCGGACTGGTAATGCGGTCGCGGGTCTCGGGATCATCCCCAAGCTGCTTAAGCGCGCGCAGATCGTCCGCCTCGCGCCCCTTGGTCAGCCATTCGCCCTCGGGGCGGGCCTCAAGCGAGGCGATCAGGCGGCCCAACGTGCCAAATTCCAGCCGGGAATTGCGCCATTGCAGCCGTTGCAGCGGCGCAAAGCGGTGATTCTCAATCGCATCGACAATCTCGGGATCAAGCGCACGCGCCTCACCCGTCACGCCAAAAGTGCCATCGGTCGTGTGCCGCCCGGCGCGTCCCGCAATCTGCGCCAACTCATAGGGAAACAACGCGCGCATCCGGCGGCCATCGAATTTCGCCGTGGCGGAAAAGGCGACATGATCAATATCGAGGTTCAGCCCCATCCCGATTGCGTCGGTGGCCACCAGATAATCGACATCGCCGTTTTGATACATTTCGACCTGCGCATTGCGGGTGCGCGGGCTGAGCGCTCCCATCACCACAGCACAGCCGCCCTTTTGACGTCGGATCAGTTCCGCCATCGCATAGGTATTTTCCACCGAAAACCCGACAATGGCCGAGCGCGGCTTCATCCGGCTGATCTTTTTCGATCCCGCGTAGGTCAATTCAGAAAACCGCTCGCGTTTGGCAAATTGCGCCTTGGGCACCAGCGCCGCAATCGCCCCGCGCATGGTTTCCGAACCCAAAAACAGCGTCTCATGCAGGCCCCGTGCATTCAGCAATCGGTCGGTGAAAACATGGCCCCTCTCTGGGTCGCCGCACAACTGGATTTCATCAATCGCCAGAAAATCAGCGCCGATTCCCGTGGGCATCGCCTCAGTCGTGGCGACCCAATATTGCGTGCGATCCGGCACGATTCGTTCTTCGCCGGTGATCAGCGCGACCACGGAGGGCCCGCGCTGTGCAACGATGCGGTCATAGACCTCGCGCGCCAGCAGACGCAGCGGCAAGCCGATCACCCCGGTGCGATGCGCCAGCAGCCGTTCAATCGCGTAATGGGTTTTGCCGGTATTGGTCGGCCCCAGCACGGCCGTGATCCGCCCGGTTTGCATAACAGATTCCTGTCGGGCCTAAAGCGCCGTTCCCTGATGCGCCTTTTGCAGACGCGCGATAGCGTCTTTCACATCCTGTTGATGCGGGTTCAAGGCGAAAGAGGCTTGATAAGCTTCCAAAGCGCGCGGTGTATCGTTCATCTCTTCCAGCATCGCCCCCAAACCCGCCAACGCCCCCCAATGGCGCGGCTCAAGTTTGAGAACTTGGGCGATGTCATTGGCAGCAGGGCCATACAGTCCGGCCATGAAATAAGCGGTCGCGCGCCCATTCCAACCCTCGGCGAAATCGGGTGCGTGATCGGTCAGGGCGGTGAAATGCTCGATCGCGGCATCGGTATCGCCCTCGTCCAGTGCCGTCTCTCCGCGTTTGAGCAGCAGATCCATACTCGCCGAGCCGGAACGCGACCATGCCCGGCGGATATCCGCCTCCGCGCGCGCCCAGCCCTGTTCGTTGGGATCGGCGAGCTCTTTGAAATAGGGATCAAGCCCCACCGTTTCGGCGCGGGCGGGGAAAGCCGCCATTGCCGCAAGCGAAGCGCTCAAGCAAAATGCCGTGACGGCATATTTGTATCTGTAGATCACGTGCCACATAACACTAGAGTAATACATATGCCGGAAAATGCGAGAGCCCGGCTATCAAATCTGGAGGACGATGATGAGCGAAGTGATCAACAAGGCTGTCGAGGCGCTTAAAGTGAAACTGCCCGATGGTTTTTCGTCGACTGCGAAATTCGTGATCGAGGATGAAGGCTCGATCATCGTGGATGAAAACGGTGTGCGCGAAGGCGATGACGACGCCGAAGTCGTGATGATCGCGGATCGCGAGACCTTTGAGGGGATGCTGAACGGTGACGTGAACCCGACGGCGGCGTTCATGTCGGGCAAGCTGAAGGTTGACGGCTCGATGGGGCTGGCCATGCAACTTGGTGCGGCCCTCGCCTAATGGAACGTGCCCCCCTAAATGACGCGATTGCACGCGGCCCCGAGGGGGGCGCGGCCTATTGGCTGAAAACCGAAGACGATCTGCGCATCCGATTTGCGCATTGGCCGAGCCCCGCGCAGCCGCGCGGAACGGTTTTTCTGCTATGCGGACGCACCGAATATATTGAGAAATACGGCCCCACTGCGGTGGATCTAGCCGCGCGCGGCTATGCCATGCTCGCGGTGGACTGGCGCGGTCAGGGGCTGGCCGACCGTCTGTTGCCCAACGACCCGATGAAGGGGCATGTCGGCGGCATTTTGGACTATCAGCTTGATCTAAAAGCAGTGGTCAAAGCAGCGCGGGGGCTGGATCTGCCGCGCCCGTTTTACTTTATCGGTCATTCTATGGGCGGCGCGATCGGGCTGCGTGCGATTCAGGGCAAGGATCATCCTTTTGCCGCCGCCGCGTTCTCCGCGCCGATGTGGGGCATCAAAGTGCCCGCATTGTTGCATCCGCTCCGCATCATCATTGCGCAACTGTTCGGGGATTCCCCCTTTGCCGAGGGCTTCCCGCCGGGCATGAACGCGCAAACTTATGTTTATCGCGACAGTTTTGAGAAAAACCGACTGACGCGCGACCCCGAGATGTGGGCTTGGTTGCTTGATCAGGCAGCCAAAGAGCCTGCGCTGACGCTGGGTGGGCCGACGATCCATTGGGTCGCTGAAAGTATTCTGGAATGTGAGGCGCTGGCCGCCCTGCCCTCGCCCGATTTGCCGTGCTATTGCGCGCTTGGGGGCATCGAGAAAATCGTCCACACGCCTTCGGTCCATGACCGGATGGGGCGCTGGCCCGGTGCCACGTTCGACGTGATCCCCGGTGCCGAGCACGAGCTCATGATGGAAGTGCCCGCCACGCGTGCGCGGTTCTATGACAGCTGCGTGGCGGTGTTTGATGCGGCCGGCGAAGCGGCAGCAGCGGCTAAAGCTGAATTTGCGTAAAACTGTCGCGCAGCGCGATTGACCACTCCTCAGACATGCGCGCGAATTCGGCGTCACCCGCCTCTAACCGGCGCTGCATCGAGATTTTGCAGTCATTGTTGGCAATCACTGCCAAATCAAGCGGCATCCCAACCGACAAATTCGAACGCAATGTCGAATCCATCGACAGCAGCACCGCCTTTTGCGCATCCTCAAGGCTGGTTTCCGAGCGCACCACACGGTCAAGAATCGGCTTGCCGTATTTATGCTCGCCAATTTGCAGGAACGGCGTGTCCTCGGTCGCTTCGATGAAATTGCCCTCGGGGTAGATCAGGAACATCCGCATCTCGCCACCCGCACGCTGACCGGCGACAATCATCGAAGCCGAGGTCGAGACACGCTCCATCTCCATCCGGCTGACGATCTCCTTGCGCACGCCCGCCATGGTGTTACCGATGATCTCGGCCACCTTAAGCATTGTCGGCGCAAGCATAATCGAGGTTTCGCCTGTCGCATCCGAAGAGTCGATATCTTCGCGCAACCGCGCCAGCGTGGTTTGCGTCACCGACAGCGAACCCGCCGTCATGATCGCGACCACCCGCTCGCCGGAGTCTTCAAAGGTGAACATCTTGCGATAGGTCGCAATATTGTCCAACCCACCATTGGTACGAGTATCTGACAGCAGAACCATGCCCGCATTCAAAAGCAAGCCGACACAATAGGTCATAATTTTCCCCTGATCCCCCTGATCGGCGCGACCTTATTGCTGGACTTGCTCAAGAGCAACTGTGACGTCCAGTCGCTCCTCCGATCCGCCTTGGGTGATACCGCGAATCGGCGCGGCCTCGTTGGCGTCTAAACCAGAGCCAAGACGGATGTAGCGGTCATCGGGGCAACAGCTATTGGCGGCGTCAAAGCCGATCCATCCCATGCCTTCGATCCAGATTTCCGTCCAAGCATGGGCCGCCTCATGGGGCGCACCGTCCTCGGTGGCAAACAGATAGCCCGAAACATATCGGGCTGGCAGATCGTTGGCGCGCGCAACCGCGATTAGGGCATGGGCGTGATCCTGACACACGCCTTTGCCTTGGCTCAACGCCTCGGCGGCGGTGGTGTGGGCGTCGGTCGTGCCGGGTTCATAGGCTATTGCCTCGGCCACGGCGGAACTTAGGCGATGCGCGCAATCAAGCGGCTCGGTGCAATCGCCGATCGCCTCGTTTGCAAGTTTTGTCAGCCCATCGTCGATCCATGTCGCTGTTGTTTCGCGCAGGTAGGCCATCGGATGCACCAATTCGCGGTGACCGCGCAGCACGCCTGCCGTATCGGTGGTTTCGATCTGGCCGCGCACAGTCACAACGACTTCGGTAACGGGCGGGCGGATCGACCAGCTTTCCACCTTGTCGCCTGCGCCATCGCGAAACTCGCCACCGCGAATACCGCCCTCGACTGCGACATGCCACTCAATCTCGCGTTGGCCGTCAAAGCGCGATGGGAACATGCGCAGCGATTGCACCGAAGCCCCCATCGCCGCGTCATACGAATATGTCGTCACATGATCGACCGTGAGAATCATCGCGCCTCTCCACTCAGGTAGTTGCGCTGCACCAGACCGGTCAGCCCGCCGATATCGTGAATGAAACGTGTCAGGAATTCATGCAACCCCTCGTCGAAGATCTCGGGGACACGGGCGGCTGACAGCGCGGCAACCAAGGCATGTGCGCTTTCTTGCGCGGGGCCAGCGGGTTTGTTGTAATAAGTCGCCAGATTGTCGAGATGGCGCATCGCCTTCTTTGTCGACGAAAGCAGAGAGCGCGGGCTGGCCGGATTGAGGATCAGGAAATCGACGATTTTGGCCGAGGTAATCTCGCCGCCATAAGCCCAATGGAAAGCGCGATGCGCATTCAGCGCGCGCAACAGCACCCGCCACTGGTGATTGTCCAGCCCCGAGCCGACCATCTCGACCGAAGGCAGCAGTACGAAATATTTCACGTCAATCAGACGCGCGGTATTGTCGGCGCGCTCCAGCGCGTAGCCCAGATTCATAAAGAAGAAGCCGTCATTGCGCAGCATTGTGCCATCCATCGAGCCACGCAGCAGCGCCGATTGACGGTTCACCCAGTCGCACAGCTCGCCCAGCTCCATTTCAGAACGCGGCTGGCGTTCAATTTGCCGGATCTGCTGAAATGCGGTGTTGAGCGTATCCCAGACCTGCCCAGTAATCGCGGTGCGCACGATGCGAGCGTTTTCGCGCGCCCGTTCAATGCAGGAAATGACCGACGATGGGTTATCGCGATCAAAGAACAGGTAGCTTTCGATATTACGCTGCACCGGGTCGCCATATTTCGCCGCAAACCCTGCGGCTGTGCCCGAGGCTTGCAGCAGACTTTCCCAGTCCGATCGATGCCCATGCCCCGCAGAGGGCGTCAGCGAAATACGCGATCCGACCTCTAGCAGCCGTGCCATCGTTTCCGCGCGCTCCATGTAGCGCGCGACCCAAAATAGATTTTCCGCCGTCCGGCTTAGCATATCATCACTCCGCCAGAACCCAGGTATCTTTGACGCCGCCACCCTGGCTTGAATTCACCACGAGCGAGCCTTCGGTCAGCGCCACGCGCGTCAACCCGCCCGGCACCAGTTCGATTTTATCCCCGACAAGACAGTAGGGCCGCAGATCGACATGGCGCGGTGCCACTCCTTCCTCGACAAATGTCGGGGTGGTGGACAGCGCCAAGGTCGGCTGCGCGATGTAGTTGTCGGGGTCTTCCATGATCTTGTGACGGAAGATTTCGATCTGCTCTTTGGTGGATTTCGGCCCCACCAACATCCCGTAACCGCCTGATCCGTGAACCTCTTTGACGACCAGTTCGCCAATTTTATCAAGAACATATTTCAGATCGTCCGGCTTTGCGCATTGCCATGTCGGCACGTTTTCCAAAAGCGGCTCTTCGCCCAGATAAAAGCGGATCATTTCCGGCACGAAGGTGTAGATCGCCTTGTCATCGGCCACACCGGCACCGGGCGCAGAGGTGATCGTCACCCCGCCAGAACGGTAAACATCCATCAGCCCCGGCACGCCCAGCATCGAATCCGGACGGAAGCACAGCGGATCAAGATACGCATCATCCAGCCTGCGATAAATCACGTCCAGCTTTTGCGGCCCCTCAGTGGTGCGCATCCAGCAGAACCCGCCCTCGACAAACAGATCTGCCCCTTCGACCAGATCCACACCCATCAAATCGGCAAGGAAGGAATGTTCATAATAGGCCGAGTTGAAATGCCCCGGCGTGAGAATAGCAATCGTCGGCTCGCCACTGCATTTCGCGGGCGCAACCGAGGCCAGAGTGCGCCGCAGCGCCTCCGGGTAGCCCTCAACGGGTTCAATCCGGTTGTCGCGAAAGAGCTGCGGGAACATCCGCATCATGATCTCGCGATTTTCCAGCATATAGGACACACCCGAGGGCGTGCGGCAGTTGTCTTCAAGCACGAAGAACTGATCGCGCCCGGTGCGCACCAGATCAATGCCGACAATATGACTATAGATACCGCGCGGCGGCACAAAGCCGCTGACAGCACGCTCATAAGCCTCGTTTTGATAGACCAGACGGGCGGGGATGCGTCCGGCGCGCACGATTTCGCCGCGGCCATAGACATCAAGCAAAAAGGCATTCAACGCGCGGGCACGTTGTTTGATCCCGCGTTCAAGTTTGCGCCATTCCATCTGCGTAAAAACGCGCGGGAACATGTCAAACGGGATCAAACGATCCGGGTCGCCGCCCTCACCATAAACTGCAAATGTGATCCCGATCCGGCGAAACATCGCCTCGGCCTCAGCCTGCTTCATGGCACGGAATTCGGCGGGCATTTCGCGGGTCCAGCCGTCAAGCGCGCTGTAGGGCGCACGCACTTGGTCACCGTCGAACATCTCGTTGAAATACTCTGTCATTACGATCGCGGCTACTCCTGCTTCCCTACCTCATTTCTAAGGCTAGAGCTTCTTGAGGGAAAGGCAATCACGGCGGTTGTGGGGCGCAATGGGGCTAACGATGCTTTATTTGTGGCGTACTGCCCAAATTTTACGCACCCCTTGCCATTCCCGCCCCAAGCCCCCTATCTCAAGGCCAACATGCCAGACCAAGAGGACACCATGACACTTACGCCCCGCCGCCCCATCTATGATGCCAATGCAACTTCGGGGGGCTTTGGTGCGCTTCCCGACTGGGATCTGAGCGATCTCTATCCCGCGCCCGATGCGCCTGAACTTACCAAGGACATGACGTGGCTTGAAGAAAACTGCGCCGCTTTTGCGCACGATTATCAGGGCAAGCTGGCCGATCTGGATGCGCAGGGCATGGCAGACTGTATCGCACACTATGAGGTGATCGAGGAAAAAGCGGGCCGCGTGATGTCGTATGTCGGCCTGCGCTATTATCAAAACACCTCCGAGGCCGCGCGCGTCAAACAGATGGCGGATGCGCAGGACAAGATCACCACATTCACCACGCCGCTGGTGTTCTTCAGCCTTGAGTTCAACCGCATCGACGATGCCCGCTATGAATCGGTTTTCGCCGATCCTCTGGTTGCGCGCTACAAGCCCGTCTTTGACCGAATGCGCGCGATGAAGCCCTATCAGCTTTCCGATGAGATGGAGAAATTCCTGCACGATCAATCGGTCGTCGGGGCCTCGGCGTGGAACCGGTTGTTTGACGAAACCACCGCCGCGCTGGAATTCGAGGTGCTGGGCGAGACCCTAAGCCTTGAGGCCACGACAACGCTTCTCTCCGATCACGACCGCGCCAAGCGTGAAGCGGCGGCGCAAGCGCTGGCCAAAGTGTTTGGCGAAAATATCCGCACCTTCTCGCGCATTCACAACACGCTGGCCAAGGAAAAGGAGATTGAGGATCGCTGGCGCAAAATGCCCACGCCGCAGACCGGCCGCCATCTGTCCAACGATGTCGAACCCGAGGTGGTCGAGGCATTGCGCAATGCCGTGGTCGCCGCCTATCCGCGCCTGAGCCATCGCTACTACGCGCTCAAAGCCAAGTGGCTCGGCCTCGACAAGCTGCAAATCTGGGATCGCAATGCCCCGCTCCCCGCCGAAGATCCGCGCGAGATCAAATGGGACGAGGCCAAAGCCACGGTGCTTGACGCTTACGCGGGATTTGATCCGCGCATGGCCGAGATCGCGCAACCCTTCTTTGAGCGCGGCTGGATTGATGCGGGCGTGAAACCGGGCAAGGCTCCGGGCGCGTTTGCCCATCCGACCGTGACCACCGTGCACCCCTATGTCATGCTCAACTACCTTGGCAAACCGCGCGATGTGATGACGCTGGCGCATGAATTGGGCCACGGCGTGCACCAAGTGCTGGCAGCGAAACAGGGTGAAATGCTGGCCTCTACCCCGCTGACACTCGCCGAAACCGCCAGCGTCTTTGGCGAGATGCTGACCTTCCGCAAACTGCTGGCGGGGGCCAAGACGCAAGAGGAACGCAAGACCCTTCTGGCGGGCAAGGTCGAGGACATGATCAATACGGTCGTGCGCCAGATCGCGTTTTATGATTTCGAATGCAAGCTGCACGCAGCACGCGCAGAAGGCGAGCTGACGCCGGAAGATATCAACGCGTTGTGGATGTCGGTGCAGGGCGAAAGCTTGGGTCCGGTGTTTGAATTCATGCCTGGATACGAGACCTTCTGGTCCTACATCCCGCATTTCGTCCACTCGCCTTTCTACGTCTACGCCTATGCGTTCGGCGATGGTCTGGTGAACGCACTTTATGCGGCTTACGAGGCCGAGCCGCAGGGCTTCCAAGACAAGTATTTCGCGATGCTCGAAGCGGGTGGGTCAATGCACCATAAGGCGCTGCTCGCGCCCTTCGGACTGGACGCCACCGACCCCGCGTTCTGGGACAAGGGCCTGTCGATGATCGAAGGCTTTATCGACGAACTAGAGGCGATGGAGGGCTAAAGCCCACCCCAAAAATAAGCAAAAGCCGCGCGAACCCCACTTCGCGCGGCTTTCTGATACTGGCCTGCTTCCCTCTTCAGACCAGCATGTCCTCAACCTCGTATCGCGTCAGGCGCGGATGGCTCAGGCGACCGAACTCGCGCAGATGCGAGATTTGCGGAAAGACGCCGGTGAACAATTGCAACATGCGCGCGTCGATCATCCGCTCGGCCCCCTCGCCGGGGTGATAGCTTTCCACCTCAAGCCCGCCGACCTTGAGCGAGCCTTGGGTTTCCAACACCAGATGATAGACGCTGACGGGCGAGGCGGGTTGCACCTCGATTACGCTCACCCCGTCGATAAAGCCCGAGATAGGCACATAGGCCTGCTCAATCCCCAAGCGTCCGCGCAATCGCGCATCGCGCAGCCCGATGCGGGCATGCGGGCCCAGCACCAGATCGAGCATCGGGCGCGCTTGACCGAACGCCTCGGCAGCCACACGGATCAGCTTCGCCCCCGCCTCCGCACCAGTCGGAAACTTCGTCATTGAGCCGATCCAAGTGACCGTCTCGATGCGCCCCTCGGCGGTATGCACGCGCATGCCCGGCACGAGATCTTCGATTGCGACCGGACCTTCTTCGGTGGCCAGAACCGAGCCGCGCGCCATCGCAGAGAACGCCTCTTCGAATAGCGGTATCGCAGGGGCGATGCGGGTTTCGTCTTCGATCATCCCCCCCTCGCCGAGCCACATTGTAGAGTAGCGCCGCGTCAGCGCCGACGCCTTAAGCGCGCGCTTGGAGCTAGGCGGAGAGGCCCGCAAAACCCGCGCGGGCGCCTGCGAGACATGCGTATCAGATGCCGTGTGGAGGGGTGACAGCCCCGACACCGAGCGGTGGGTATTCCTCATGCGAGCAGCCTTCCGGTCTGTTCACATCTGCGACGGCCCCCACCGGATGCAGAGTGTTCAACGATAATGCCTATCGCTGCCACAGCCGTCAAATTTCAGCGTAAATTGTCGCTTGAGACGCGTGCAATGCGCCTACTCACTGCGGCATCGTTTCAGCCTCGGGAACGCGCCACCAAAGTCTTGCCATAATCTGAAGCGAATCACCCCGCGCCCCGGGGCAGGCCGGGACGCGGGGATATTTGGAACGAAAGTGGCAGCCTTCGCCCCGATTCCTCTCAACGACGCGCACGGATGTATCACTACAAGCCCCGTGTAGGCCGGAAAGGAAACTCAGACCCTCAAGACGCCGCGACGCGGCGTGCTGGGGCAATTTCGTGTTCGCTGCGCCGTTCGGACAGCGATTTGCGCGCGCCGCGTGCGAAGGGCGTTTGCACCTCGGTCACGGCGGCTTGGCGCAGTGCGGATTTGATCCAGCGGCTTTGGGTCGTTTTGCGGTTCATAGTTTGCTCCTGCCTCAGAATGCGTTTCCGGTTTCTCCGGTTTCACCCTGTATGGCGGGCTTTTGCGGCCAGTGTTTGGCGGTAGCAAAAGTTTTTTGCGAAATGCGGGCGTCAAATGTGGCGGGCGCGATTGTTTCAATATCCTGCGCAATCAAGGGTTTTTGCAGCGATTGCCGCGCGTGACGCCGAAAGTAAGGCCGATCAAAGGCGAGCCGCCCCCCATTCCTGCCGTAATCACAGACGAATCGCAGACAACAGCCGTCCATAATCTGCCTCACCGGCATGGGTCGTGCGACGATACGAGAAAAACAACTCGGGTTCGCTATAGGTGCAGCGGCGGATCCATTGTGCAGACCCGATCCCGGCGTCGCGCAGACGCTGCAGGCTAAAGCTTGGTAGATCGAAATGCGCCTTGCCGCCCGGCCCGCCCGAAAAGAAGCGGCTATAGGCGGGGTCCTCGATGATAAAGCGCTCCATGAATTCTTCGCCCACCTCATAGGCTTGCTGTGAAATACAAGGGCCGATCACGGCGGTGATATTCTCGCGCTGCGCTCCAAGGCGCTCCATCGCATCAAGCGTATTTTCCAACACCCCGTCCAGCGCACCGCGCCAACCGGCATGCGCCGCACCGATTACCCCCGCCTTGGCATCGGCAAACAACACCGGCTGGCAATCGGCCGTGAGCACCGAAATTGCGAGGCCCGGTGTGGCGGTCACGATCGCATCCGCTTCAGCAGAGGCCTCGGGTGGCGCGTCAATGGTCAACACATCTGCCGAGTGGACCTGATGAACGCCCACAAGTGCGCCGAGGGAAACCCCCAGCGCACAGGCCGCGCGGGTGCGATTGGTGCGCACAGCATCGGCTTGATCCGAGGAACCGGGGCCACAATTCAGCCCCCAGAAGATGCCCGAAGACGCCCCGCCCTTGCGCGTAAAGAACCCGTGCTGCACGCCGCTCAGCGCAGGGGCCGTCAGGATTTCAAGGGTGGTCTCCATCGCATTTCCTTGCCAATCAGAGCGCATCAAAGCCGGGGGGCAGCGCCACACCTTGAGGCACAATCGCCAGCGTTTGGAATAGGTGACCCATTTCCGCGGGATGGGTCAAGCGGCGATGCGCGGCGATATGGGCGTCGAGGGCTTGGCCCGTCATCGCTTGCGCCAAGGTTTGCGCACGCGCGGTGATGCCCAGCCGTTCCAGCAGCACACCCTGCGCGGTCATGGCGCTGGCCTGCGCACGCGCCGCGCGGGCGGCTTGAGCGAGCGGTTCAAAGTCGACATGCGCGGTCAGATCGGCCTCGCCGGGGGTGGCGAACGGATCGACGGGTTGATGGGCGCGCAGGGCTTGGAACGTATCGCCCAAGCTGTGCCAATTGCCGTAATCTATCAGGATCGCCGCGCCGCCTTGGGCTGCGATCTGCGCTGCCAGATCGCCAGCAAATGCCACAGCAGGCGCGCAGGTTTCTACCACGTCGCCGGGTTTGGTGTCGCCAAACCGTGCCTCAAGCGCGGCCAATCGCGTCGGTGGCGCAAGACCGGGCAGCAGCGCGCCATCTGCCCCAAGCCCGACTTGGCGTTCTGACCAACCCGCTTCGACCCGCTGAAATTGCCGGATCGGCAGCGCGTCGAGAAATTCATTCGCGACCAGAAACACCGGTTGATCGGGCAGCGAGGCGAGGCTGTCATGCCACGTCACCTGATGCCCCGCCAGCGTCGCACGTTGAATGTCGCGCAAAGCTGGCGAAGCCTCGATTAGATGGATCTGCGCCGCCGCGACCATCCCCGGCACAGCCCGCATCGCGCGCACCATATCGGCCATCAATGTGCCCCGCCCCGGCCCGGCCTCGGCCAGAGTGAACGGCGTTGGGCGCCCCTGATCGACCCAAGCCTGCGCAAGCGCCAGCCCGATCATCTCGCCAAACATCTGTGAAATTTCAGGCGCGGTGATGAAATCGCCAGCGGCCCCGAACGGATCCCGCGTGGCGTAATAACCATGCGCGGGATGCAGCAGGCACGCGCCCATGTAGCGGTCAAGCCGCATCGGGCCTTCCACCGCGATCTGCCCCGCCAAAAGCTGCCCTAGCGGCGTCATAGCGCCTTAGGCGCACGCATCGCGCGGATCACGAAATACAGCCCGACCAAGATCATCGGGATCGACAGCACCTGCCCCATCGTCAACCCCAGCCCATCGGTGAAGCGGATTACATGGCCGTAGGGGTTGCCAAGGGTGACAAATTGCGGGTCGCCTTGGCGAAACAGTTCGACAAAAGCGCGCGCCGCGCCGTAGCCCGTCAGGAAGATTCCAAGGCTTAAACCAGGGAGTTTCAGCGAGCGGGCAAAACGCATCATACCCCACAGGATCAGGCCCAGGAAAAGGCCCTCCAGACCCGCCTCATATAGCTGCGAGGGGTGGCGCGCGCAGGTTCCATCGACCTGCCCTGCAAGCCCCAGACAGGTCTGCGCGGCTTCACCTGGAAAGATCACACCCCAAGGCACATCGGTCGGACGACCCCACAGCTCTGGCTTGATGAAATTCGCAATCCGGCCCAGAAACAGCCCGATTGGCGCAACCAAAGCCATCGCATCTGCGAGTTGCAGCTTGGGCACTTCATGGCGGCGCGCGAACCACCAGCCCGCAACCAGCGTGCCCAGAAAGCCGCCGTGAAACGACATGCCGCCTTGCCAGACCTTAAGCACATCCAGCGGATGCGCCAGATACCAAGCCGGTTCGTAAAACAACACAAATCCCAGACGCCCGCCCAGCACCACGCCCAAAATCACCGCCGTCAGCAGGTCTTCGACCTTGCCCGGTGCCATTGGTGCTGCGTTGTTTGGCCACAAACCCGGGCGCTTCATCAACGCCACGATGATCCGCCAGCCCAGCACCAGCCCCGTAATATAGGCCAGCGCATACCAACGGATCGGCAGGCCCACGAACGGGATGGTCAACGCGACCGGATCGAATTGCGGAAAGGGAATGGCAAGGGGCAGCAATGCGATCTCCTCGGGATGATGCGCGGCGAGAAAGCCTTGTCGCGTCGGGGAAGTCAACCTTGCACCCCGGCCCCGCGCGGCCCATATAGGCCTTAACCTATTACGTTCACGCGAGGGGATGCCCATGCAACCGCCAAACAAGATTTTCGATGAAATGTCCAAGCTGATGACCAATGCGATGGGCGTGGCCCAAGGTGCCAAGGACGAGGCCGAAACCGCGATGAAATCGTGGATGGACCGCTGGCTGGCGGATCGTGATTTCGTCACCCGCGAGGAATTCGACGCGGTGCGCGCGATGGCGCAAAAAGCGCGCGAGGAAAACGAGGCGCTTAAGGCGCGGCTTGATGCGATGGAAGGGGCGAAAAAGCCCGCCGCGAAAAAGGCCAAGCCTGACGCCTAAAGCGATTGATGGGATTGAAATTGAAAAGGCCGCTCGTTTTCAGAGCGGTCTTTTTCATGTTCAGACGGGTGCGGCGTGCCTTAGCAGCGCTGAACCGAAACCGTCTGCCAGATCAGATTAGCCGGGGCTTGGGACTCCATGAAGGCAATGTCATAGGCGTCTCGGCCCACTACGATCACGGCCATCGCATCGGCGCCGCACATACCGGTCGCATCAACAAGATGCCATGCGCCGTCTAGCCAAACCTCGGCCACCGCGTGGAAATCCTGCGGCTCCACATCCGGCCCATAGGCCGAGACCGCGCGCGCCGGAATTTGCGCCGCCCGCACCATCGTGCACAGCAGATGCGCATAGTCGCGACACACGCCCTGACGCCCCGCGAAGGTTTCCAGAACATTGGTGTCCGAATCAGAACTGCCCGGAACATAAGACAAGTTCGACTCGATCCAGTCGCGAATTGCGGCAACCTTGCTGCCCCCTTCAAGATGCCCAAACCGCTTGTTCACGAACGAGATGAACTTGTCAGACTGGCAATAGCGCGAGGGACGCAGATAGGGCGCGGCTTCGGCCGTGATCTCATGCAGCGGCATCGCGCGCAAACCATGAAGCGACACGGGATCGCGCGTAACGTCGACCTCTGCATGATACTGCAACCACATCTCATTTCCCGGCACCCGCGCCCAGATACGCTCCCCGACATTGCTATCGGCAGCGATGCGAAACACCTCGGAATAGCCGAGATTCATCGTTACATTGCTGATGATTTGCCCGGGAATTTGCGCCGCCTCGACCGCCAGCGCGACCGTGTTCGGGCAGGGAAAGCTGTAATGCATCTGAACGTCGATCAAAAAGCGCATGGCTGTCCCTGTTCTCGTCTTGTTGGATAGGCAATCGGCGAACGGTCGGAAAGGTTCCACACTATAGTGAAACGTCCCGAGTCAGGGCAGTGTAACGCCCATGTTTAGCCGATTACACCGCGCGCGCCACCGGTTTGCCCGCGATCCATCAGCAATTGATCAAGGATCACGCAGGCCATCATCGCCTCGGCCACCGGCACGGCGCGGATGCCGACACAGGGGTCGTGGCGGCCTTTGGTGATCACCTCAACCTCTTCGCCCCGCGTGTTGACCGAGCGGCGTGGCGTCAGGATCGAGCTGGTTGGCTTTACCGCGAAACGAACGGTTATCGGCTGGCCGGTGGTGATGCCGCCTAAGATTCCGCCCGCGTGGTTGGACAGGTATTCCACCCCACCTAGCCCCATCACCATCTCATCGGCATTGTCCACGCCAGTCAAGGCCGCTGCAGCCATCCCCTCGCCGATCTCAACGCCTTTGACCGCGTTGATCGACATCATCGCGGCAGCTAGTTCGGTGTCCATCTTGGCATAGATTGGCGCGCCAAGACCGGCAGGGCAACCCTCGGCCACGACCTCAATCGCGGCGCCGACCGAGTTTTGTCCCTTGCGGATCGCGGCGAGGTAATCGGCCCATTCATCAACCGCGAGTGCGTCGGGAATGAAGAACGGGTTTTGCAGAATCTGGTCGCGATCAAAGCGGGCGCGGTTGATATGCTTGGCCCCCATTTGCACCATGTAGCCGTAGATTTTTAGATCGGGCACCAGTTGCGCCAGCGCGGCCTGCGCCACGCCCCCCGCCGCCACTCGCGCGGCCGTTTCGCGCGCGCTGGAACGCCCGCCGCCGCGATAATCGCGCACGCCATATTTCTGGTGATAGGTAATGTCGGCATGGCCGGGGCGGAACTGCTGCGCGATCTCGCCGTAATCCTTGGAGCGCTGATTGGTGTTCTCAATCATCAGCTGGATCGGCGTGCCGGTCGTGCGCCCCTCGAAGGTGCCCGACAAGATACGCACCGCGTCGGGCTCCTTGCGCTGCGTGGTTTCCTTGGACTGGCCCGGTCGGCGGCGATCTAAAAATTGCTGGATGAACGCTTCGTCCAGCGCAACGCCGGGCGGGCACCCATCGACCGTCGCGCCCAAAGCTGGCCCGTGGCTTTCGCCCCAAGTGGTGACGCGGAACAGGTGACCGAATGAGTTGAACGACATGGAGCACGGCCTTTGCGGGTTTCTCTGCCTCCGCATTATCAACTTGCCCGCTATAGGGCAACGCGCATCCCCCCAAGATCCAAATTGCGCCAAGGGCGCCGCAGATCGCACGTTAAGGTTGATCAATATCAAAACTGCGTCATGCTGAATGAAACGGATGGAAGCAGGGAGACGCGCCGATGACCACCACAACGACACCGCCCCCATCTGGCGGGAGAAAGAAAATTTCACTGACAACGCAGATCATGGTCGCGATGGTCGCGGGTATCATCGTCGGGGTCATCTTTAACGCCATCGATTCCAATTTCATCAACACCCAGATCGTAGGCGGGTTGTTTGCGATGGTGGGCAAGATGTTCGTCAACGCGCTTAAGATGCTGGTGGTGCCGCTGGTGTTTTTCTCGCTGATTTGCGGGGTCACGGGAATCGGCGACATCCGCATTCTCGGTCGCGTCGGGGGCAAAAGCTTTGGGCTTTACATGATGACCACCGCAATCGCGATTGCCGTGGCGATTGCGATTGCCACGCTGATCGGGCCGGGCAAAGGCTTTGATATGGCGGGTGTTGATACCTCTGGCATCACCGGCAAAGAGGCCCCCTCGGTCTGGGATGTGTTTGCCGGGATCGTGCCGACCAACCCGGTCGCAGCCTTTGCCAACGGTGAGATGCTGCAGATCATCTTCTACACGATCATCCTAGGTATTGCCGTGCTGATGCTGGGTCATCAATCCAAAGGCTTCGTCGAGGCCTCGGAATATATGAACGAGGTAATGATGAAGATCGTCGCCATCGTCATGGCCGCCGCCCCCATCGGGGTGTTCGCGCTGATTGCCAAGACCTTTACCGAGCAGGGGATCGACTTGTTCGTGCCGGTGCTGGCCTATGTGCTGACGCTGGTCTTCGCGCTGCTGCTGCACCTGTTCGTAACGCTGATGATCCTTCTCAAGGTGTTTTCGGGCCTCAGCCCGATCACGTTCCTGAAGAAAATCCGCCCCGCGCAGATCTTTGCTTTCTCGACCGCGTCATCCAACGCCACCATCCCCGTCACGCTGCGGTGCGTCACCGAAGGGATGGGGGCGAAGAACTCGGTTGCGTCCTTCTGTATCCCGTTCGGGGCGACGATCAACATGGATGGCACCGCGATCATGCAGGGCGTCGCCACGGTGTTCCTTGCCAATGTCTATGGCATTGACCTCGGGCTGGGCGGTTATCTGACGGTGATCGCGATGGCCGTGCTGGCCTCTATCGGGACGGCGGGCGTGCCGGGTGTGGGCCTCGTGATGCTGACCATGGTGCTTAGCCAGGTCGGCCTGCCGATTGAGGGGATCGCGCTGATCCTTGGCGTCGACCGGTTGATGGATATGATCCGCACGGCGGTGAACATCTCGGGCGATGCGGTGGTGACGGCGATTGTCGCCAAGACCGAGGGGCAGCTGGATATGGCTGTGTTCAACGACCCCAACGCCGGCACTGTCACCGACGATCTGGACATTGACGAGGCCGCCGAAGAGGAACTTGCCCAATATGCCAAGCCGCATTAGCGGCACCTGTCGCAAAACGCGATAGATAACAACTGTCGCGCCGGGAAAGCCCTTGCACCCCGGCGCGGCGCTCTTTAGTTTGTGGCCTACCTCGGGGTGCCAGTGAACTCTGGCTGAGATGCGATCCGCGCGAACCCGTTGAACCTGAACCGGTTAAGACCGGCGGAGGGAAGGTAGTCGGATCTCCCGGCCCCACTCCGCCCGGCAAGCCCTTGGAGTGAGACATGAAATCCACCCTGATGCTTGCGGGAGCCCTGAGCCTGATCGCCACTTTGGCGGTTGCGCAGGACAAGCCCGTGCTCACAGTTTATGCGCCTGATTATTTCACCAGCGAATGGGGCCCCGGCCCCGCGATTGAAAAGGACTTTGAGGCGATCTGCGGTTGCGATCTGAAATTCGTCGCTGGCGACGTACTGCCCCGCGTGATGCTGGAAGGGGAGCGGACCTCGGCTGATGTGGTGATCGGTCTGAACACCGATGTCACCGCCAAGGCGCGCGCCACCGGCCTGTTCGCGCCCCATAACGAGGACACCTCGGATCTGACCATGCCCGTGAAATGGGACGATCTGATCTTTCTGCCCTTCGATTGGTCCGATCTGGCCTTCATCTATGACAAGACCAAGCTGGAAAACCCGCCCCACAGCTTTGCCGAACTGCTGGATGCCCCGAAAGACGCCTATAAAATCGTAATCGAAGACCCGCGCAGCTCCGCAGCCGGGCTGTCGCTGCTGCTGTGGGTCAAGGCGATCTATGGCGATCAGGCTGACGCGGCATGGGAAAAGCTCGCGCCGAAAATCCTGACCGTGACGCCGGGCTGGTCCGAGGCCTACGGCATGTTCACCGATGGCGAGGCCGATATGGTGCTAAGCTACGTCACCTCGCCCGCCTATCATATCATTGCCGAGGACGATGACAGCAAGGTCGCCGCGATCTTCCCCGAGGGGCACTATTTCACGCCCGAACTGGCGGCCCAGCTCAAAGGTTCAAAGCACCCGGAACTGGCGCAGAAATTCATGGACTACATCCTGAGCCCCGAGTTCCAGAAGATGATCGTCACCGCTAACTGGTCCTTCCCGGCCAAGCTGCCCCATGACCAACTGCCCGAGGTGTTCCAAACCCTGCCGATGCCCGAAAAGTCGCTTTATATCGGCGAGGTCGAGGCCGAAAAACTGCGCGGACCGGCGCTGGAAGAATGGCAACGCGCGCTCGCGAAATAGCCCCGGCGGCCCTTGCGGGCGCGGTGTTGACCGCGCTCGTTCTGGGCACGCTGGCGGCTGTAGCGATCCGCGCGGGCGGGTTGAGCGGGTTGCGCGCCAGCGATCTGGCCGCGATCCGCTTTACGCTGTGGCAGGCGGCGCTGTCGGCATTACTGTCCTGCGCGCTGGCGATCCCGGTGGCACGCGCGCTGCACCGACGCCGCTTTGCCGGGCGTGATCTGCTGATCTCGCTGATGGGCGCGCCCTTTATCCTGCCAGTGATCGTGGCCGTTTTCGGGCTGATCGCGGTGTTCGGGCGGCGCGGATTCATCAACGCAGCGCTGGGACATTTCGGGATCGAGCCGCTCTCGATTTATGGCGCGCAAGGGGTGATAACGGCACATGTGTTTTTCAACCTGCCGCTGGCCACGCGGATGATCCTGCATGGCTGGCAGGCGATCCCGTCCGAGCGCTTCCGCCTTGCCGCCAGCCTTGGATTTGGCCCTGTCCAAACCGCGCGCCAGCTAGAGCGCCCGATGCTGCGTGCCGTTCTGCCCGGTGCGTTTCTCGCGATTTTTCTGGTCTGCCTTACATCGTTTGCGGTGGCGCTGACGCTGGGCGGCGGGCCGCGCGCAACTACGGTGGAGCTGGCGATTTATCAGGCCTTTCGGTTTGATTTCGACATGGGTCGAGCCGCCAGCCTTGCGCTGGTGCAGGTCGCGATTTCGGTTACAGCGCTGCTGATCGCGGCGCGCGTGACGCTGCCCGCCAGCTTTGGTGCGGGCAATGACCGGAGTTTCGCGCCGATTGCGCAACTCTCGGGCGGGGCGGCACACACCGCGCTGGACGAGGCCGCGATCGTGCTGGCCGCCGCCTTCCTGCTGACCCCGATTGGCGCAGTTTTCGCCCGCGGCCTGCCCGCACTAACCAACCTTCCGCCGATGATCTGGAGCGCCACGGCGACCTCGCTCATCATCGCGCTGGCCTCGACGATTGCGACTTTGTGCGTCGCGCTGCCCCTCGCTCTGGCCGCGAACCGTCATCGCTGGGCCGAGATCGCGGCAATGCTGCCGATGACCGCTTCGGCGCTGGTGATGGGCACGGGGGCGTTCCTGATCGCGCGGCCATTTGTGAACCCCACCAACCTTGCACTGCCGATGGTTTTGCTGACCAATGCCGCGCTGTCGGTGCCTTTTGCCACCCGCATCCTGCTGCCCGAGATTCGCACGCTTCAGACCGATTACGACCGGCTCGCGGCCTCACTGGGCTTGCGCGGGATCGCCCGGTTACGCCTGCTGACGCTGCCCCGCCTTGCCCGCCCCCTTGGGTTTTCAGCCGGGCTGGCGGCGGCGTTTTCGATGGGCGATCTGGGGGTGATAACGCTATTTTCTGACGGGCAGACCCGCACCCTGCCGCTGGCCTTGTTCCAGCTGATGGGATCGTATCGCATGGATCAGGCGGCAGGCGCGGCAAGCCTGCTCTTGATCCTTACCTTCGCGCTGTTTTGGGCGCTTGACCGATTGGGACATTATGCTGACCCTCAATAAGCTGCTGATCGAGCAAGGAGATTTCCGCCTGACGGCCGATTTTTCGATCCCTGTCGGTGCGCGGGTCGCCGTGATCGGTCCCTCAGGGGCGGGCAAATCCACGCTGCTTTCGGTGATCGCGGGGTTTTTTGCACCGCGCGCGGGGCGTGTTCTGTGGCACGGCGAGGACATCACCAATACCGATCCCGGCACACGCCCGCTCTCGATCCTGTTTCAAGACCAAAACCTGTTCCCCCATCTCAGCGTGACCCGTAATCTCGCGCTCGGGCTGAACCCCGATGGCAAAGTCGATGCGCAAGACCGCATCCGCATCGAAACCGCGCTGAATCGCGCGGGGCTGGAGGGGATGGGCGCACGCAAGCCCGGCCAGCTTTCTGGCGGCCAACAAAGCCGTGCGGCGCTCGCGCGGGCCTTACTGCGCGCGCGCCCAATGCTGCTGCTGGACGAACCCTTCGCCGCCCTTGGCCCGGCACTGAAGGCGGAAATGCTGGGGCTGGTGGCGCAGATCGCGCGCGAACAGGGCACAACGGTCTTGATGGTCAGCCACGACCCAGACGACGCCCGCGCGCTATGTTCGCAGACGGTGCTGGTGGCTGATGGCGTAGCGCTTGCCCCCCAAGACACGCAGAGCCTGCTCAATCACCCGCCCCCCACTCTGCGCGCCTATCTGGGAGAGTGACCCGGCGCGCGGCGCTCAATCAGGGCGATTATCCAGCAAGGCGCGGCGCGATTCAGATGCAAACTCGCGCCGCCACAGCATCGCGGTGGTAAACACCGTCGTGGCGATCAGCGCCAAGGGCCCCAGCAACCAAGCCAGCGTCGCCAGCGCGAAATAGACCGAGCGCAACCCGCGATTGAAGCTTTTGGCAGCATTAATATTGATCTGCGCGGCCTGATCCGCGCGCGGATAGGCCAGCGGATCGTCGGGATCATTTGGCACCGCCGCCATCGCAATCGCGGCGTAAGAAAACAGCCGATGCGACCAGACGAATTTCAAAAACGCATTGGCGCCAAACAGCACCGCCGTAAGAATGCGCGCCTCCCAAAGCAGCGTTGGTCCCTGCGACAGCGCAAAATCGCTTGCGATATCCGTCAGCGGCTTGGGGTTCGCCATCAGTGCCAGCCCGCCGCCAATCGCGATCAAGGCGGTCGAGGCGAAGAACGTCGTCGATTGGCGCAGCCCGTCCACCATCGCGCTGTCAAAGATTCGCGGTTGGCGCGTCACCAACTGGCGCATCCATTCGCGGCGATAGCTCTCCATCAATTTCCCCATCGAGGGGCGATGGCTGGGCGAGTGCTCGGTCAGCCAGCCAATCGCAAGCCAGCAGATCACCAGCACGACAAGCGCGATCAAATCGAGCGGGGTAAGCGGGCCAAAGAGACTGTTTTCTGTCATGCTCTCTGTTAGCGTGAGAGGAGTTGACTTGTCACGCGCCAGAATTGGTTATAATTTCTGACCAAAGGGAGGAGACGCCATGCAAATGCCGATACCCGATGCCGATTTGCTTGCCAACAAGGCGCAGATCGTAGCGCGCCTACGCGAGGTTCTGCCCCGCGATGCCGTGATCGACGATCCCGCCGAGACGCGCGCCTATGAATGCGATGCGCTTTCGGCCTATCGCTGTCAGCCGCTTGCGGTGGTCTTGCCGCGCACCACCGCCGAGGTCGCCGCCACGCTGAAGCTGTTGCATGATCTGGGCGTTCCGGTCGTGCCGCGCGGGGCGGGCACGTCGCTGGCGGGTGGGTCAATGCCGCAGGCCGATTCGGTGGTGCTGGGGCTGGCGCGTATGAATGGCGTGCTGGAAACCGATTACGACAACCGTTTTATTCGCGTGCAAGCCGGACGCACGAACCTGTCGGTCACTGGTGCCGTGGAAAGCGATGGCTGGTTTTACGCCCCCGACCCGTCCAGCCAGTTGGCCTGCGCGATCTCGGGCAATATCGCGATGAATTCGGGCGGCGCACATTGCCTGAAATACGGGGTGACGACGAATAACCTGCTGGGCGTTACGTTGGTCACGATGCAGGGCGAGGTGGTCGAAATTGGCGGGGCCTATCTAGATTCCGGCGGGCTTGATCTGCTCGGGCTAATCTGCGGCTCGGAGGGGCAACTTGGTGTCGTCACCGAGGCCACACTGAAAATCCTGCCCAAGCCCGAAGGCGCGCGCCCGGTCCTGATCGGGTTTTCCTCCAACGAGATCGCGGGCGCTTGTGTCGCCGATATCATCCGCGCCGGGATCTTGCCGGTCGCGATCGAATTCATGGACCGCCCCTGTATTCGCGCCACCGAAGCGTTCTGCCACGCAGGCTATCCCGATTGCGAGGCGCTGCTGATCGTGGAATGCGAGGGCTCAAAAGCCGAGATCGACGAGCAAATCGGCATGATCCGCCAGATCGCCACGCGCCACGATCCAGTGGAGTTCCGCGAGGCCGCCTCGGCGGATGAGGCCGCGCGGATCTGGCTGGGGCGCAAATCGGCTTTCGGCGCGATGGGCCAGATCAACGATTACATGTGTCTCGACGGCACGATCCCGGTCAATGAACTATCCTTCGTGCTGCGCCGGATCGAAGATCTGTCGAAGGACTACGGCCTTGATGTCGCCAATGTCTTCCATGCGGGCGATGGCAATATGCACCCGTTGATCCTGTATAACGCCAACGAGGCAGGCCAGCAGGAGCTATGCGAGCAGTTGGGGGCCGAGATCCTCAAGCTGTGCGTCGAGGTCGGCGGCTGTCTGACTGGCGAGCATGGCGTGGGCATCGAAAAGCGCGATCTAATGAGCGTGCAATTCGCCCCCGTCGATCTTGAGGCGCAGCTGCGCGTTAAGGATGTGTTCGATCCGAAATGGTTGCTGAACCCGGCCAAGGTGTTTCCGCTTGGCATGACCGAAAGCCGACGCATCATCTAGGGGCACTGCCCCGGAATATTTCAAGAATTTGGAAGGCAGAGCTTCATGAAAATTGAAAGCGAGGCGCAACTGGTCGAGGCAGTGCGCGATGCGACCGGGCCACTCATGGTGCGCGGAGGGGGCACGCGGCCCGTGGGGCGATGTGTTGGCGAGACACTTGAGATCGCGATCTCGGGGATTTCGCTTTATGAACCGGGCGCTTTAACGATGGTGGTCGGCGCGGGCACGCCCTTGGCCGAGGTCGAGGCCGCTTTGGCCGCCGAGGGGCAGCGTCTGCCGTTTGAGCCGGGCCAATGGGGCGCGGTTTTGGGAGCGGCGGGGCAAAGCACGATCGGCGGCGTGGTGGCGGCCAATGTCTCGGGGCCGCGTCGTGTGCAGGCGGGCGCGTGCCGCGATTCCCTGATCGGGGTGCGGTTCGTCGATGGCCGGGGCGATGTGATCAAGAACGGTGGCCGGGTGATGAAAAACGTCACCGGTTATGATCTGTCGAAACTGATGGCCGGGTCTTGGGGAACTTTGGGTGTGCTGAGCGAGGTCGCGTTCAAGCTTCTGCCCGCCGCGCCAACGCAAGCCACGGTCATCGTCGATCTGCCCGCCGGGGCGGCGCAGGTGGCGTTGGCAGCGGCGCTTGGCTCGCCTTTTGATGTGTCGGGCGCGGGCTGGGTTCCGGGCGTGGGCGCAGTTGTGCGTGTAGAAGGGTTGGCGCAATCGGTCGAATATCGGGCCGCCAAGCTGGCCGCCCTTCTTGAACCTTTCGGAGCGACCCGGATTGAGCAAGACGGCTCGGGGGCGATCTGGGCGGATCTGCGCGATCTGGCTCCGTTTATCGGCAAGCCGGGCGACTTATGGCGGCTGTCCGTCAAGCCCTCAGAAGCCGCTGATATCATCGCGCGTTTGGGTGGCGAAGTGATGCTCGATTGGGGCGGCGGGTTGATCTGGGCGGTATTGCCAGAGGGCGCCGATGCCCGCGCGCTGGCCGCACCCTATAGCGGCCACGCCACCTTGATGCGCGGCACTCAAGGGGCGGCATTTCAACCCGAACCAGCGCCCGTCGCAGCCCTCTCAGCTGGGTTGCGCGCACAGTTCGATCCGCGCGGCATTTTGAACCCCGGAAGGATGAGCTGATGCAGACGAATTTCACCGAGGAACAGCTGAAAGATCCGGGTACTGCGCATGCCAATGACATTCTGCGCGCCTGCGTGCATTGTGGTTTCTGCACCGCGACTTGCCCGTCTTATCAAGTGCTTGGCGATGAATTGGACAGCCCGCGTGGACGGATTTATCTTATCAAGGACATGCTCGAAAGTGGGCGTGACGCCGATGAAAAGACCGTGAAACATCTGGATCGCTGCCTGTCCTGCCTCGCCTGCATGACCACCTGCCCCTCGGGCGTGAACTACATGCATCTGATCGATCACGCGCGCGTCCATGTCGAAAAAACCTACAAGCGCCCGCTGATGGACCGGATGCTGCGCTGGACGCTGGCCAAGATTGTGCCTTATCCGGGACGGTTCCGGTTGGCGATGGGCGGGGCAAAGCTGGCGAGGCCCTTTGCGCGGTTTTTGCCCGACAAACGCCTGCGCGCAATGATCGCCATGGCGCCGAAATCTATCCCGCCAGTGTCGCGCAATGACGACCCGCAGGTCTTCGCCCCTATCGGCGCCAAGAAATACCGCGTGGCATTGCAGATCGGCTGTGCGCAGCGCGCGCTTAACACCGATATCAACGATGCCACGATCCGCCTGCTGCGCCGACTTGGTTGTGAGGTAGTCGTGCCCAAGGATCTGGGGTGTTGCGGCGCGCTCAGCCATCACATGGGCCGCGAAATCGAGGCCCATGCCCAAGCGGCGCGCAACATTCACGCTTATCTGGGCGAGGGCGATCTGGACGCGGTGATCATCAATACCTCCGGCTGCGGCACGACCGTCAAAGACTATGGCCACATGTTTCGCGATGACCCGCTGGCCGAACAAGCTGCGCAGGTTTCCAAGCTTGCTTTCGACATTTCTGAATTTCTCGAAAAAATTGGAATTCCTGAAGCGAGCGGAAATATGCGCGTCGCTTATCATGCTGCCTGCTCGCTTCAACATGGCCAGCAGATTAAATCTGCACCTAAAGACTTGCTGAAACGCGCCGGGTTTGAGGTGGTCGAACCTGCCGACAGCCATCTGTGCTGCGGCTCTGCGGGCACCTATAACCTGCTGCAACCCGAGATCTCGGACGAGCTGAAGCGGCGCAAAGTTGCGACCCTTGAGGCAAAATCACCGCAGGTCATCGCGGCGGGCAATATCGGGTGCATGGTGCAAATCGGCGGGGGCACCGATGTGCCTGTGGTACATACAGTCGAGTTGCTTGATTGGGCGCTAGGCGGGCCGAAACCGCCCGCTCTGATCGGGTAACTTCGCGCAAACCGCGCCACAGTTCAGCCCCATTCGCGCGATACCTATTGGCCAACACACCAGCGGAGTCCTCGAATGCGGCTGATCGCCTTTCTCACTGTCTTGCTCGCGTCAGCGCTGCCCGCGCTGGCCGATCAACCCTTGCAAGCACTTGAGACAGGGGATGCGTCACGCGGCTGGGAAGCTGTAGGCAAGCTGGATCTTGGCCATGGAGGCTTTTGCACCGGCACGTTGATTGCGCCCGATCTGGTGCTGACGGCAGCGCATTGTCTGTTTGACAAACGCACCGGTGCTATGGTTGACGCAAGCGACATCGAGTTCCGCGCGGGCTGGCGCAATGGGCGCGCGCTGGCCTATCGCAAGGTGAAACGCGCGATCGCCCATCCGTCCTATCACTATGACGGGCCAAGACAGCTGGCACGGTCTTCGTTCGACCTCGCGCTTGTCGAGCTGGCGCTACCGGTGCGCCTGCCGCAGTTGCGCCTATTCGAACTCGATCAAAATCCGCCAACCCGCAACGAAAGTGTCGGCGTTCTATCCTATGCCAAAGGGCGCTCCGAGGCGCCATCGCTGCAACGCGCCTGTCGTGTCATTGAGCGCGAAAACAACACAGTCGTGCTAAGCTGCTCGGTCGATTTCGGGTCTTCAGGTGCGCCAGTTTTCACGTTGGATAACGGTGTGCCGCGCATCGTTTCGGTCATCTCGGCCAAGGCGGAAATCGGGCGCGAGAAGGTCTCGGTCGGGGCTTTGGTGCGCGGCGTCGCAGATCTGCGCGCCGATCTCGCCTCACGCGAAGTCACTGATGGCGCGAATGAAATCCGCGTCAAAGGCGCAAAATTCCTACGTCCCTGATAGGAGCCCCCCCATGCATCGCCGAAATTTACTACGCATGATTTTACCCATGGCGCTTGGGTTGACTCTGCTCGCTCCATCCGTATCTGCGCAAAGCGGGCTGGATGCGCTGTCACGGCGCTCTGATCTGTTTGGCTGGGAGGCCGTGGGCAAGGTTCGCATCGGGAAAACCGGATATTGCACGGGCGTGTTGATTACGCCAGATCTGGTACTGACGGCCGGGCATTGCATCTTTAATCGTGGCGCGAAAAAGCCGCGTAATCCGTCGGAACTGACCTTCTTAGCGGGGCAAACAGGCGACCATAATATCGCCGCGCGTCCGGTCGTGCGCATGATCGCTGATCCGCAATACACGCCCTACGCGCCACTCTCGGCTCAGACGGTTCGCCACGACGTCGCTTTGCTGCAACTTGCGACGCCGATTCCGAGTTCGATCGCAGCATGGTTTCGCGTCGGAACCGCAGGAGACAAAGGCGCACAGGTAAGCGTGGTGTCGTATGCGCGCGGACGTGCTGACACGCTATCTTGGCAGCGAGATTGCACAGTGTTCGGCCGTGCGCAGGGGCTGATCGGGTTTGATTGCGATGTCGATCACGGCTCCTCTGGCGCGCCGGTTTTTGACCGCTCGGGTGTCTCGGCCGGGCAGCGCGCGCAGATTGTTTCGCTCGTGTCGTCTGGCGAACGTTCTAACGGGAAAGTGCAGGCCTATGGTATGGAGCTGCCAAGCATCGTGGCGCAGCTCAAGTCAAATTTGCGCTCAGGGCGGGGCGTGATCGAGGGGAAAGCCGCCCCAGCCCAAAGCGCGCGTATGATAAAGCCAAATCAGCGGAGCGCACCCGAAACGGGCAAGCCGCGCATCTTGAACGGCGGCAGCTCAGGGGCGAAATTCCTGCGCCCTTGAGGGTGCGTCCCCCTCTTGAATTGGCAAATCGCGATCCCCAAATTCCTCTCATCGGGATGCCATAACGGGTCTCGAGTTGAAAACTGCCCGGCCCGGAAGGGCGGGCGCTTAGCATCGCTCAAGAGAGGATGATGACATGCGAAACTTTGACCTATCTCCGCTGTATCGTGCCACTGTCGGCTTTGACCGGGTGGCGGATCTGATGGATCGCGCGCTGACCAGTGATGTCGCACAGCCGACCTACCCGCCCTATAATATCGAGAAGATCGACGAGAATTCTTATCGAATTTCCGTTGCCGTTGCTGGCTTTGGCAGCGACGAGTTGGGCGTCGAAATGAAGGAAGGCAGCTTGATCGTAACGGGCCGCAAATCCGAGGATGACAAACGCAGCTACCTGCATCGCGGCATCGCGACCCGTGCGTTCGAACGCCGCTTTGCGCTGGCCGATCATGTGAAAGTCACCGGTGCCAGCCATGAAAACGGCATGCTGCATATTGATCTAGTGCGCGAAGTGCCCGAGGCGCTGAAACCCCGCAGGATCGAAATTGCAGGACCGGAAACCACCGGTGCCAAGCAGGTCGAAACCGTCGAGGCATAACGCCGAAAGCGCTTGAAAATTACGGGCGCGGGGGGGCAACCTCCCGCGCCTTTTCGCTGCGCCGATCCGTGTCCTGTGAAAAGCAAAACGCCCGAGGTTTCCCCCGGGCGTCCTTAAAACTCTCGACTAAGGGCGATCAGCCCTTTTTCAAACAGCGATTGCCCAGCGTTTCTGCGATTTGCACCGCGTTCAGCGCGGCACCCTTGCGCAGGTTGTCAGATACGCACCAGATGTTCAGCCCGTTCTCAATCGTCGAATCCTGACGGATGCGCGAAATATAGGTCGCGTAATCACCAACGCATTCGATCGGGGTGATGTAGCCGCCGTCCTCGCGCTTATCGATCACCATGATGCCGGGCGCTTCACGCAAGATGTCGCGCGCTTCGTCCTCGTCCAGAAACTCTTCAAACTCGATGTTGATGGCTTCCGAATGGCCCACAAACACCGGCACGCGCACACAAGTGGCGGTCAGCTTGATCGACTTGTCGATGATCTTCTTGGTTTCAGCGACCATTTTCCACTCTTCTTTGGTGGAGCCATCGTCAAGGAACACGTCGATATGCGGGATCACATTGAACGCGATCTGCTTGGGGTAAACCTTGGGTTCGACCTCTTGGCCGGGCACATACATGCCCTTCGTCTGGTTCCACAGCTCGTCAATCGCATCTTTCCCCGAGCCGGAAACCGACTGATAGGTCGACACCACAACGCGCTTGATCTTAGCGCGGTCATGCAGCGGTTTCAGCGCCACAACCATCTGCGCGGTCGAGCAGTTCGGGTTCGCGATGATATTTTTCTTGGTGTAGCCATCGACCGCCTCAGGGTTCACCTCCGGCACGACCAGCGGCACATCGGCGTCATAGCGATACAGCGAGCTGTTATCGATCACTACACAGCCCGATTTCGCTGCGATCGGCGCATATTTCTTGGTCGCATCCGAACCAATCGCGAACAGCGCAATATCCCAGCCTGTGAAATCAAAGCCTTCTAGGTCCTTGGTCTTCAGGGTCTTGTCGCCAAAGCTGACCTCAGTGCCAAGCGAGCGACGCGACGCAAGCGCGACGATCTCGTCGACCGGGAACTGGCGCTCAGCCAGAATGTTCAGCATTTCGCGGCCCACATTACCCGTGGCACCAGCGACGACGACTCTATAGCCCATCAAGACCTCCTTGCCCAAAAAGAACAAAGGCGCACATATCGCCTTCGAGCGGAAAATAAAAGGGTTATGGCGCAGATCAGTTGCGAATGATGCGCGAATCTTGTGCGATCAGAGTGCCCACTAGTGCAGCCTCGGCGGCGAAATCATGTGGCACCTTGTCAGCGCTACGCGATCCTGACAGCGACAGCGAGGCGAAGAAGTCAAAGCCGTACAGATCCAACCGCGCAAGGTTGGAGCGCGCGAGCATATCAATTAGCATCACCCCAGTCGTGGGCTGCGCCCCAAGACGGGTCTTGAGCGCCTCGTAATCGTCAAGCGGATGCAGATAAAACCCATCGCTTTGCGCGCTTTGCCAGTCAAGACGCTTGCGTTTATGGCCCATCCACAGGATGCGCCCCGGCTTGATCCGCGCGCGATCCGCGGCGCTCAACGAGGTCGCCAGCGCCAGCCAATCGGTGCGCGTGCCGTGGCTTCGTACGCTTGGCATTGGCGCGCGGTTGATGCGGATCACCACGTCATGCCCGTCGATTTCCGCACCCGCATCGCCCTCGGCCAGCGCGCGCGCATTGCCCACCAGCGCCACCGACTTGCCCGCCAGATCGCCCGACAACTCCGCTTGCGACACTGAAAGCGCCGCCAGCGGTGCCTCTTGGCGCATCAGACGCGCCATCAGAAACCCGAGCCGCGTCACGCCAGCATCTCACGATAGATCGCGACCAATGCGGCCGCCTCGCCCTCAATGCGAAAATCCGTCTCGGCGTGCGCTCGTGCTGCGATTTTCGCCGCGGCGAGACGCGCAGGATCGTCCAGAAACGGCGCGGCAGCCGTGGCCAGCGCAGCGGGATCACCCGGGTCGACCAGCGCGCCGGTCTCATCCGTCACGATTTCTTCGAACGCGCCGACGCGGGTCGCGACAACCGGCACCCCACAGGCCATCGCCTCAATCGGCGTCAGACCAAAGCCTTCCCAACGCTGCGGCGCGATATACAGGTCAAGCACGCGATACCAATCGGCCATCTTGTCGACGCTCACCTCGGGCAGAAACAGGATGCGACCCGCCAGGCCGGACTTAGCCACGCGCGCCTTTAACCCCTCAAGAAATGCGCCATGTTCCCCAACGGCGCGCCCCATCACCAACCCCGTGACGTTGGGGCGCGAGGGCAGCACCGCGATCATCGCATCGACGAACGCATCCGTGCCCTTTTGCGCGCGAATACGCCCGTAGCACCCTACCAGTAGTCCCCCAGGCAGCCCCAGCTTGGTGCGCAATGCCGCACGATCCGGCGCGGGCGTGAAGCTGTCGGCGTCAATGCCGTGCAGAATAACGTCGCAATTTCGCTCCAGATAAGAGGCCGTGCGCTGCGAGGTCGCCACAACGCGATCCATCTTTCCAATCAACCATTTCGTGTAGCCGCTATGCTGACGCTGGCTTGCCGAGGTGAACAACAGCTTCAGCCTCATCCGCAAGACATCACGCAAAAATAGCCCCAGCAGCATCTCGGTATTGCGTCGCGCATGCCAAACCCGTTTGCGCCGTGGCAGAAACGGCAGGCGCCAGAGCGGCACATGCGGCACCTCCGCCGGCAGCCCCGGTCCCGTCGCCACAATCCCGATCTCACGCGCCTGAATGGGCACCAGCCGCACCACGGTGGCGGTGACGCCCGACAGGCGCTGTTTGAGGTTTGGGGCGATCACGTCAATCTGGGTCATGTGTTCGTTCTAATTCAGACCATCGCCAGTGTCGCGGGTGAAAACGTAAAACCCCAGACCAACGACGAGCGGCGCCAAGAAGAACGCAAACAGCAGACCATAGGCGGTCGCAGGCGCAAACTGCGCCGAGGCAAAATCAAACACCGGACGCGACGCAAACTGCATCGCCGCTACCCCCATGATCGAGAACATATTGTGCAGCGTCACGCCGCGCCCGGTCAGATGGGGCGGATAAAACGTGCGCCCATGCGCCATGATTACCGGGAAAGACGCGCCGGAAAATCCGATCAGCGCCAAAATCACCGTGGCCAACGGCAGCGATTGCGCGCTCCAGAAAACCAGCGCCGCGAGCGCCAGCACAAGCGCGCCGTTGCCCGCCAAGATCACCCGCTTGTGGCTGCCAAAGAGACGATCCGCAGGGCCGTAGGCGAAATTGCCCGCGATCATCGCAAGTCCCATCACCAGCGTCACCCGGCCAATCACATGCGCATCCGCGCCAAACACATCAGCCAGATATGGCCCCGCCCAGATCCCGCGAATCCCCGCCGCCGCCGTGTAATTCGCCATCGTCAGGGGCAAAAGCATCCAAAACCCCGGCAGCTTTAGCACATCCAGCGCCGAACCGCGCCGCACGCCGGGCGGCTGCACAATACGCTCGGGATCGCGCGCGAAGATCAAGATCAGGGCCGCCACGGCCAGCGTCACCCCCGCCAACACCCAAAGCGAGGGACGCCAGCCAAACTGCCCCACCGCCCAAGCCAACGGCGCCGCCCCCGCCAGATTGCCCAAACTGCCCACCCCCATCATCGAGGCCGCAAGCGTGCCAAACAACGCCGGTTTGAAGCTGCGCGCAAATATGAAATAGCTGCCCACAAGGATCGGCCCGCAGCCCATCCCGATCAGCACCATCGCGATGTGAATGCCCATCGGCCCCTGCGCCAACGCGAAGGCCGCCGCCCCGCCACCGCCACCAAGGGCCAGCGTCCAGCCCACCGTGCGGCGCGGCCCGATCCGGTCCAGCGCCTCGCCCACCGGGATCTGCACCAGCGCAAAGGCTCCATACCAAAGCCCCAGCGACACCGCCAAATCCCCCGCCGTCACGCCAATCTGATCATGCAGCACAGGGGTCAACACGGCCAGACAGGTACGATAAAACTGGCTCAGCAGATAGGCTGCAACCAGACAGGCGATGGATAGGCGCATATAGGCTCCGGGGCGAAAACTCGCGCCAAGCTGCAAGATGGCGCGGATAAGCACAAGGGGCGGCCTTGCCAAGGCGCGCGCGGGCTTACAGGATAGGGCGAACCACCTGACAGGAGCCTCACGCGATGGAGTTGACCCGACTGATGCTGCGCCTCTATTTCGGGGATGCGATGCTGGGGCCCGGCAAGGCCCGACTGCTCGAGTCAATCGCCTCTGAGGGCTCAATTTCAGCAGCCGGGCGCGCGATGGGCATGAGCTATAAACGCGCCTGGTCTTTGGTAGACGAAATGAACGGCGCCTTTCGCGCACCCTTGGTCGACAGTGTGCGCGGTGGTCCGCAAGGCGGTGGCGCGGCCCTGACCGAGACGGGCGAGGCCGTTCTGTCGACCTATCGTGCGCTAGAAGCCAAAGTCACGCAAGCCGGTGCGCCCGAAATCGCGGCGCTCGCGGCGTTGATCGCCCCGCCAAAGGCGTAATCTGGGCAAGTCCACGCCGATTTCGCCCAAACTGCGCTATTCTCCCCATTGCCATCCCGCGCGTGCCAGCCCACCCTGAACCCGCTTAAACCGGAGGAATTCCATGCGTATCACGCTCGTCGCCGCGCTGCTTTTGGGCGCGACACCCGCCCTTGCCGACACGATTGAGGCCCCCGCCACGATCCGCGCCGTGACGCTGTTTCCGCGCGGAGCCCAAGTGGTGCGCGATGTCACGCTGAAACTGCCCGAGGGATCGCACGAAGTGCTGGTGCCGGGATTGCCCGAAGGCACCGAAATCTCGACCTTGCGGGTGATGGGCGAAGGCGTGCAAATCGGTGCGGTCAGCCTGATCGACGGGCGCACACCGGAGCTGGCCAACACCGACAGCGCGCAAATCAAAGCCGCACGCGCGCGCCTAGATCAAACCCGCGAAGCGCTTGCGAACGCGCAAGATCAGGTCGCCACGATCCGCGCCAAAGCTCAGGCCGCGCAAGATCAGATCGACTTTCTCAAAAGTGCTGGCACGCAGGTCAGTGATCCCGCGCAACTACAAGCTATGGCGCAGATGGTGGGTGATCAAATTCTTGCCGCATCCGAGCGCGCGATTGCCGCGCAGGCCGATGCGCGCCGCGCCGAAGCCGCGCTTAAACCGCTACAAACGGCGGTGAAACAGGCGCAGGCAGCGCTAGATGCCTTGCAAAACCCGGCGAAAAACCACGATGTGTTGCGCGCGATGGTTCAGGGATCTGGCACCCTCACGATCACCTCTTACGCGGGCAATGCGGGCTGGCAACCGAGCTATGATCTGCGCCTTGATGCAGCATCCAACACGCTGGATATGGAGCGGTTTGTGTCGGTTCATCAAGCCACTGGCGAGGATTGGAGCAACGTCGATCTAACACTCTCCACCGCGCGCCCGGGCGGGCAATCTGCGCCCGCACCGGTTTATCCCCGTCTTGCGCGGATTGGGCCGCCAATGGTCGTACAGCCGCTTAGCAAAGATCTCGCACGCGCGGATTCGGGGATGGCAGCGCCGGAACCGATGATGGCCGAAGCCGCGATGACGGATACTGCCGCGCTGCAAATGCAGGGTGAAACCGTGACCTATCATTACCCGATAGCCGTTGATCTGCGCGATGGCGTTGATGATCTGCGCCTGAAACTGGATGCCAAAACGCTTCCCGTCAGCGTGCTGGCCGAGGCTGTGCCGCTAAGCGATCCGCAGGCCTACCGCGTGGCCGAAGGAACCAACGACACCGGTGAGATTTTGCTGCCAGGCCCGGCCAATCTGTTTGCCGACGGCGCAATGGTTGGGCAAACGCACCTGCCGATGATTGCGGCCGGGGATAAGCTGCGCCTTGGCTTTGGTGCCATTGAGGGGATTCGCCTGACCCGCACCATGCCCGACACCACCGAGGGCGATCGCGGCATCATTTCCAAGTCCAACGAGCGACGCGAAGTGGTGCAGATCGACGTCAAGAACCTGACCAATCGCGACTGGCCGATGCGCGTGATCGACCGCGTGCCCTATTCCGAACAGGACGATCTGAAAATCTCATACAAGTTCAGCTTGCAGCCCAGCGCGACCAACTACGACGACAAACGTGGCGTACTGGCTTGGACATTTGATTTGCCCGCCGGACAAGAGAAACAGATCCGCACCGAGACCACGCTGAGCTGGCCGACAGATCAAATCCTGCGCTAATTGCGCTCAGGCAGCGGGGCGCAGAGGTGGCAGCACAAAACGGCGCGAGATCGAAAGGTTTTGCGCCGCTTCGGTGAGGGTGCCAGCCTCCCCTTTCGCCTCGAACATAGGCCTTCCCGGAAATGGCGCACGATAGCGTAGCACCAGCTCCCCAAGGTTGGGACCGATCTCCTCCAGCGCGATCATGAACCGATCCGAGGGCCATTCATGGACACCTAAACGCCCATCCGACCCGCCCGCCCGCAGCACCAAACCTGCACGGCGCAATCGCATCTGCAGATCAATCCACCCCTCGGCAAGATCCAGCGCCTCTTGCAGCGCAGCCATCTCGGGCAGCGGGACGGGGTGAAAATCATCCTCAGGCTCAGCCGCGGGAGTCAAACCGATGCGCAAGGCACGGCGGATCACCTCTGCGGGAGAGGTGTCAAACGCATGCGCCTCCTGTTCGATCAAAGCGATCAAATCAAGGGAGAGGCGCATGGAAACGAGTCGGGTTTGTGTCATGCCCCCAGTGTGGCCCGCGCTTACTTAACACCGGGTGAACGCGCGTCAGATTTGGGGCAATCAGATCGTTTCAAACCGATCTGTTGCCGAGTCATACTGCTCAAGCAAGCCTTCGCTGATGTCATGGCGCAGCCCATGGAGGGTCATGCGATCATCATTCAGCGCCTCGCGCACAAAAGGAAACGTCATCAGGTTTTCAAGACTGATTTTAACCGCCTCACGCTCCAATTCCGTCAATGGATCTGCAGGGTTGCGTTCCGTCACGCGCTCATATCCCGGGCGCAACAGGTCTAGCCAAGCCCCGGTGAACGAGGTCTTCTCCTCAAGTTCGGGGGCCTGACCCGAACACATCGCATGACAGCCCTCCACGCCGCCGCAACTAGAATGGCCCAGCACAATCATATGGGCAACGCGCAGATTTTTGACGGCATATTCCACGGCCGCCGAAGTACCATGGTGATCGCCATCGGGCGTAAACTGCGGCACCAAGTTGGCGATGTTGCGGTGAATGAAAAACTCGCCCTGATCCGCGCCGAACATCGAGGTCACATGCACACGCGAGTCACAACACGCGATGATCATCGAACGCGGGCGCTGCCCCTCTTCGGCCAGCCGACGATACCAGGCGCGGTTTTCGGTATATGACGTGGCGTGCCAGCCCCGATAGCGGCCCACCAGGTAGCTTGGCAGCGGTTTGGCATGCTCTCTCATCGAATCCTCGCGTGGTTTACCCTGTCACCTTGGGTCAAATAACCTGCCTAGCGAAAGAATTCGAGCAATTTTCGATATCGCATAACCCTTTCTTGAGACCTTCTTGTCAAACTGCCCGCACTGGTGGGGACCAGTAGATCAATTGGCTCAAAGGGGTTTTGGGGTGGCACAAGTATCGCGGTTCACATGTGACGAGGCAAGCGCACTCGATCCAGCACGCATCGTCGTGCTTTATGCGCAGCTTGGCGACGTAGCGGCAGAGCAGGTGATTTCAACTGCGATGGAGGACATCGCACAATATCTTGTTGCAGTCGAGAAGGCCGCGAAAGCGCATCAATGCGCCAAGATGATTGCGGATCCGGACGCGACGATCACGCTGGCGGAACAGATCGGGCTTAGCTCGTTGGTGCTGGCCGCGCAGAATTTGCAAGTCTGCATTGAGGCGCATGATCACATTGCGCAAGCGGCGGTTCTGGCGCGGCTGATGCGACTTGCGGATCGCTCGCTCACAGAGGTGTGGGATTTAGGCGATCTGCGGCTTTGATCCCTTGCGGGTGCGGCTGGCGGCGCTAGTCTGCGCAGGTCAGCCAGCCCCAAGGAGCCGCAATGTCCGCCGATTTTTCCTTTCTCGCCGAACGTCCCGAACTACGCTTTGCTGATAGCATTAAGGACGCGCGCCCGCTGATCTTGGTCAGGCCCGACGCGCTTGAGGTCCAATTGGCATCGCTGCCCCAAGCGCAGGCCGATTTTGTACGCGCACAGGGGTTTGGCGCTGCGGCGGGCGCCGTGGTGCTCCTGCCCGGCGCAACGGGTGTAGCGGGCGCGTTGCTGGGTTTGGGCGATGCACAGGCTTGCGAGAGAGTGCGCTTTGCACTTTCGCTTGCAGCCACGGCATTGCCTGAAGGGGCGTGGCAATTGCAAGGCGACCTCCGGCAGGACGCCTTATACGAGGCAGCTTTGGGCTGGCTTCTCGCGGGTTACCGCTTTGCCCGCTACGCCCCCGATGCCCCCCCAAAGGCCCGACTAGTCTGCCCCGAAGGGCTGGACCGCGCGCGTCTTGAGGCAATGGCGGCGGGCGAGGCGTTCACCCGCGATCTGATCAACACGCCCGCCTCTGATATGGGCCCGGATGAGCTAGAGGCTGCGATCCGCCTGCTTGCCGATCACCACGGCGCGCAGGTCTCGACCATATCAGGCGATGACCTGCTGACGCAAAACTTCCCGATGATCCACGCGGTCGGGCGCGCCTCGCCGCGCACGCCGCGTCTGATTGATTTGCGCTGGGGCGAGAGCGGCCCGACACTGACGCTGGTTGGCAAGGGTGTGTGTTTTGACACCGGCGGGCTGAATCTCAAACCCGGCGCGTCGATGGGGTTGATGAAAAAGGATATGGGCGGCGCGGCCACGGTGCTAGGGCTGACCCATATGATCATGCAATTGGGGTTGAAACTGCGCCTGCGCGTGCTGATCCCGGCGGTGGAAAACGCGGTATCCGGCGATAGTTTCCGGCCCGGCGACATCCTCATCTCGCGCAAGGGGCTTAGCGTTGAGGTCAATAATACCGATGCCGAAGGGCGTTTGGTGCTGGCAGATGCCCTCGCCTTGGCAGATGAAGAATGCCCCGATCTGCTGATCTGCATGGCAACGTTGACAGGCGCTGCGCGGGTGGCCCTTGGCCCCGATTTGCCCCCCTTCTACACTGATGACGATGCCCTCGCTGCGGCCCTCTCCAAAGCCGCGCAAGCCGCTGCCGACCCGCTTTGGCGCATGCCATTCTGGGCGCCCTACGAATCCAAAATCGAACCGGGCATCGCCGATCTCGACAATGCACCCTCGGGCGGGATGGCGGGCTCGATCACGGCGGCCTTATTCCTGCGCCGCTTCGTCACCCAAACCCCGCGGTTCGCACATTTCGACATCTATGGCTGGCAACCAGCCCCCGCGCCCGCGCGTTCAAGGGGCGGCGTTGGCCAAGGCGCACGCGCAATCCTCACAGCCCTGCCCGAGGTCTTGCTATGAGCGATCGCCGCCGCCTGCCGTTCTCGGGAACCGTCGCCTTGGTAACCCTGCGCGACCACATCAAAGCCGAGCACTACACGCAAGGCACACCCGCCAGCATCTGCACCCCGACCGCAGATCTTTGCCCAAACCCCGGCGTCCAACGCGACAGACAAGTGCTGTTTGGCGCGGCGGTCACAGTAATCGAGGCGAACGAAACGCATGCCTTCGTGCAGGCCGCCTGGGACGACTATTGCGGATGGATCACAAACGCCGCCCTTGGTCCAAGAACCGCGCCCAGCCACATCGTGACCGCGCCCGCCACTCATCTTTACCGCGAAGCCTCGATTAAGCGCGGCGAAGTGATGGCGCTTTCCCTCGGCGCAAGGCTGACCGTAAAGGGCGAAACCCCCGAATTCTTGATTGCCGCACAAGGCTTTGTCCCCCGCCAACACGCGACACCACTGGACGCCCCTCTCACCGACCCCGTCACCGTGGCCGAGGCGCTGCTGGGCACGCCCTACCTGTGGGGCGGCAACTCGCGCAACGGGATTGACTGCTCGGGGCTCGTACAAGTTGGCTATGCACTTTGCGGTCAATCCGTGCCCGGCGATAGCGATATGCAATGGCGTGAACTGGGCGAACCGCTGCCCGAAGGCGCGCCCCTACAGCGCGGCGATCTGATCTTCTGGAAAGGCCATGTCGCGATGGTCTGTGACCCCGAAACGCTGATTCACGCCAATGGCCACACCATGAGCGTTGCCTATGAACCCATCCGTGCCTGCCTTGCGCGGATCGCCAGCGCGGGCGACAGCCCCTATCTGGGCTGCAAACGTCCCGCCTTTTCATCTAGCCAATAAATACTCCCGCCGGAGGCTCCGAGAGACACCACACGCGCGCTCATCGATTAATCGACGGCCCGGATCAGCTTTCGATCTAACTCGCGCAGCACCACGCGCAGATCTCCGCCGCGTTTCAAGACCTGTCCCTGCGGCCCGATGACGGCATACAACCCTTGGCGATTGCGTAACGCAGGGCGTTTCTCGATACGATAAAGCGGCGTCTCGGCGGCGCGCCGAAAGATCGAAAACACGGCTACTTCGCGCAGAAAACTCATTGCGTAATCGCGCCATTCCCCGGCCGCGACCGCACGCCCGTACAGCGACAGGATCACGTTCAACTCGCCACGATCAAACGCGACCTGCGGCTCGGCAGGGCGTGGCGGAAAAGGGGTGGGCGGTTGCACCGTCATATCCCGATGGTATCGCGGCGCGCGCACAAATCAAGACCGGTCAAAACAGTCGCGGCGTTTGATCCCACGACGCCCGATACACGCCGTGAAAAGGCCTTGGATTTGCCCAAAATAGCACCCGTTCCCGCCCCTTTTACGCGCAATAAAGGGTTTAGCGGAAAACGCTGACAGTTTCGGCGGTGCGGTTAACAGCCCCCACTCAGTTCGCACCGTCGAAACGCTCTGCTCCGCAACCAAAGCCCCGACCAATTTGGTCGGGGCTTTCGTTTTCGTGATCGTTGCGTGATTGCGCTTTTGCCCTATAAACGGCAGGTTGCGCTAAATCACCGGAGCACCGAAATGAGCCGATCCGTCCTGACTGCCTCGCTCAGCCTGTCGCTGGCACTCATCCTGACTGCCTCGATGACGCCAGCCAAAGATGTGGCGAAAGACCCGACCGTGCGTGCGCGCATGGAACTGATGGATCGCCTCAAGGACAACCTGACAATCGTAGGCGATATGGCCACCAAGAAAGCGCCGTTTGACGCGACCGCCGCTGCCGCCGCAACCGCTGCCTTGCGCGAAGATGCCGCAAAAGTCACCGATGCCTTCGCAGACCCTGCCACAGATCCGGCATCCAAAGCCCTGCCCCGCCTTTGGGATTATGAGGGCGAGTTCTGGCAAAAGACGCGCCGCTTACAAAAAGCCGCCGATGAGATGGACCCGTTCAGCGCAGGCGGTCTGGCCGATGGGCTCAACGCTTTGGGCGCATCGTGCAAGGATTGCCACGGTCGCTTTAAGGCAGACTAATCCCCTGCAGCCATAGGTGCAGGGGGTCGATCGGGCTTATCCGCAATCGATATTGTAAACATTGCCGCGCGAATCGAGGCGGAACACCACGCGCTGCGGGTTGTAGACCTGATCTTCAACGCCGCGCCATTCTACGATTCGCATTGGCTTGGTGATGCCAAGCGTCTGGATCTGCGCCGCAGGTTGGCCGAGCACCGAAACATAATTGACCGCGCCGCAGGTGTCGGGCTCACGCTCTTGCAGTCCACCTGCCGTCACAGTGGTCTGCGGCGTCAGATAGGGCGCCGGCACAGCCGCGCCTTGGTCTGGGGTTTGCTCAACCGGGCCTGCGGGGTCACACGCCGCAAGCGCCAGCACCGACAACAACACAACAGGCAAAGCGGAAAATCTGGTCAACATATCACACCCTTTATTGCATTCACCCACGCATTCGCGCAGGTTCTTGGCCTGTTTATACCTTGAGGAGACGCCCATGAGAACCCGTGCCGCAGTCGCATTGGAAGCTGGAAAGCCACTTGAAATCATGGAGGTGGAACTCGACCCGCCGAAAGCGGGCGAAGTTCTGATCGAAATCAAGGCCACCGGCATCTGCCACACCGATGAATTCACCCGCTCGGGTGCCGATCCCGAAGGGCTGTTTCCCTGCATCCTTGGCCATGAAGGCGCAGGCGTAGTGCTGGAAGTGGGCGAGGGCGTCACCACGCTCAAACCCGGCGATCACGTCATCCCACTTTACACGCCCGAATGCCGTGAATGCCCGTCCTGCCTGTCGGGCAAAACCAACCTGTGCACCGCGATCCGGGGCACGCAGGGCCAAGGCCTAATGCCCGATGGCACGACGCGCTTTCACATGCTCGATGGCACGCCGCTGTTTCACTACATGGGCTGCTCGACATTCGCCAATCACACCGTGATGCCCGAAATCGCGCTGGCCAAAGTGCGTGAGGACGCACCGTTCGACAAGATCTGCTACATTGGCTGTGGCGTCACGACCGGCATCGGCGCGGTGATCAACACGGCGGGCGTTGAGATCGGTTCAACCGCAGCAGTGTTCGGCCTTGGCGGGATCGGCTTGAACGTGATCCAAGGCCTGCGTATGGCCGGGGCCGATATGATCATCGGCGTCGATCTGAACGACGACAAAGAGGAAATGGCGCGCAAATTCGGCCTCACCCATTTCGTGAACCCGTCAAAGATCAAAGGCACCGTTGTCGAGGAAATCGTCAACCTGACCAAAAAGGGCGCCGATCAAATCGGCGGCGTGGATTACAGCTTTGACGCGACTGGCAACACCAAGGTCATGCGCGACGCGCTGGAATGCAGCCATCGCGGCTGGGGCGTGTCGGTGATCATCGGCGTGGCGGCGGCGGGCGCTGAAATCTCGACGCGACCGTTCCAACTGGTCACCGGACGCGTCTGGAAGGGCACGGCCTTTGGCGGCGCCAAGGGGCGCACCGATGTGCCGAAGTTCGTCGAGTGGTATATGGATGGCAAGATCGAGATCGACCCGATGATCACCCACACCATGCCGCTGGAAAAAATCAACGACGCCTTCGATCTGATGCATGAGGGCAAGTCGATCCGCTCGGTCGTAATCTACTAATAACCGGTCGGGCGGCGTAGCTTTAGACCGCGCGCCGCCCGCGACCCTCAAACATCCAAGCGCCAAGCGTCAGTAGCGCCGCCAGCAGCAGCCACGCCCAAGCGGGCAGAACGGGCTGCACGCGAATGTCGGTCGTGGTGCGCGCGCCGCGGGGCGTAATGCCGATCCAGCCGCGCCCCGACGTCACACGCCCCGCCGCAACCTCGCGAATGCGCGGTATACCCTCTTCCAGCCGCGTCACCGCCCCGTCCGACTCTGCAATCGCGTTGGCCAATGGGCTTCCGCTGGCGATGGTTTGTTCAAACTCGCGCGGACTGGCAGGCCCCATCGCAACAACGCGCTCCAGTTTACCATCCTTGAGCGTATAAAGCCCCGCCCCCGGCGCGGTCCAACGCGCAGTGAACCGCCCCGGCGCGGTCTGGCTCAGCGGCACCTCTTGCACCGTGCCATCGGGCAGCGTCACGCTTGCGGGGGGTACATCGTCTTTCATCGAGCGGCGCACGATCGTCATCGATAGCGCGCCGGGATCGATCTCGGCATATAGCGCCTCTTCCTCCAACTCGGGTTCTTTCATCTCCCAATGCGCAATCCGGCGCAGCAATTCCAACTGCGGCCCGCCACCATCATATCCGCGATCCCACAGCCATGCCTGATCCGAGGCCAGCAGCGCCACGCGCCCCTTGCCCTCTCGCGAGAGCACCAGCAATGGCTTGTCCTCGGCCCCTGACATCACGACCTCACCCTTCGGATCGCTTAGCTCAATCTGGCGCAGCCAATGGCCCCAATGCGGTGTTTTGTCATCGTCGCTGGCCTTATCCGCAGGGGGCGGCGCGCCCTCTAGCCCCGCCGTCACCGGGTGGCGCAAACCTAACTCGGTCGGACGGGGCAGGAAGCTTTCAGACAGCACCCGCCCCGTCGGACGCGCGGGCATGATCGACCCCAAACTGGTTTGATAAAGACTTTCAACGGTCGCATATTCCGGCCCGGCCGCGACCAAAATCGCGCCGCCGCGTTCGACATAGTCGCGAATATTGTCGAAATACGCCGAGGGCAGGATGCCGCGCGCGCCATAGCGGTCAAAGATGATCAAGTCGAACTCGTCGATCTTATCAATGAACAGTTCTTGCGTCGGGAAAGCGATCAGCGACAGCTCCGACACCGGCACCCCGTCCTGCTTTTCGGGCGGGCGCAGGATGGTGAAATGCACCAGATCCACCCCCGCATCCGATTTCAGCAGGTTGCGCCAAGTGCGCTCGCCCGCATGAGGCTGACCCGACACCAACAACACCCGCAAGCGGTCGCGCACACCGTTGATCTGCACGGTGGCCGTGTTGTTGCGCGTGGTCAACTCGCCCTCAATCGGGGTAAGCGTGAACTGCACCACATTCTGCCCGCCATGATCCAGCGTCAGCGGCAATTCCAGATCACGCCCGACATTCACTTCGTAGGTTTTCGGGTTCTTGCCATCAATCGAGATCGTCAGCTTGGCCTTGGTCCCGATATCAGCTGGCACCTTGCCCTGATCCTCTACCTTGAGGCGGATTGAGCTTTCCTCGCCGATAATGCCAAAGGCGGGCGCGGTTTCGATCAACAAACGGCGATCCCAATCATCGCCTCGTCCGGTCAATAGCAGTTGCAGCGGCGCGGGCAGATCGGGCGCAAGGGCGGCGTCATGGGCCTGCCCATCGCTGACCACCACCGCCCCGGCAATCCGTGCGCGCGGCTCGGACGCAAGCGCCTCGGACAGCGCCGCGCCCAGTTCGGTTCCGGAATTTTCGGCGCCATTCTTGACCGTAATCCGGCGTGTTTCGACATTGGGCATCGCGTCAAGTTGGGCCTGCACATTCGCCACGGCAGTATCGGTCTGTTCCGCGCGATCCGATAGCGTCTGCGAGGCAGAACGGTCATCCACCAGCAGCACGATATCAGACAGCGGCGCGGTTTGTTCGCGTTGCAGCGAGGGCTGAGCAATCGCCGCCAACAGCACCATCGCCGCCAGCGCGCGCAACGCCCAGCCACGCAAGCCGCGCCATAGCGCCAACGCCAGCAGCACCAAAGCCACCCCACCCGCAACCCAGATCGCGGGCCACGGCAGCAGCGGCGCAAAGATCACCGACATCCCGCTCATTGCCCCAGCCTTTCCAGTAACGCCGGCACATGCACCTGATCGGACTTATAATTGCCTGTCAGCACATGCATAATCAGATTGACGCCAAACCGATTGGCAATCTCGCGCTGACGCTCTCCGGTGCGGCCCCGGCCAACTGGAAACGTTGGACGCCCGCGCGCGTCAATCGCCCACGCCTCGGTCCAATTGTTGCCGCCGATCACCACCGGCGTCACCCCGTCATTGAGGTTGCGAAACGGCATGCCATCGGCGCGTTCGGCATCGGCGGGTGGGGCCTCGACCCAGATCGTGCCATCGTAGCGACCGGGGAAGTCTTGCAGCAAATAGAACGTCCGCGTCAGAACATGATCGGGCGGGATCGGCGCGAGCGGGGGAATATCAAGCGGAGCGGCCAGCGCTTGCAAACGACGCCCGGTCGGCGTGGCCTCACCAAAGCCCGCAACATCGGCGTCGCGCGTATCAAACAAGATCATCCCACCGCCGCGTAAATAGCGGTTTAACTTAGCGTATTCCAGCGGCGTCGGGGCGGTTTGGCCCTCGGTGATCGGCCAGTAAATAAAGGTGAAAACCGCCAGATCATCGTTTTCCAGATCCACCATCATCGGGGCAGAGGGTTCAACCGTCGTGCGTTGGCGCAGCACCGCGGAAAGGCCCCGCAACCCGGCAAGCGAGATCTTATCAACCTCTGGATCACCCGAGGGCATCGCGGCCAGCACCACGTTCGACGCCGCCTCAATCGCGCGTGCTTCGCTCATTTCAGCGCGGGCTTGCGGGGGCGTGAACCCCGCCAATACCAGCGCTGCAACCAGCGCCGCCATCTTGATCGCGCGCGGCCCCCACAGCTTGCCCGACAGCGCAAGTGCGGCCAAAATATCAAGCATCAGCGCCCCAAGTGCCAGCGCCAAAAGCCAGCCCTTCAGCGGCGTTTCTTGCGTCACCGTCGCGCCCTCAACCACTACAGTCGCAGGCCATCTCGCAGGCGTTAGCGTCGCATCGCGGCCCAGCGCATTCAACGCAACCGCGCGATCATCGGCGGCATAAATCCCCGGCTGCAGTTTCGGCCCTGCCACGGCCTTAGCTAAGTCTTCGCCGGGCACGCCTGCCGCCTCGCCCGCATCGCGCAACCGCCCGAACCCATCAAGCAGCTTTTGCGGCACCCAAGTTTGGCCCGCCAGATCCGCCACCTCAGGCGCATTGGGGCGCGCCGACACCGCCAGCCGCTCTAGCATCTGGGGAAACAGCACCGATAGCGGCAGGCTGGACCATTCCGCATTGGCGCTGACGTGAAACAGCACCAACGCCCCCTGCCCCAGCTTGGCGCGCGTCACCAACGGCGTGCCATCGACGAGCGAGGCAATCGTGTGCTCTGCCAGATCTGGCGCTGGTTCGGCCATGATCTGCGCCTTTACGGTCACATCGTCGGGCACAGAAAGCCCTGCAAACGGAGAGCCCTCGGGGAAAGGGGCCAGACCGCGCGGTGCCCCCCAGCTCATTGCGCCGCCAATCGAGCGCCCACCCGCGCGCAGCCGCACCGGAAGCAGAGTGTCAGCGTCCAGATCGGCATTGGCCATGCGCGGCCCGGCGAACCGGATCAGCAAACCGCCCTTCTCCACCCAGTCGTGCAGTTTCGCCTGTTCAGGAAGATCGGCCATATCGGCAAGGATAATTACGTCGGGATCTGCACCAAGGACATCCTCAAGCGTGCCGTCGATCAGATCCGCCGTGGGGGCCAGCGCCTCGTGCAGGTAATGCGTAGGCGACAAGAGTTGCAGCCCCTCGCGGGTACGCGCCCCCGACAGGATCGCGACTTTGCGCCGCTTGATCGCATCATCGGTCAGGCTGACTGCCCCGGCAGAACGCAGCCCGCTGATCTCAAGCCGGGTGATCCGGTTGCGCAGTTCGGGGGGCAGATCAAAGCGCAGATCGGTGCTCGTTTTGCCTGCGAAATCCAGCGGCAACCGGGCCAGTTCGCGCTCAATCCCCGCCGGATCGCGGCCAATCGCGGCCACCTCGCGCGGGCTCGGTGGCGGGGCCGAGGCCAGCGCGGGCACCACCAGCGCGCCGTCTTCAACACGCGCTGCGCCAAGTGCGAGCACTGGTAATTGCGATTGCCAAACGGTCACGGTCCCGCGCGCTTGCAGCGCTGTCAAAACAACGGCGCGATCGGGGCGCACCAGCCCGTCTGAGAGCCAGAGCGTGTCGAATTTGCCCTGCGGCAGCATCGTAGCGGCGTCAAATTTCTGCGCCATCCAAGGTTGCGGCTGCACCCCGGGCAAAGACAGCGCCACGCTTTGCGCATCGCTGAATTCGGGCATGACAAAGGGCGGCTCAGACAGTGAGATCAGCGCCACGCGCCGTCCCGCCTGCTCGGCCGCATTCAACGCGCGTTCCATCCGGTCCGTGCGCGCGCGCCAATTGCCAGCCGAGGCCCAACTGGCATCCGCGACAATCAGCAACGGCCCCGTGCCCGGCTCCGCGCGCTGCGGATTGAGCACTGGCCCGGCAAAGCCAATGATCGCCGCCGCCAGCGCCAGTAGCCGCAAAGCCAGCAGCCACCAAGGCGTGCGCGCGGCCTCTACCTCTTCATCCTTTAGACCCAGCAGCAGCGCGACACCCGGAAAGCGCCGCCGGATCGGCGCAGGCGGCACTGCACGCAGCAAAAGCCACAACAGTGGCAGCGCAGCCAACCCCAGCAAAAGCCAAGGTGCGGTGAAGCCGATGGGACCAAGCATCATCATCCGCGCCCCCGTCCCAGCGCCGAATACAGCCACAGCAACGCGCTTTGGGCGGGATCGCCCGTGTGATGGGTGGAAAACTGCCAGCCCGCGCTTTGGGCCAAACGCGTCAACGCATCGCGCCGCGCCGCCAGCCGATCCAGATAGCGCGCGCGCAAATCACCCGCCTTGCGAGTCTCATGCACCAACGCGCCCGACATCGACTGAAAAATCGTGCGCCCGTCATAGGGAAACGCCTCTTCGTCGGGGTCGAGCACCTGCAACATCACGCCGGTCGCGTTGCGATCCGCAAGCTGGCCCAAGGCGCGTTCGATCGGCTCCAGATCGCCCAAAAAATCCGACAGGAATGCCGCGCGCGATTGCGTCACGACGCCCGCAACCTGAGGCGATCCGTAATCAACCTGCGCGTTTGGTGCCGACAAAAGAGCCGCCAGCGCCATCAGCTGCGCGCGCCCCGGACGCGGCGGGGCGGCCACCCCGGTCAGGCCCACGCGTTCTCCGCCCCGGATCATCAAGACCGACAGCGCCAAAGCCAGCACACGCGCGCGCTCCGATTTCGTGACCCGTGCGGCACGCCCGCTCTCCGCCCCAGTAAAGCTCATCGAGGCCGCATCATCCACCCAGAGATGCACCGATTGCGCCAGTTGCCATTCGCGTTCGCGCACATATTGCGCATCCGAACGCCCCGAGCGACGCCAATCGACGAACCGCGCCTCATCGCCGGAATGGGCGGGGCGATATTGCCAGAACTCTTCGCCCGTGCCTGCGCGCCTGCGCCCGTGCACGCCCATTTGGACGGTCGCGGCCAACTGCTCGGCGGCCACCAGCAAGGGCGGCAACGCCGACGCCGCCGTTTCGGCCTCGCGGCGCAAAGCCAACGCCTGCACAGTTTTATCGGGGGATGCGTTCAAGCCGCAGCCCCTCTGGACCCGACTGTCGTTCCTTCGGCCCCCGTCACTTCGACCAACACGCGCCCGATCAGTGCATCCAGCGTTTCGCCCCGCGCCCGCGCCGCAAAGCTTAGCGCCATCCGGTGGATCAGAACGGGGCGCGCCATCGCCTGCACATCCTCAATCGTAGGGGCAAGCCTCCCGTTGATGAGCGCACGCGCACGCACCGTCAGCATCAAGGCCTGCGCAGCGCGCGGTCCCGGCCCCCAAGCCAGCGCATCGCGCACCTGCTCGGATGCCTCGGGTTCATTGGGACGACAGGCGCGCACCAGATCAAGGATCGCGTCGACCACCTTCTCGCCCACCGGCATCTGACGCACGATCCCCTGCGCCTCAATCAGCTCAACTGGGGTGAAAACGGCATGGGCCGAGTCCGCCAGCGTGCCGGTCGTGGCCAGCAAAATGTTGCGCTCGGTCGCGCGGTCGGGATAGTCGACATCGACCTGCACCAAAAAGCGGTCCAGCTGCGCCTCGGGCAGCGGATAGGTGCCCTCTTGTTCAATCGGGTTCTGCGTGGCGAGCACATGGAAGGGCGGGCCAAGCGGGCGGTGTTGGCCGGCAATCGTCACCTCACGCTCTTGCATCGCCTGCAACAGCGCGGATTGTGTACGCGGCGAGGCGCGGTTGATCTCATCGGCCATCAGAAGCTGGCAAAACACCGGCCCTTCGAGAAAGCGAAACGCTCGACTGCCATCGGGCGCCGTTTCCAGCACTTCCGAGCCCAAAATATCGGCAGGCATCAGGTCGGGCGTGAACTGGATGCGATTCGATCCAAGCCCCATCACGGTGGACAGCGTCTCGACCAACAGCGTCTTACCCAGCCCCGGCAACCCGACCAACAGCGCGTGCCCGCCCGACAGCATTGCGGCTAGGACCAACTCAACCACCCGATCCTGCCCGATGAATCGCCGGTCAATCGAGGCGCGTGCATCCGCAAGCTTCTTTCCCAGACGTTCAATATCATTCATCAGTTGTTCGGGCTCGGCCATGACATTCTCCCCATAGGTCCGTATGCTGCCCAGCAAAGCAGATATCCAAGCCCCAAGAAACGGCAAAACACCCATGACGGATCACAAAGAGACAGATTCCGCCCATTCGCCCTCTGCAGAGGGCCTTGCCAAGGCGGCGCGAAGTGCCTCAAAAAAGGGCCCGCCGCCGGTGCACTTGTGGAATCCGCCCTTTTGCGGCGATCTCGACATGGAAATTCGCGCCGATGGGACGTGGTTTTATCTGGGCACACCGATTGGGCGCGCGCCGCTGGTGCGCCTGTTCGCCTCGATCCTCAAGTTGGAGGACGGGAAGTATTTTCTGGTCACCCCGGTCGAAAAAGTCGGCATCCGCGTGCAGGACGCACCCTTTATCGCCATGGATTTCGAGGCTGACGGAAGCGGTGACGACCAAACCCTGCGCTTTGAAACTAATGTCGGCGACAGTGTTTTAGCCGACGGCGATCATAAAATCCGCGTGCAGCATAGCGAGGACGGCACGCCGCGCCCCTATCTGCATGTGCGCCGCGGCCTTGAGGCTTTGATCGACCGCAAAAGCTTTTATCGCCTTGTCGATCTGGCAGTGACGCGACCGCATGAGGGGCAGGATTGGTTGGGCGTGATCTCGTCTGGCGTGTTTTTCCCGATCCTTCCTGCCGCCGAGGTCTGAATGCCCAAATTCGCCGCCAACCTGACCTTTCTGTTCACCGAACTGCCCTTCATGGAGCGCTTCGCCGCAGCCAAAGAGGCAGGCTTCGATGCGGTTGAAGTGCTATTTCCTTACGAATTTTCCGCGCAAGAAATGCGCCATGAACTGGTGCGCCACGATCTGACCTTTGTGTTGATGAACGTGCCGCCTCCCAATTGGACCGGAGGTGATCGCGGGTTTGCCGCCGTGCCGGGTTGCGAGGATCGGTTTCGCCACGATTTCGACCGCACGATGCGATTTGCCAATGTGCTGGGGCCGCGCCATATCCACATTATGGCGGGCAAGGCGAAAGGTGCCGTCGCGCGCCAAACCTATATCGAAAACCTGAAATGGGCCGCAGCGCGCTCCCCCAAACGCTCGCTGACGATTGAGCCGATCAACCCGATCGATATGCCGGGATACTTTCTGAATGATTTCGACTTGGCGTCCGAGATTCTAGACGAAGTGGACGCTCCCAACCTGCATCTTCAATTTGACGCCTATCACGCCCATATCCTGACCGAAGACGTCGCTGCGACATGGGAAAAACACCGCGACCGCGTCGCGCATGTTCAGTTCGCCGATGCACCAGGGCGCGGGGCTCCAGGCAGCGGTCAGATCGACCTGAACGCGTTTTTCGCCACGCTGGGCGCAGATGGATATACGGGATTTGCTGCGGCGGAATACAAACCCGCAACCGATACCCGCGACACTTTGGGCTGGCTTACGGCCCAAGGCACAGACTGAGCGGGCCGCGCCCTTTTCATCTGGCCGTAAATACTCCCGCCGGAGGCATACCAGGTTTCAACGCAGCGCCCAGAGGCGTTAATGCGCCTCGGACCAACTCGCGCCCTGCCCCGCATCGACGACCAACGGCAGTGACAGTTTCACGACCGGCTCGGCGGCCCCTTCCATCGTCGCGCGCGCCACCGTGATCAGATCATCAACCGCGCTTTCCTCGACCTCAAAGATCAGTTCGTCGTGGACTTGCAACAGCATCTTCGCTGGCAAATCCCCCACCGCGGCGGGCATGCGGATCATCGCGCGGCGAATAATGTCAGCCGCCGCCCCTTGGATCGGCGCGTTGATCGCGGCGCGTTTGGCAAAGCCCGCAGCCGGCCCCTTAGCGCTGATCTCGGGGGTATGGATTTTACGGCCAAACAGGGTTTGCACGAATTTATGCTCTTTGGCGAAGGCGATCGTGTCATCCATATATTGGCGAATACCGGGGAAACGTTCGAAATAGCGGTCGATAAAGCCCTGCGCTTCTGCGCGCGGAATGCGCAGATTGCGCGCCAGACCAAAGCCGGAAATCCCATAGATCACGCCGAAATTGATTGCCTTCGCCTTACGGCGGATATCAGAGGTCATCTGATCGAGCGGCACATCAAACATCTCCGACGCCGTCATCGCGTGAATATCCAATCCCTCTTTGAAGGCCTGTTTCATCTCGGGCAGATCAGCGACATGGGCGAGGATGCGCAACTCGATCTGGCTGTAATCGAGCGAAACAATCTTCATCCCCGGCCCGGCAACAAACGCCTCACGGATGCGGCGACCTTCCTCAGAGCGCACGGGGATATTCTGCAAGTTCGGATCGGTCGAAGCCAGACGCCCGGTGTTCGCGCCCGCGATAGAATAAGACGTATGCACGCGGCCCGTATCCGGGTTCACATGGGTCTGCAGCGCATCCGTATAGGTCGATTTCAGCTTGGAAATCTGGCGCCAATCCAGCACCCGAGCGGCCAGTTTCGCCGCCTGCGGGTTCACATCCTCTAGCGTGGTGACGTCTTCCAGCACATCAGCCCCGGTGCCATACGCACCCGTCTTGCCCGTCTTGCCGCCCTCAACGCCCATCTGATCGAACAGGATTTCACCCAACTGCTTGGGCGAGCCAACGTTAAACGGAGTGCCCGCGATCTGCGCGATCTCATCCTCAAGCCCGGCCAGCTTTTGCGCGAATGCGTTGGACATGCGCGACAGAACCTGCGCGTCCACTTTGACCCCGGCCATCTCCATATCGGCCAGCACTGGGACCATCGGGCGTTCCAGCGTTTCATAGACGGTGGTGACCTGCTCGCGGTGCAGGCGCGGCTTGAACTGCTGCCATAGCCGCAAGGTAATATCGGCATCCTCGGCAGCGTAGCGCGTGGCGGTGTCGATGGCGACCTTGTCAAAGGTGATCTGGGATTTGCCCGAGCCGATCAGCTCTTTGATCGGGATCGGTTGGTGGTTGAGATAACGATCCGAAAGCGCATCCATGCCGTGATTGTGCAGCCCCGAGAACATCGCGTAACTCATCAGCATCGTATCGTCGATCGGGGCCACTCGAATGCCGTGCCGCGCAAAAATCTTGAAGTCATACTTCATGTTCTGCCCGATCTTGAGGATCGAGGCATCCTCCAGCACCGGCTTGAGCAGCGCCAGCGCCGCGTCCAAATCCATCTGCCCCTCGGCGCGCTCGGACCCGCCAAACAAATCGCCTTCGCCAGTTGTGTGCCCCAGCGGAATATAGGACGCTTGCCCCGCTTCAACGCACAAAGACACGCCAACCAGATCGGCCTGCATTTCATCGAGCGAGGTGGTCTCGGTATCGACCGCGACCCAACCGCGCGCGCGCGCCTGATCAAGCCATTGCTTTAGCGTTTCTGCATCGCGGATACAGACGTAGTTTTCCGGCGTAATCGGCGGCGCGTCTTGCGCAGGTGTTGCCGCATCCGTCGGGGCGGTGATCTCAATCGCGGGCGGCGGCTCGGTGTTGAATTTCTCCGCCACACGGCGCGTGAGGGTGCGAAACTCCATCTGGTTGAGGAAATCGAGCAGCGTTTCGACCTGCGGCTCGCGAATCTCCAGATCATCCAGCGTGAAGGTGATCGGCGTTTGTGGATCCAACGTCACCAACTGTTTCGACAGCCGGATTTGGTCAGCATTATCAACCAGCGCCTCGCGGCGTTTAGGCTGCTTGATTTCCCCTGCGCGTTCCAGCAGCGTTTCGAGATCACCGTATTCGTTGATCAGCAAAGCTGCCGTTTTAACCCCAATTCCCGGCGCGCCGGGAATGTTATCAACCGAATCGCCCGCAAGCGCCTGCACGTCGATCACGCGATCCGGGCCGACGCCAAACTTGGCCTCGACCTCTTCGACACCGATGGCTCGGTTTTTCATCGCATCGAACATTTCAACGCCGCCGCCGACCAGTTGCATCAAATCCTTATCCGAGGAAATGATCGTCACGCGCCCGCCCGCCTCGCGTGCCTGACGCGCTAGCGTGGCGATGATGTCATCGGCCTCATAGCCCTCAAGTTCTTCGCACGCGATGTTAAAGGCGCGCGTGGCCTCGCGGGTCAGCGGCATCTGCGGGCGCAAATCCTGGGGCATCTCGTCGCGATTGGCCTTGTATTTATCATACATATCATTGCGAAAGGTGTGGCTGCCCTTGTCGAAAATCACCGCCGCATGGGTCGGCGCATCTCCGCCCTTGGCGTCCTCGATATATTTCCACAGCATGTTGCAAAATCCGGCCACAGCGCCAATCGGCAAGCCATCGGATTTGCGCGTCAACGGTGGTAGCGCGTGATAGGCGCGAAAGATAAAGGACGATCCGTCGATCAGATGTAGGTGACAACCTTTGCCGAATGCCATGGAAACAGCCCTCCTTCGCGCGCTTTGGGTCGGTTGTGCCACAGTGCGCCACGCAGTGCCAGCACTCGCCCGACTTCGCGCGAGCCCTTGCGCAAAACGCCGTGATAGCCCATCTGTCTGCAAAGACTGCGCAAAAGGATCACGCGATGGATTATTCCAAATCAGGAGGTGCGAACATGGCGAAACATGCCCCCGCTCATAGCGAACACAACGCCAAGGGATCGAAGAAAAACCCCTATGGCAAAGCTGCCCCCAAGGCCGAATTGCTGGCGCGCATGAAGGCCGCCGCACAAAAGAAAAAGGACGGCTAAGCGCCGCCCTTCTTTGACAAACGCGACCCGCGCCTAGTGATCTTCATGTGCATGTTCGCGGTCGATCACATATTTTTTGTCGCAATAGCCGCATTCGACAAACCCGGTATCGCGCGGGATCGACAACCAGACGCGCGGATGACCAAGCGCGCCCTCGCCGCCATCGCAGGCAACCTTCCAATGCGTGACGATTTCGGTCTCGGGTGCCTCGGGGGCAGGATGCGAAGAAGTGGCAGTCATGGCGGCTCCGTCTATATAAGGGCGCAAAGGGACGCGCCCATCGCTTGGGTGCCATTCTAGCAATCGCGAAAGGCGGGGCAAGTTGGAACAGCAGGCAATCGAAGTCAAAGGTTTGCGCAAGACCTATGCTGGCGGCAAAAGGCAGGAAGCGAAAGAGGCGATCAAGGGGTTGGATCTGACAATCCCAGCCGGCTCGATCTTTGGGCTTCTGGGGCCGAATGGCGCCGGGAAATCAACGCTAATCAACATCTTGGCAGGTTTGGTCAAGAAAACCGACGGGCAAGTAGTGATCTGGGGGTTCGATCAGGATGTGAACCCGCGCCAGTCGCGTGCAGCCATTGGTGTGATGCCGCAAGAAATCAACATGGACCCGTTTTTCACGCCCCGCGCGGCGCTGGAAACCCAAGCGGGCCTGTATGGTGTGCCGAAATCAGAACGCTGGACCGATGAGATTCTGGAACTTGTGGGTCTAAGCGACAAAGCCGAGGCCTACGCCCGCAATCTGTCAGGCGGAATGAAACGGCGGTTGCTGCTGGCCAAAGCGCTGGTGCATCGCCCGCAAATCCTTGTGCTCGACGAACCCACAGCAGGCGTCGATATCGAGCTGCGCGCGATGCTGTGGCGCAATGTGCGCAAGCTGAACGAACAAGGGATGACGATCATCCTGACCACGCATTATCTCGAAGAGGCCGAGGAAATGTGTGACGAAATCGCGATCATCAACCACGGCGAACTGATCGTGCGCGATACCACCGCCAACCTGCTGGGCCGTATGGATCGCAAAGCGCTGGTCGTCGAACCACGCGCCCCCGCGCCCGCAGATATCACCCTGCCCGACGGGGTCAGCATGGAGGCCCGCCCCGGTGGGCGCCTCGCCTTTACCTATGCCCGCAACGAGACCGCTGCCGAAGATATCCTCGACGCAATCCGTGCCGCAGGTATAGAAATACGCGATGTTGCGACGGAACAACCGGGGCTCGAAGAGGTCTTCGTCTCGCTCACATCGAACCAATAGGCGGGCGCCGCCCCCGCGCTTGCGGCCTCCCCCGGGATATTTCCAACACTTGGAAGCCGGAATCCGCGTATCCTTCCTCTTGATCTAAATATCCCGGGGGTGAATGGCGAAAGCCAGAGGGGGCAGCGCCCCCCCCCAGCCCTTCCGATAGTTGTTTGAGATTACGATCTGTTCGAAACGCAGGCCCTTAGGATACTAAGATAGGGAAAGTTTCTTCCGCTAGTGATCACGACAAACGGGGTGAAATTTGCCTCGGCTCCACGCGAGCGCAGAACGAGGTCACCATCCTTGGCCATTCGCCACTATGTCGCTAGGTTCTTCGGTCGCAGGTCACATTTATGCGCCACGTCATTCACCATCACGCCTGGCGCCAGCGTTTCCACCACGATCTGTGCTTTCACGCGATCGGGCCATCGCCAATGAGACGCCTGGAGACCTCGACGCCCAAGCGCGTAAGAAGCTCTCTCGTACCCTCCGTGAAGAAACTCACCTCCTGCAATCCAACAGAGGGCGCGGCTCACATCAGACCGATTACGCGAAGGTTGGCCCCAAACACCGCATACCCTCAAACCGGAAAGGGTTAAAACTGGCCCGCTTGTACAGCACCCACGGCAGAATCATCCCGTCGCAACCGTAGCAGGCTTTCGCGCCGCAGTTTTGAGGTTGGGCGCCGCTTGGAAGCCACGAGCTGCCGCCCAACTCAATTTCAACGCTGATTTTGCGCAAAAATTCATCATAGTTTGATATATTTCATTTTATACATGAAAATCATGATGATCGAGTGATTCATTATTGCATCAAGTGATGTTATTTTGCAGCCTCACCTCATGAACAAAAAACCACACCCTTCACCCAAGCGTCACGCGCCCCAGCGCGCGACTGATAAATTTTCCGATGTTGATGTGCTGCGCGGAATGTTGGGTGCGTCTAACGATGCGTGCTGGTGCATGGAGTTCGGGACGCCGGTTGATCTCACGCTTTCGGATGATGACGTGGCGCGTCAGATCTTTGGGAACGATCCGTATTGGCGGCTTTGCAATGCGGCGATGGAACGGCTGTATCAGGTGCCCGCCGGGCAGAAACTGAGCGAACGTCCTGTGCGCGAGGTCTTTCCCGAAAATAGCAGCAACCTTGAATTCGTACGCAATCTTATCGCCAACGGTTTTGAGGTGGATGCCGCCCCCGCGCTGGACCGGGGCTATGACGGCGTCGAGATTTACGTAGAAAACGATGTGCGCGCCCACATCGCGGAAGGCAAACTGTACAGAATGTTCGGCGTCGTTCGCAATGTCGGCAAGCACCGGCGGCGCGAGCGAGAGTTGGAGAGCCGACTGGATGCGCTGCAAAGCATGATCTGGGCCATCCCTGCCCCGTTTTTGGCCGTGGATGCCGCCGGGATGATCGAGGTGGTGAACGCGGCAGGTGCCCTCTGTCTCGGGGCGCTTCCCGAGGCACTGCTCGGGCAGTCACTCGATTCGGTGCTGCCTACTGACGCGCCGCAGGCAAACGTGCTTCATGCGATGAGTAAGGTCCGGACCTTGGCGATACCGATTGCAGAACGGTTTTCCGGGGCTGTTGCTGGTGGCACGTGGCATTTCACGCCGTATGAAGCGCCCGGCGGCACCGGTTGTCTCGTGATGATCTTGCCGGAGATGGTGACCGAGGTGTGTTCATGAGCGACGGTATCTGGCCTGATCACCCAATTTTTTCGGCTCAAACACAACAGGAGGCCGAGGCGCGGCTTGAGTTGTTCGATGATGGTCTGGTTCTGCTGTCGGGCGATGGGGGTGTGGTTCAGATGACATCCGAGGCGGCACGCCAGCTTGGGCTACGGGCGGAACTGGCTGCGGGTCGGCCACTATCCGACTTTACACCTGCCTTGCGCGGCTGGGATGCGCTGGTGGCGGCGGTGTCGGACATGCAGGGTGCCGACTGCCTGTTGAAGCGTGAAGACGGGCGCGACATCCTTGCCGTGCTGCGCCAAATGCCGGGGCATGTGGAAGGTGCACCGGTGCGGATGATCGTGTTGCGCGATCTCAGTGGTCTGGATTACCGACGCGAGCGGGCGGGCGGGCACGACCCTGCGCGCAGCCATGTGATGGCGGAAAAGCGCACCCGCCCTGATTTCGTCACCCAACGTCGTCTTGCCCCGGACTTGCACAGGGTGCTGTCGCGGGGGGAGCGGGCGATCATGCAGGGCGCGCGCATCCTCATCACCGGCGAATCCGGCGTTGGCAAGACAGAGATCGCTAAGTTCTTGCACGGCACCGTGGCAGATGCCGATGCTCCCTTTGTCGTTGCGAACTGCGCGTCCTCCTCGGATGCGCTGTTCACAAGGGCGCTATTTGGCGGCGATGGAACCGCAGGGCTAATCGGGCAGGCCGAGCGCGGCACATTGTTTCTGGACGAGGTCGCCGAGATTCCGCTCAGCGCGCAGGCGCTGCTGCTGCGGTTTCTTGAAGACGGCCTTGTAACCAGTCCGACGGGCGGGCAGCAACGGGTGACCAATGTGCGGGTCATTGCGGCGACCAATGGCGATTTACGCCAGATGATCCGCGACGGGGCGTTCCGCGCGGATCTGTACTATCGGCTGGCTGTGGTTCCGTTACGGGTGCCGCCGCTGCGCGACATGCCGACCCTGATCGATCATCTGATCAACCGCTTTTTGCAAACAATCAACCAGCGCCGCAAGACACCGGTGGTGGTATCGCGGCGGATGCGTGAGGTGCTGGCAGATTACAGTTATCCGGGGAATATCCGAGAGCTTCTCAACATCGTTCAGAAGCTGGCGATCTTCCTCGAAGAGACCGACGACATGGCCGAACTGATGGAGGATCTGCTGTCGCCGATTGACATTCCGGGCACTGACCGGTCCGGCGCAAGCACCGGACCGGTGTCCACAACCTACGATCTCAGATCAGAAGTGCGCCGCTACGAGCGCACACTGATCGACCGGGCGATCCGGATCCACGGCAGCAAACGCAAAGCTGCGCAGGCGCTTGGCGTGGATATAGGAACGATCGTGCGCAAGACGGCCGATCCTGTGGCCGCAAATACTGACAACCATAAAAAAACAACCAACAGCGGAGAAAACAAACCATGAAGAAACGATTGACCCTGCTAGCGCAAACGAGCCTTTCGGCTCTGTGTGCCGTTTCCATCGCCTCGGGCGCGATGGCCGGAGAGCTGAACATCCTGACTTGGGAAGGCTATGCCGATCCCAGCGTGATCGAACCCTTCACCGCCGCCACGGGCTGCAAAGTGTCCGCGACCTATGTCGGCTCGAACGATGATTTCGCCCCCAAACTGGCGGCAGGTGGCGGCGTCTTTGACATCGTGACCCCCTCCATCGACTCGACCTATGCCTTGATTGAGGCCGGCTTCGTCCAGCCGATCGACGTATCCCGCGTGCCCGCCTTCAAGGACATATACGAACAGTTCCGCACCGCTGACGGCATCCAGAAAGACGGGAAAGTTTACGGCGTGCCTTATGCTTGGGGTGCAATTCCGTTCATGTATCGCAAGGACAAGTTCGACACGCCGCCGACTTCAATTAAGGCGCTTTGGGATCCGGCGCTTAAGGGTCGCATCGCACTTTGGGACGACAAGAGCGCACTCTATGTGGCAGCGCGTCTGAACGGGAACATGAACATTTATCACCTGTCGGACGATGAACTTGCGGCCGCTGTTGAAAAGCTGGTCGAGCAACGTCCGCTAGTGCGCAAATACTGGGCCACGGCCGGCGAGTTGGTGGATCTTTACAAGTCCGACGAAGTCTGGATCTCCAACACTTGGGGCGGCTACCAGTCCGGTCTGCTGGCGGCTGAGAACATTGAGGTGGTCGAGTTCATCCCTGAAGAAGGGGCCGAGGGCTGGATGGACAGCAACATGATCGTCGCTGACACGCCGAACGAGGACTGCGCCTATCAATTCCTCAACATGGCGATCAGCGCCCAGGGGCAGGAAGGTGTGTTCAAGGTGAACGGCTACTCCTCGACCAACCCGGTCGCAGCCAAGGAATTCATGAGCGACGCCGAGTTTTCGGCTCTGCATCAAGACGATCCTGAGTATCTCGACAGCCTGTTGCTGTGGGAAAACCTTGGCGATCGTCTTCCAGTGTATACCAACGCCTGGAACTCCGTGAAATCGCAGTAACCGCTGAGGTTGAGTGCGAAACGGGTCCGCAGTTTACGCTGCGGCCCCCCCCTTTTTCTGATGACGGAGCACACCCCCGTGAGCAAGATTATCGAGATTGAGAACCTAACGAAGACCTTCAGCAAGGTGGTTGGAGTGGACGATATATCGCTAAGCGTTGAGCAGGGCGAATTCGTTACGCTGCTGGGTCCCTCAGGCTGCGGCAAATCCACGTTGCTGAGGATGATTGGCGGCTTTGAAGAGCCGACACGGGGGCGCATCCTTCTTGATGGGCAGGACGTGACCTATGTGCCGCCCAGCAAGCGGGCGGTGAATATGGTGTTTCAGGATTACGCGCTGTTCCCGCATCTGTCGGTGGGCAAGAACGTTGGGTACGGCTTGCGAGTGGCCGGGATGGCGCGACGCGAGGTGCGGGAAAAAGCGCTGGAAGCATTGGCGCTGGTCGGGCTCGAAGATCGGTTCGATGCTGCGCCGCATATGTTGTCCGGTGGGCAGCGGCAAAGGGTTGCTTTGGCCCGTGCCATTGTCCGGCGTCCCAAGGTGCTGCTGCTGGACGAGCCGCTGTCGGCGCTGGACGCCAATTTGCGTGAACAAATGCAGGTGGAGCTGAAGGCGTTGCACACCAAGATGGGGTTGACGTTTATTCTTGTGACGCACGACCAGACCGAGGCGCTGACTATGTCTGATCGTATAGTTGTGATGCGTGGCGGAAAGATCGTGCAGATGGGCAGCCCCGTGGATTTGTATGAACGGCCCGCCACCGGCTATGTCGCCGGTTTCATCGGCTCCACCAACCAGTTTCGCTCCGTCGTCGCTACCGGGCCCACCGGGCCGCAGGTGCAGTGTTTCGGTCAGTCGCTCAGCGCACCAGCGGGGGTCGCGCCAGGGCAAGAGGCGCTGTTCGGCTTTCGCCCGGAAAAGGCGCTGGTACATTTCGGTGAGGAGGGTGGAGGGCCAGATACGCTGCGCGGATCGATCGCCGACATTCTGTATCACGGCCAAAGCGTGCGGCTGATGATCAACCTTGGCGCAGGGGAGGTCTTGGTGGATCTGCCGATGTCGGGCTCTGCCGGTATGCCGCAGCTCGGCGATGCGGTCAGCCTTCGGGTTGGCGCGGACAAGATCATGGTGCTTGCCGACGAGGTGGCGGCATGAGCGGCGCGCTACGCCTGAAACGCGCGCTGGTGCTGTCGCCGCCGCTGCTATGGACGTTTATGTTCATGTTCGTGCCCTACGCTATCTTGCTGGTTTATAGCTTCTGGCAGCAGAAATACCCAACCTTCGTGCCTGCGTTTCAGTTTGGCAACTACGTGCAGATCTTTACCGATCCCCAATACTTCCGGGTCATTCTGCGCACACTTAAGATCGCGTTTTTCGTCTCGCTTGGTGCGGCGCTGGTCGCCTATCCCTATGCCTATTTCCTAGTGTTCCGAGTGCGCAAACCGGGTCTGCGGTTGATGCTTTACATGGCGGTGGTCGCGCCGCTCTGGGTGTCCTATCTGTTGCGGGCATATACGTGGAAAACCATCCTTGGCACCACCGGCATCCTGAATTCGTTCCTGATGTCGACTGGGATTCTGTCCGAGCCGTCATCGGTGTTCCTGTACAATCAGACAGCGATGATCGTGACGCTGATTTATGTCTTCATCCCGTTCATGGTGATGCCGATCTATGCTGTTCTGGAAAAAATTCCGCACAGCTTGAAAGAGGCCTCTGCCGATCTGGGTGTTGGACGCGTACGGACGTTCTTAAACGTGACCCTGCCGCTGTCGATCCCTGGTATTGTGGCGGGCTTCACCATGACCTTTTGCCTGACTTTCGGCGACTTCATCGCGCCGTTCTTGGTGGGCGGGCCGGACGGGCAAATGATAGCCAACGTGATTGCTTCACAGTTCGGGGCCTCGCTCAACTGGCCTCTGGGGGCTGCGTTGGCGCTGGTGATGCTGATGATCGTGCTGAGCATCATCACCGTCTCGGACAAATTCGAACGCCTTGGACAGGGGAGATTCGCATGAGCCGCACTTTGTCCGAACGGGTCGCTTGGGTGGCCGGGGTCACGCTGATCCTTGCGTTCCTCTACCTGCCCATCGCTGTGCTGGTCGCCTACAGCTTCAACGATTCCCGCTCACTCACTTGGCCGATGACCGGCTTTACTCTGGGATGGTATCAGAAGCTGGCGGCCAATGACGGGCTGATCGACGCATTCTATAATAGCCTCTACGTCGCCATCAGCGCCACGACCTTGACGTTGATCATCGGCGTGCCTGCGGCGCTGGCGCTCGATCGGATCGACTTCCCCGGCAAGGAACTGTTTCGCAAGCTGATCCTGTTGCCGATTGCGCTGCCGGGAATCATCACGGGTATTTCCATGTTGATCCTGTTTCGCTCTCTGGACATCCGGCTGAGCCTTGAGGCGGTGATCGTCGGCCATGCCACGGCGTTGTTGGCGGTGGTGGTGACGCAAGTTTACGCGCGGTTGCAACGGCTGCCCAGAAGCCTGCAGGAGGCCTCGGAGGATCTGGGTGCCTCGGGGTTGCAGACTTTTTTTATGATCACTCTGCCGAACATCAAGACAGCTGTCATCGGCTCTGGGATGCTGGCGTTCACCCTGTCGTTTGACGAAATCCCGGTGACGTTTTTCCTAACCGGCCGCGACAACACCCTGCCGATGTTCATCTGGTCCACCATGCGAAGGGGGCTCACCCCTGAGATCAACGCCATCGGTAGTCTGATCGTGTTGATGTCGATCGTGCTGATCTTCGTTTCGGTTCGCCTGCAGCGAAATACAAAAAGCCAACAGAAATAATGCAATATCAAGGGAGACAAACATGAACGCTTATCCGAAGATCAAGGTCGATGTCACAAAAGGCGCATTAATCGGGGGTGAATGGGTGGACGGGTCTGCGGGCCAGTTCGACGTGAAGACGCCGCATGACGGATCGATCCTGCACAGGGTCGGCAAATGCAACGCAAGTGATGCCGAACGCGCCGTGGCCAGTGCCCGCGCGGCCCAGCCGGCCTGGGCGGCGCTATCGGTCATTGAGCGTGCGCAAATAATGCGCCGCATCCACCAACTGTTTCTTGAGCGGGCCGAACCCATCGCCCAGATGCTGAGCGCCGAGATTGGCAAACCGATCACGGATGCCCGAGAAGAGGTGTTCGAATATTCTGTCCCCTCTTGGTCCAAATCCGCTGAAGAGATCCTGCGTCATCGCGGGTTGTCATTTCCGTCAACGCAGGAGCGGACAACCAACAAGCGGCTGGTGATGAACCATCGCCCGTTGGGCGTGGTGGCGGCGATCACGCCGTACAATTTCCCGACCGACATTTCCTCGATCGCCCTCGCGCATATCGTGGCGGCGGGAAACACGGTGATCTGGAAACCCTCCGAGTATGCCGCCGTCTGCTGTGCCATGCTGGCGGATGTGTTCAAGGACGCAGGCGTACCCGACGGGGTGATCAACATCGTTCAGGGACATGGCGACGTGGGCAATGCACTGGTAGAAAGCAAGGGTGTGGACGGCGTATTCTTTACCGGGTCGACTAACACGGGCCGGGGCATCGCCGAGAAATGCGCGCTGCGTCCGCATTTGCTGGAACTGGGGGGCGACGGGCCGTTCATCATTCTTCCGGATGCCAATATCGACGCGGCAGTGGACGGGGCGATGAACGGCTGTTTCTACTATGCCGGGCAGGTCTGCACCTCGGCCGAACGGTTGCTGGTGCATGAAGATGTCCATGACGAATTTGTCGAGAAGCTCCGCGCTAAGGCGGCTTTGATGAAAATCGGCAACCCGGCGGAAGAGGACACCGAGATGGGGCCGCTGTGCAACGCCGCGACTCTAGCGCGGGTCAAAGCGCATGTTGAGGATGCGGTTGCGAAGGGCGCCAAGATCGAGCAGTTCGGCAAGGAAGAGGGGCTGTATTTCCCCGCCACTATCCTTACCGGTGTGACCACGGATATGTTAATCGCGCAGGAGGAAACTTTTGGCCCTGTCGCGCCGGTCATCAAGATTTCCTCGGCGCAGGAGGCGATCAAAATCGCGCATCAGTCCGGTCTTGGCCTGATCGCATCGCTCTGGACCCAGGATCTGGCCACCGCCTGGCGCGTCGGCGAGGCGCTGCCCCACGGCACGGTGAACATCAACGAAACCTCGAACTATTGGGACCAATTGGCGCCCTTTGGCGGCACGGGTCAATCCGGTGTGGGGCGCGAGCTCTCGCAGTGGTTCCTCGAGACCTTTACCGAACGCAAGCTGCTAGTGTTCAACCTCAGCGGCGATAAGTACGACCGGCGCGCCGAGGGCGGCTGGTAAGCTTTTGCTGTGGCAGGGGCTTTGCGGCCCCTGCCAGTCGCCCCATCGACAAAAATGTCAACGATATGAATGTAAGACCGCATGGCTTTTTCAGGCGGCACACGCGCGGCGGATCAGCCCGTAATTTGATCGCGTTGCGGCAGATGGCGGGACCCTGCTCTTCTTGATCGGCACGACCCGACAATTGTTGTCGCTACGTTGACCGAACGCCAGGGTCTGACCGTCATCACCGGCAACCCGACCCTCGTGGCCGAACATCGCTCAGGGTTTCGTTTTGAGACCCCACCCCCGTGGATCTGATAGCCGATCTGACCCTGAAAACTACTTCTTAAAAAAGCATGACCGGGACTGGAGAGTTCGAGGCATGAGATAAAAGAGCACGGCGAAGAGGATCTCCTCTTTTGAAACTGTGCGCCTTTGAAAGAGATCATCGCCCGCCGCCCGATGCCTGTTGCATTAGACAGAGACGGTCGATCCACCGCCCTCCTTCGCCAAGCGCCAAAGTTTGCGACAAAGCTGTTTAGAATTTGCGTATCCTAGTAAGATTCACGCAGACCTTGGCTAAGACAGCAGCGAAGTGCCACTCCCCACCGCTCTTTCAGTTGCGCCCTTCGGCGGCGGCCCCCGTGCAAGGGGTCGTAAATGGCTGACTCAGCCCTCACTGCACGTAGTGCTTGTGGCCAATTAGAGCCACTCGCAACCTCACCCCTCTTAGCAAATTGCCCCGCCGTAACAGCATGATCATTGCCGCGATTAGATCGCGGCAATAAGGATTTCTGCTTTGTCAGACACGGACCCACCTCGTGATCTCCTTCAAATGAGGTCACGAGATGTCAGAACAGTCGAAACGCGATGCCGTCGTCATGCGCATGTAGGGGGATATTGCCTGCGAGGCTTTCCGGATATGAAAGGCATGTCAGCCCACGCAAGTGGCGCGAGGCGCAGGAGACACAGCTTGCCGAGCGCGAGCGGGGCCTGGCTCAGGCTGAAATGGTGATGGCGGCAGGTAGGTCCGATCTTGCGACCAAGGTGGAAGATGCAGAATGTATGCAGCTCAATGCTCAGGCGGGTCTCGCTGGCGCTCAAGATCTGGCTCAAGGGCGTGTCGATGTGCTCTGCGACGACACAGACGACAATCCGGCGCAGACAGGTCCTGCCGCCCCACCAGAGCACCGCGCCAAACGGATCTTCGGGCGCGCGCTGGTGGTCGTTCGCGCGCGCGCCCGGAAGGAAACGCGGACCGAGCTTTCTTCTGAATTCGAAGAGATTAAGGGGGCTGACACGGCGATCTTGGAGATCCCATAGCTGCTCCCTCCGAACGCCCGCGAGAAGCTTGCGAAAACGCGTCTTACTCTCTCGCACCCCATCTCAGCCCTGATCCGGCTGTTCGCCTCCAAAGGGGAGTCACCTATGCGCCGAGATCAGAGCAAAGATTGGGGAGATTGAAAAAATCTCAGAATTGATTTCCGCGAAGCCGCACTTGAACCCACTTTAATATCATGAGCCGAAAAACCTCGCGATTGGCACACTGCAAGCACCGCCCACGTCAGGAAAGGGTATGAATATATGGCTACGAAACGCAGCAGACCTCTGATCGATTATGATCGGACGACCGAACACCAGCGAAAAATGAAGACGCGTGCCGAGGCAATGGCCGCCTCGCTCGCGCTTAGTCAAGACGCCGAATTTCACCGCGCGCAGAAAAATTGCGGCCCATATCGCCAAGAACCGCAAGGAACGCACGAACAGCGAGATCGACCAAGCTGCCAATGCGAAGGGCGACATCGGATCAAAGTGAGGCGGCGCAACGCATCACTAGGACGCTCAAGGGCGCGGATTTACCTCCGCGCCCTTTTTATTGCTCTTGCAAGCTAGCGGGCAAAGATATGACGATTATCGGTCGGGCTAGGCTCCTATCCCTTCAGATCAAATCAGCATAATCCATGGCCGCATCAATCGCCGCCTTCGTTCCGTCCAGCAATTCGGTCAGCGGCAGGCGAACCTCGGGCGAGATCAGCCCCAGTTTCGACATTGCATATTTCGCGCCTGCGACACCGGGTTCCAAGAACAGCGCCATGTGCAGCGGCATCAGCTTGTCCTGATAGCCAAGCGCCTTAGTGTAATCGCCTGCCAGAGTGGCCTCTTGAAACAGCGCGCACAGTTTCGGCGCGACATTCGCCGTGACCGAGATACAACCCACCCCGCCATGCGCGTTGAAGCCCAGCGCGGTCGCATCTTCGCCCGAAAGCTGGATGAAATCTGACCCGCAGGTCAGGCGCTGCATCGACACGCGCTCCAGCTTGCCGGTTGCATCTTTCACGCCGATGATCCGCTCCAGCTTGGCCAGTTCGCCCATCGTCTCGGGGGCCATGTCAATCACCGAACGCCCCGGAATGTTGTAGATGATGATCGGCAAATCGCAGGCGTCGTGCAGCGCAGTGTAATGCGCGATCAGCCCGCGTTGGGTCGGCTTGTTGTAATAGGGGGTGACCACCAATGCCGCATCCGCGCCGGTCTTGGAGGCATGCTGGATCAGCCGCACGCCCTCGGCCGTCGAATTCGACCCGGCACCCGCTATCACGGGAATGCGGCCTTTGGCGGCTTTCACGACCTCGGTGATCACAGTCATGTGTTCGTCATGGCTCAGCGTCGGGCTTTCGCCCGTCGTGCCCACAGGCACCAGCCCGTGGCTGCCCTGATCAATATGCCACTCGACCAGCTTTTTCAGCGCGTCCAGATCCAGTGCGCCGTTCTTAAACGGCGTGACCAGTGCGGGAAGAGACCCTTTGAACATGACACGCTCCTTGGTTTTAGACGTGGGTTTTCTCAAAGCCGGCGCACGCGGCGGCGCGGCGAAATTCGGCGGGGTTATAAGCTTTTGCCGCGCCGTTGCCAACTTGTGAATCGTCCCCATCTATGAGAGTTGACGCCAAAGGGGAAAACCCCATGAAAAATGAGCAGCCATGATGATTCGACGCCAGTTCCTCGCGGCACTTGCCGCATCGACCGCCGTTCTCGCACCCGGTGTCTTGCACGCGGCAACCGGCGCGCTGGCGCAGGCACTGGCCGCCGCAAAAGCTGGCGATTGGGCGCGTGCGGATGCTTTGGCGCGACGTGACGGGTCGCTTGGCGGTGATCTTATCGAGTGGCAACGGCTGCGCGCGGGCAACGCCGATTTCGCGGATTATTTCGCTTTCGCAACGCGGCGCGCGGATTGGCCGGGCATGGCGCTGTTGCGTGAAAAAGGCGAGGCGACGCTGGGCTCGATCCCACCAACGCAAGTCTTGGCCTATTTCGATCTTGGCCCGCCGCAAACCGGCACGGGCGCGATGGCGCTGATCGGCGCGCATCTGGCGCTGGGGCAGAAAGCGGCAGCGGCCAAGCTGGCCGAGTCCGCTTGGCGGCATCTGTCGTTGAGCGCAAGCGAACAAGACGCCTTCCTCGCGCAATACCCCGCCCTGATCGCCCCTCATCACGGTGGGCGGATGCAAAACATGCTTGATACCGGAGAGTTGACGCAGGCGCGCCGGATGCTGGATCTGGTCGGTCCGGGCACGCAGGCTGTTGCACGCGCCCGCATCGCGTTGCAGGCCCGCGAAGACGGTGTCGATGATCTGGTCGCGGCGGTGCCTGATTACATGGTGCAGCGCTCGGCCGGGCTGGCGCGCGATCGCGCGTGGTGGCGCTGGCGCAAGGGGCTTGAAGACGGCGCAGCAGAGCTGATCCTTGAACGATCCGGTTCGGCCAGCACGCTTGAAGACCCCAAACTTTGGGCCGATCTACGCGGCGCGCAAGCGCGTTGGGATCTGCGCAATGGCAATTCCAAGCGTGCCTATCAACTGGCCGCATCCCACCATCTTAAGCCGGGCGGGTCGGATTACGCTGATCTGGAATGGGTGGCGGGATATGCCGCGTTGAAACTGGGCGACACGGCCAGTGCGCTGCGCCATTTTCAAGCGCTAGCGCAGGCAGTGGACGGCCCTATTTCGTCGGCGCGCGCCTATTACTGGCAGGGCCGTGCGCTTGAGGTGATGGGCAAGACCGACGCAGCCAGAGCCGCGTGGCAAAAGGGTGCAACCGAGCAGAGCGCCTATTACGGGCTGCTCTCGGCCGAACGCCTTGGCCTCCCCCTGCCGTCCAGTTTCGCCGCCACCCCAAAACTACCCAATTGGCATGAATACAAGTTTCGCCACAGCGATGTCTTCAAGGCAGCGCAACTGCTTTATCAGGCCAATGAAAGTGAGTTGGCGGCGCGCTTCATCCTGCATCTCGAAGAAAGCCTTGGCCCCGGAAATTTCGGTGCTTTGGCACAATATGCGATTGAGCAGAAGGACGTTTACCTGACGCTGATCATCGGCAAGCGCGCCGCCGCCAAGGGTGAGATCATCCCGCAAGCGCTGTGGCCGATCCCGCCTTTGACGAGCCACGATCTGGGCGTCCCCGAGGCGCTGGTTCTGGCCGTAGCGCGCCGCGAAAGCCAGTTCGCGGTGGGCGTGGCCAGTGGCGTGGGGGCGCAAGGGTTAATGCAGTTGATGCCGGGCACGGCTAAGATGATGGCGGCCAAGACGGGCCTGGACTATTCGCTGTCACGCCTGACCAGCGATGCGACCTATAACTTGCGTCTTGGCGGGGCCTATCTGGCGCAGTTGCGCGAGGAGTTTGGTGCGTCAACGGTCCTTGTGGCGACTGGTTACAATGCCGGGCCGGGGCGTCCGCGCCGCTGGATCGAGGATAAGGGCGATCCCCGCGTGGGCACGGTCGATGTGGTCGATTGGGTTGAGATGATCCCGTTTACCGAAACCCGCAATTATACGATGCGCGTGGCCGAGGCGATCCCGCCTTATCGTGCGCGCCTGCGCGAGCCAGAGCTGGAATTTACCGATATTCTGCGTGGCACAGCCGGGTAGCTGCGCGCTACGCCGCCTCTGCAACCCGCGCGCGCCACAGCGTGAACAGCCCCGCGCAGACCACAACGCCCGCGCCAATGACCACGTTCGTCTCAAGCGGTTCACGAAACACGACGACACCAATCGTCGCCGCGAAGACCAGTTGCAAATAGGCGAATGGCTGGATCGCCGAGGCTTCGGCCATCTCATAGGCTTTGATCAGCAGGAAATGTCCGGTGGCCGCTGTGACGCATAAAACGGCCATCCACGCCCAATCGCTTGCGATCATGTTTTCCCAATGCCAGATGCCGACCGCTGTCACGATCAGCGCTCCCACGACGCCCGTATAGAAGAACGATACCGAGGCCGGATCGACCCGCCCAACATAGCGCGTCATCAGCGAATACAGCGCAAACAGCGCCGCCGCCGCCAGCGGGATCAGCGCATAGGAAGAAAATACACCCACGCCGGGCTGCAAAATAATCAGCACCCCGACGAAGCCAATCGCGATTGCCACGAGCCTGCGCCAGCCGACCTTTTCGCCCAGAACAGGGCCAGACAGCGCCGCCACCAATAGCGGATAGCAGGCGAACACCGCATGGCTGTGCACCAGCCCGAGATAGACAAAGCTTTGCACCATCACGATCACTTCGACGATCAGCACGACCGAGCGGAACAGCTGCGCCCAAGGCAGACCGGACCGGCTGGCGCGCCGCAGTCCTCCGGGGCTGCGCGCAGCGATCACCAGCACAAACCCCGCGAAGAACCAGAACCGCACCATCAGCGCCATATAAACGTTGTAGGTCTCGGCCAGATGGCGCGAGATCCCGTCTTGCAGCGCGAAGATGAAGGTCACCATGACCATCAAGATGATGCCGCGACGGTTGTCTTGCTCAACCATGAAACACGCCTTTCGACATATGCCGCTTATGGCCGAAACCGGGGCTACGCGTGACCTCGAACCCGGCATCCGCCAAGGCACGGCGCACGAACCCGGCGGCGGTATAGGTGGCAAACGTGCCGCCCTTGGCGGTATGCGCGCCCACCTGTGCCATCAGATCATCGCTCCACAGTTCGGGGTTCTTGGCCGGGGAAAAGCCATCCAGAAACCACGCATCTGCGCAACCCTGCCAATCTGGCAGGCTTTCGCGGGCATCGCCCTCAATCACCTCAACGGCAATCGGGCCAAACGGGAACGACCGCGCGCCTTGCGCCCAAGCGGTTAAAAACGGTTCGGCAATCGCCTGTGCTTGCGGGAATGCGTTTAGAGCGCGCGCGATTTCCTCGGCGCTCATCGGATAGGCCTCAAACGAAGTGAAACGGATCGGGCAATCATCAGGGCAGATCAGCCGCAGCGCCAGCAAGTTTAACCCCGTGCCAAAGCCAAGCTCGGCCACCTGAAACCCTGCCACCAACCGCGCCGGCAGATCATTGCCCGCCAAAAACACATGGCGCGTTTCATCCAAACCGCCGCCAAGGCTGAAATACGGGTCATCAAACCGGCGCGACACTGGCAAAACGCCATCGCGCCAATCCAGATCGGCTTTGCTCTGGTCAGGCTGGGTCATCAGGGATAGTCCGTTGCTTACATCCGAGCAGTGACGCAAGGGGCGGAAAATGACAAGCGGGCGAGCAGACCTGACAGTGCGCGGCGGCGGTATCTTTGGCCTCGCCATCGCCTATCAAGCAGCGCGGCGTGGCGCGAAGGTCCGGCTGATCGAGGCCGTGCGGATTGGCGCGGGCAGTTCGGGCGGGCATGTCGGCGCGCTCGCCCCGCATGTGCCCGAGAACTGGAACGCCAAGAAGCAGTTTCAATTTGAAAGCCTGATGATGGCCGAGACGTTCTGGGCCGAGGTCGCACAGATCGGCGGGAGCGATCCGGGCTATGCACGCATCGGGCGCATCCAGCCGCTGATGGACGCCGCGCAGATCGCGCGCGCGCAGGACCGTGCGGCAAGCGCCGCTGATCTGTGGCAGGCGCGCGCGATTTGGCAGGTGGTGGAGGCGGCGCAGTTCGCACCCTTCGCCCCGCCCTCACCCACTGGCTTGGTGATCCATGACACGCTGAGCGCGCGCGCTGCGCCGCGCGCCGCTGGTGCCGCCCTTGTCGCGGCTTTGCAGGCGTTGGGCGCAGAAATTGTGATTGGTGAGGGTGCCGAGATCGGCCCGGTGATCCACGCAACCGGCGCGCCCGGCTTGGCCGCGCTGAGTGCCGCGTTCGACAAGCCCGTTGGCAATGGCGTCAAAGGGCAATCCGCGCTGTTGCGCCATGACGCGGGTGCTGCGCCCCAGATTTATGCCGAAAGCCTACATCTTGTCCCGCACAGCGATGGCATGGTCGCGATTGGCTCGACATCTGAACGGGAATTTGACGCCCCCGACACGACCGATGCCCAGCTTGACGGGCTAATCGACAAGGCCCGCCGCCTTTGCCCCGCGCTGACCAACGCCCCGGTGATCGACCGCTGGGCAGGCGTGCGCCCCCGCGCCAAGACGCGCGCCCCGATGCTGGGCGCTTGGCCCGAACGGCCGGGGCATTTCATCGCCAATGGCGGCTTTAAAATTGGCTTTGGCATGGCCCCGAAAGTGGCTCAGGTGATGGTTGATCTAGTGCTGGACGGGCACGATACGATCCCCGAAGGGTTTCGTGTCGAGGATAACCTATAAGGGGCACTGGCCTGCGATCCACACCGAAAAAGGGCCACCCGTAGGCAGCCCTGTCTCATATCTTCTCGCAAGGCGTAAAGCGGCCTTACATATTGCCCTTCGATATCTCACCCGCGATGTGATCGGCCTGACGGATCGCAAGTGCAACAATGGTCAGCGTCGGGTTTTCCGCCGCGCTGGTGGTAAATTGCGAGCCGTCCGAGATGAACAGATTGGGCACGTCATGGGCCTGACCATGCTTATTCACCACACCATCGCGCGGATTCTCCGACATCCGGTTGGAACCAAGGTTATGCGTTGACGGATAAGGCGGCGTTGGAAGCGTCCGGGTTGCGCCCACCGCGTCATACACCGCAGCCCCTTGCGCATAAGCGTGCTTGCGCATCGCCACGTCGTTGGGGTGGTCGGTGTAGTTCACATTCGCGACCGGCAGCCCGTAGGCATCCGTGACCGCGTGATTGAGCGTAACGCGGTTGGTTTCCTGCGGCATATCCTCGCCGACAATCCACATCCCGGCCATGTTTTCATAGCTATCAAGCGCCGAGGTAAACTCACGCCCCCAGCCGCCCGGATCAAGGAAGGCCGCCATGAAGGGCAGGCCAAGGCTGAGCGTTTCGAACTCATACCCGCCGACAAACCCGCGCGACGGATCATGGCGCGATTCATCGCGAATGATGCCCGCCATCGTCGTGCCGCGCCACATCTTCACCGGCTTGTCGAACACACCATAAACCGAACCCGTCATGTGGCGCATGTAGTTGCGCCCGACCTGACCCGAGGAATTGGCCAGACCGTCAGGGAACATCGCGGAATGCGAATTGAGCAAGATCCGCGGGCTTTCTATCGAATTGCCTGCAACGCAGACGATCTTGGCCTTTTGCATCTGCAAATTGCCGTCCTTGTCGAAATACTCGACGCCCGAGGCCAGCCCCTTATCGTCATGCAGAATGCGTGCAGCATGGACGTGATCGCGCACCTCCAAATTGCCCGTCGCCTCGCCTCGCGGAATGTCGGTATAGGCCGAGGACCACTTCGCGCCCCATTTGCAGCCTTGGAAACAAAAGCCCGTTTGCTGACAGGCATTGCGCCCGTCATATTCGACCGAGTTGATCGCCATGCGGCCCGTCGAGACATCCTTGTAGCCCAGCGCCAGCGCCCCCTTCTCGAACACCTTGTAGTTGTTGCTACCCGGCAGGCCCGGACGATCGCCGGTGCGCGTCACGCCCAGCTTGGCCTCGGCCTTTTCGTAATAAGGTTCCATTTCAGCGGGGTCGATGGGCCAATCCAGCAGGTTCGCCCCGTCGACAGCGCCGTAATGGGTCTTGGCTTTCCACTCGTGCTCATGAAAGCGCAGGCTGGCCCCGGCCCAGTGAATCGATGTGCCTCCGACCGCTTTGACGATCCACGCAGGCAAACCCGAGAAGTCCTTGGCCACGCGCCAATCTCCCGAGGTCGTGCGCGGTTCGGTCCAGGCAAGCTGGCCAAAACTGTCCCACTCGTCGTTGATGTAATCCTCGGGCAGATAGCGCCCACCCGCTTCAAGTGCGACCACTTTGACGCCCTTTTGCGCCAGTTCATTTGCAAGCACACCGCCGCCAGCGCCAGTGCCGATGATAACGACGATGCTGTCGTCGTTCAGATCAAATTTCGCAACCATGTCTGCCTCCTCACAGCCAGTCGATGTCGTCAAAACCGCGGTTGATGTAGCCGCCTTTGGAATAGGACTCGCCCTCATATCCAAAGACCGGCCAAACCGCTTTCTGGTTGTAGAGACCCGTCACAAGGCCGCCGCGAACCTTTTGGAAAAACGCGCTTTCCTCGGTGCCGCGCAAGATCGCTACGCGATCCTTTTCCCACGCCGTATCAAGGTAGCTCGCATTGCCCTTGCCGCGCGCGGCGGCATCAAGGGCTGCGATTCCGGCCTCGATTTCAGGGGCGGCGTCTGTGGTGTCATACCCTTTGACGGCCATGACGTAATACTGATCGTCAATCTTGTCGTGGGGATAGATATCGCGCGCCATCTGCACGAGTGTCGCGAATGTGGTGGGTTTCAGCGCCGTAAGTTCGGTCGCCCAAGCGGCATTGCGCGCCGCCATGAACCCCGATCCCACAACGAAACTTGCCCCCGCTACGGTTGCCCGTGAAAGCAGCTGCCGACGGGTCAGCCCTTTCGAGCCTACCTTAGTTGCCATTGTCGTCTCCTCCCTGTTGTCTCCCGTGAAACGGGCCTATTTGTAGCGACCGCCCCGCTGTAGCACCTCGATCTGGTATCCATCGGGATCGGCCACGAAAAAGAACTTCGCGATGACCTCCCCAGCCGGCGCGAATTCCACGAGTTTGCGAGGTGCGAGCCCCTGCGCCTCAAAGCGCTGATGTTCGGCGTCAATATCATCGACCGAGACGGCGAGATGGCCGTAGCCATTGCCAAGGTCGTAGGGCTCGGTCTGGCCCTTGTTGACCGTCAGTTCCAATTCGAACCCGCTTTCGGCGTTGCTGAGATAAAGCAGCGTGAAATCGGGGAAATCGAGGCGGTCCGCAACCTTGAGACCAAATGCCTTGTCGTAAAACGAAACCGAGCGGTCCTCATCAAGGACACGGATCATGGAATGGATGGTTTTTGCCACCGTTTGCTCCCGCTACATTGCTATCACTTACCTTTGAAAGCGTAGCAGCGGGCTCAGGTGGGGCAGGTAGTAGGTCTATACTACCTGCAAAAAATCTTCGTGGGTGCGTCGGTGCTCACTCCGCCGCGACGGCGAGTGGCGTGCAATCCGTAGAGATTTCCAAGAATTTCAGACAAGCACAGCGCAAGAGTGACGTAAAGTTCGATGGCTCTCCGCGTTGCTCCAACACCTCGGCATGCAGCGCCGAGATAAAGGTGGGCGTGGACACCCCGTCGCGCGCGGCGATTTCATCCAGAATATCCCAAAATGCGTTCTCAAGCCGAATACTTGTGCTTTGACCGTTCAGGCGAAGCCGACGCGTTTCACTGGAATAGCGTTCCGGGTGCTGACCGGCGAATACATGGCACATATCGTCTCTCCTCCCTTAGATCCGATTGCCGCTGCGCGCTTTGCAACGCGCTGGACAGAAAGGATACCCGCTGGTTTTGATACGTCAACGTGCTTGTTCGGCCAGCTTGGGCGGGCGCACGCCAACGGCAAGAACACAGCGCGCAGATCGTGCGATCCTGCATCCTTAATGTGGTGAAGGGTTTTCCTTGCCTCGCGCGCGCGCTACACAACGCTCAAGCTGAGCCAAGGATGCCATGACATGACGATGGATAAAACTTTCGACGCCGCCGCAGCCGAACCGCGGATTTACGAAAAATGGGAAAAGGCGGGCGCGTTCAAAGCGGGCGCAAATGCCTCACGCGAGGAAACGTTTTGCGTGATGATCCCGCCGCCCAACGTTACGGGCGCGTTGCATGTCGGTCATGCGTTCAACAACACGGTGCAAGATATCCTTGTGCGCTGGCACCGGATGCGCGGCTTTGACACGCTCTGGCAGCCGGGTCAGGACCATGCGGGCATCGCCACGCAGTTGATGGTCGAAAAGGAACTCGCCAAGACCGGACAGCCCAAGCGGGTCGAGCTGGGGCGCGAGAAGTTTCTTGAGAAGGTCTGGGACTGGAAAGGCGAATATGGCCAAACCATCGTCAACCAGCTTAAACGGCTTGGCTCTAGCGCCGATTGGTCGCGCAATGCATTCACGATGGCAGGCGCACCGGGTGATCCGCGCACAGGCCATGAAAACAGCGCCAATTTCCACGATGCCGTCATCAAGGTGTTCGTGGATATGTATGAAAAGGGCCTGATCTATCGCGGCAAGCGGTTGGTCAACTGGGATCCCCATTTCGAAACCGCGATCTCTGATCTTGAGGTCGAGAATATCGAAGTCGCGGGCCATATGTGGCACTTCAAGTATCCGCTCGCGGGGGGGGGAACCTATACTTACGTCGAGAAAGACGAGGACGGAAATATCGTCGTGCAGGAAGAGCGCGACTACATTTCCATCGCCACGACGCGCCCCGAAACGATGCTGGGCGATGGCGCGGTTGCGGTGCATCCCTCAGACACGCGCTATGCGCCAATTGTCGGCAAACTGTGCGAAATTCCCGTCGGCCCCAAAGAACACCGCCGTCTGATTCCGATCATCACCGATCAATACCCCGACAAGGATTTCGGTTCTGGTGCGGTGAAAATCACTGGCGCGCATGATTTCAACGACTATCAAGTCGCCAAGCGCAACGGCATCCCGATGTATCGCCTGATGGATACCAAAGGCGCGATGCGCGATGACGGGTTGAGCTATGCGGAATGTGCCGCGCGCGCGATGGAGATCTCAAAAGGCGCCAATTTTACCGAGACCGAAATCGACGCACTCAACCTCGTGCCCGACGAGTTGCGCGGTCTCGACCGCTTTCAGGCGCGCAGGGCGGTAGTGCAGCAGATCACCGATGAGGGGCTGGCGGTGATGATCCCCGGCGAGCCTGACGATTCCGATGGCAAGGTGTGCTTTGATGGCGGCATGGTGCCGCTGGTCGAGGCCAAGCCGATCATGCAGCCCTTTGGCGACCGCTCAAAAGTCGTGATCGAGCCGATGCTGACCGATCAGTGGTTTGTGGACGCCGAACAGATCGTGGGCAAAGCGCTGGATGCGGTGCGCAACGGCGACACGGTGATCCTGCCCGAGGCGGGCGAAAAGACCTATTACCACTGGCTGGAAAACATTGAGCCGTGGTGTATCTCGCGCCAGCTTTGGTGGGGCCATCAGATTCCGGTTTGGTACGGACTTGATCTTAAGGCCCCCGATTTCCGCGATGACGAGGGCGATGGCACCCTTGATCTGGTCGAGATGGGCCGGTTGCTGGTGGAAACCAAGATGGTCCATCAGGGTGACGTGTATCACTGCGCGCCCGAATTTGACGGTGTAATCGCACATTTCAAAGCAGGTATCGCGGGGCTTCCGACGCCGCTGAACGTCGCGCGGGTGGTTGAGGTTGCCGACCGTCACGCTGCCGTTGAGGCGCTGGCCGCAAGCCTTGCGAACTATGAGATGACCGAAGACCCCACGCAGCTGATCTACCCGGTCTGGCGTGACGCGGATGTGCTGGATACATGGTTTAGCTCGGGTCTGTGGCCGATTGGCACGCTGGGCTGGCCCGAAGAGACGCCCGAACTGGCGAAATACTTCCCGACCGATGTATTGGTCACCGGCTTTGATATCCTGTTCTTCTGGGTTGCCCGGATGATGATGATGCAACTCGCCGTGACCGATCAGGTGCCGTTCCACACGGTCTATCTGCACCAGCTCGTGCGCGACGAGAAGGGCAAGAAGATGTCCAAAACCACGGGCAATGTGATTGACCCGCTGGAGATCATTGACGCTTACGGGGCGGATGCGTTGCGCTTTACCAATACCGCGATGGCGGCATTGGGCGGCGTGCTGAAACTCAGCGAAGAGCGCATCAAAGGCTATCGCAACTTTGGCACCAAGATCTGGAATGCCACCCGCTTTGCCGAGATGAACGGCGTGTTTGACGGCCCCGTCGTCAGTGCGATCCCACAGCCGAAGCATACGGTTAACCGCTGGATCATCGGGGAAACCGCGAAAGTGCGCGAACTGGTCGATGACTCATTCGCGGCCTATCGGTTCAACGATGCGGCGCTGGGGCTGTATGGCTTTGTTTGGGGGCAAGTCTGCGACTGGTATGTCGAGTTTGCCAAACCGCTGTTTGATGGCGAATATGCCGAGGAAACGCGCGAAACGATGCGTTGGGTGCTGGATCAGTGCTATATCCTGCTGCACCCGATCATGCCCTTCATCACCGAGGAGTTGTGGGATCTGACCGCGCCGCAAGGCGACCGCGCCAAGATGCTGATCCATGCCGATTGGCCCAGCTACACCGCCGCTGACTTGGTCGATCCGACCGCTGATCGCGAGATGAACTGGGTGATTGATCTGATCGAGGCGATCCGGTCGTCGCGCACGCAAATGGGGGTTCCGGTGGGGCTGAAGCTGCCGATGGTTCTGGCGCAGGCCGATGACGCGGCCCGCGCCGCATTGGCCAATAACGAGGCGCTGATTTTCCGTCTTGCGCGCATTGAGTCGATCACCGAAGGCCCCATTCCGAAAGGCGCGATCTCGATCCCGGCGCAGGGTGCATTGTTCGGTCTGCCCCTCGAAGGCGTGATCGACATCGGCAAGGAAAAGGCACGCTTGGAAAAGGCGTTGGGCAAGATGGAAAAGGATATCGGCGGGCTGAAGGGGCGGCTGAACAATCCGAAATTCATCGAAAACGCCGATCCCGAGGTCGTGATCGAGACCCGCGAAAACCTCGCGCGTGCCGAAGAAGAGGCCGACAAAGTGCGCGGCGCAGTCACCCGCCTTGCAGAGATCGGCTAAACAAAATGGGGCGGGCGTTTAGCCCGCCTCTTTCATCGTGAACGCGACGCCCGAGGCAATCACGCAGATCACCGCGTAAGCGATCAGCACCGTCTCTGGCCCCATCATCGCGACGGCAGAACTGACCACGCCAAACCCTAGCAGCATAACCCCCACCGTTGTGTTGGACACCGCCGTATAGGCGGCGCGATTGTCCTTGGGTGCCATGTCGACCAGATAGGTTGATCGCCCCAGCCGCACCCCCTGATAGCCGATCATCAGCCCGAATAGCGTAACCGGTGCGGCCCAGATCGTGCTCATCAACTCGGCCTGATCCAGCCCGATCCCCAACGTCAGAAACACCGCAGCGACCAAGCCGGTGAAAATCAAAACCTTGCGCGAGGACCGATCCGCCAGCCGCCCCCAGACATAGGAACTCACCAGCGAGGCGAGCGCCGAAGCCAGCACCATCGCCCCGAGCGCGCCAAAGCGATTATCGCCCGCCTGAGCTGCGAGCAGCACGATATAGGGCGGCGCAAGGGCGGTGGGCAGCAATAGCGTGCGCGCGATCACGAATTTCCCCAGATCATGGTCCTGCCACAGCAACGCCAATTCATGCCAGCCCACGCCTTTGGCTGGCGCACCCGGTTGGTCCTCTTCGCGCAGTGTCGAGAACACCGCCGCCGCTGCGACCCATAGCAATGCCGCGAGAGAAATCGCCCCGATCACAAGGTTCATCCGCCCGAAAATACCGCTAATCAAGATCACCGCAAACAAGATCACCCCCGCCGCAGAAATCGTCGTCGCGATCCCGGTCGTGGTGCCCCGACGCGTGCGATCCACCGTCTTGCCCAGCACGTCCTTATAGCTCACCGACGAGACTGAGCGCGCCACCGCCAACACTGCCAGCGCCGCCAATATCGCCAGCCCCGCCCCCATCCCCTGCATCGTTGCCGCGATGCCCACGATCGCCGCGGCCGCAAGCCCCTGAAACAGACTGCCTGCCGCCCATGCCCATTTGCGTTGCGGCAACCGGCGAATACGCGGCGCGGTGAACAGTTGCGGTAGTAGCGAGCCTGCCTCGCGGATCGGAACCAGCCATGACACCAGCGACGCGGGCGCGCCCAGCGCCTGCATCAGCCAGCTCAGCACCAGTTTCGGGTCGATCAGCCCATCGGCCAGCTTGGTCATCGACAGCGAGGCGACATGGCGCAGGAAATTGGCGGGTTCGGCGCGGCTGGCTTCCCGGCTTAGCTCTTTGGCCTCACCGCTACGATCGCCAGTGAGGGTCTGAAACAAGGTGGTGGCAAAGGAGGTGTCACTGGCGTTCATCGGCTGGCTCTCCGGTCGGGTCGTCTCGAATTGCATACTCCAGCATAAGGCCTAGACCCAGCACCAAGTTCCACACGCCCTCTTGCCGCAGAAACGCTTTGCGCTTACCCCTTGGGCCATGATTGGACCTCGCTATACCAAATTGATCGACAGCCTTCCCGCCAACGTGCCCTTCGTCGGGCCCGAGGAACAGGAGCGCCTTGCTGGCCGCCCCTTTGCCGCAAGGTTGGGCGCGAATGAAAATGGCTTTGGCCCCAGCCCGCGCGCGATTGCAGCGATGGCCGCAGCGGCGGGCGATGTCTGGAAATACGGCGATTCCAGCAGCCATGATCTGCGCGCAGGTATTGCCGCCGCGCATGGGGTCGGCATTGAGAACGTGCTGGTGGGCGAGGGGATCGACGGGCTGCTGGGCTATCTGTGCCGCCTGATGATTGAGCCGGGCGATGCGGTCGTGACCTCAGACGGGGCCTATCCGACATTTAATTACCATGTCGCAGGCTTTGGCGGGGTACTGCACAAGGTTGCCTACCATGCGGATCACGAAGACCCGCAAGCGCTGCTTGCCAAGGCTACCGAGGTCAACGCCAAGCTGGTCTATCTTGCTAATCCCGACAACCCGATGGGCAGCCATCACCCCCGCGAAACGGTCGAGGCGATGATTGAGGCCCTGCCAAAAGGCACGCTAATGGTGCTTGATGAGGCTTACGTCGAATTTGCCCCAGAGGGGAGCGAAGCGCGTATCGCCACAGATGATCCCCGCGTGATCCGAATGCGGACATTTTCCAAAGCGCATGGGATGGCAGGCGCGCGGGTTGGTTACGCGCTGGCCGCCCCATCTCTGATCGCGGCTTTCGACAAGATCCGCAATCATTTCGGCATGTGTCGGATCAGCCAAGCGGGCGCGCTGGCGGCGCTGCAAGATACCACTTGGCAAGCCTATATGCGGCTACTGGTGACGGGAGCGCGCACGCGCATCACCCAGATCGCGGCGCAAAATGGGCTTACCGCGCTGCCCTCTGCAGCCAATTTCGTCGCAATTGACTGCGGCGCAGATGGTGCTTTCGCCCGCGTCGTTCTTAGCGAATTAGGCAAAAAAGGCGTTTTCGTGCGCATGCCTTTCGTTGCGCCGCAAGATCGCTGCATCCGCGTTTCGGTCGGCCCCGAGGCGGAACTCGACGCCTTTGCCACCGCCCTGCCCGCTGCGCTGAAAACTGCCCGCGCCACACTGTCACGTTGATTGGCGCCGCGATCGGGTGCATCTGAGCCATAAAGCTGAATCTCAGATAAAGGAAAACGCGATGAAACAATCTCTGCTGATGGAAAAATACCCGGTTTTCGATATGACCCTGCCCAAGGGTGAGACCTCTTGCACGTCGGTGGATGATATCATCGCCAAGTTGCACGCCAAGATCGACGCCCATCCCAAGGTCGCTTATATCGCGACGTTCGATCACTACGCGCATACGAAATCCATCGACGGCACCGTTGCCGATGGGATCAAGGACGCCAAGAACATCGTGTTCTGTTTCGGCGTAGCTCTGCCCAACCCGCATGTTCTGGCCGTACGTCCGCGTGCGATTGGCGTGGCCGATATGGGGGACAACTTTCATCTGACATTCCTTGAGCCGCCGATGGAAGTGGCGACCAAGGAAATGGAAAGCTGGTGCAAGGCACTGGCTGACAAGGCGTAAACCCGCCATGCAAATCGGCGGAAGGGGGCCGATCAAGCGCCCCCTCCGCCATTGGTGAGTTGAACCGACTCACCACACTGCTCATGTTCTGTCGCAAAACAGGAGCAGTCCATGAGTCGCAAAACCCGTAACACCCGCATCGCTATGCTTAGTCCGCTGGCATTTGCTTTGGCCTTTGGGGCCTATGCCGGCACCACGCAGACAGGGCGTGAACAGCGCCTGTCGGCCACCTATGAGCAAAGCACCCCGATCCGGCGCGAGGATGAGGACGAGTTGGGCTGGCTGACTGAATGGCTGGAGCGCCACGGTCAGTCCTGACATCCTTTGGGAAACCTCAGCCCTTAGCGACCTCGGCGGCGGCGGCGGCAAGCGCCCCGCCCCCATGCGCGATCCCCAGCGCCTGTAGTCCGGCCTCCATCGTGGCCAGCGCACCCAGCGTCATATGGGCATTCACATGCCCCATATGCGCCACGCGCAGGAAATCATTGGCCTCGGGCGTGCCGGGTTCTGCCATGCCCAAGCCGATGCCCAACGTCACGCCCGCCTCAGTCTCCAGCCAGTGGCGCAAGCGCTGCGCCCCCCCGCCACCGATCCGCGCCGCCGTCACCGAATGGGCGCGTTGCGCGGGGTTTGCGACGTTGAGCGCGATATCTCCGTCCTGCCCCCAGGCCTCAAACGCCGCCCAGACGGTGCGCGCCAACGTGCCGTGGCGTGCCCAGATATGAGGCAGGCCCTCTTCTTCGAGGATCATCTTGAGCGATTCATCCAGCCCGAACAGGTGATGCGTCGGGGAGGTGCCGCCGAAATACTGATAGACCATTTCCGGAAACGCGCGCGGCTGCCAGTTCCAATAGGGCGACGCAAGATCAGCATTTTTGCTGGCCTCGTTGGCCTTGTCCGAGAACCACACAAATCCCAGACCGGGAGGAACCATCAGCCCTTTTTGACTGGCCGCGACCATAACATCGACGCCCCAATCATCCATGCGAAACTCATCACAGCCAAGCGACGCAATTGCATCAACCATCAGCAGCGCTGGATGCCCGGCCGCATTGATCGCCGCGCGCACGGCAGCGATGTCATTGCGCAGCGAGCTAGCTGTATCGACATGTGTCAGCAGCACGGCCTTGATTTCATGGCCCGTATCCGCGCGCAAAGCGGCCTCGACACGGTCGGGATCGACCGAGGCTTTGATACCAAACTCAAGGCGCTCGACCTCGACACCCATCGCCGCCGCAGAGAGCGCCCAGATATCGCCAAATCGGCCGGTGATCAGCGCCAGCGCCTTGTCACCACGCGAGAAGATATTGGCGAGCGAGGCCTCCCACGCGCCATGCCCGTTGGCGATATAGATCGCGACGTGGCTGGTGCTGAGTGCGACGCGGCGCAGCCCATCGGCGATCCGTGCGGCCAGCAGTTCGATGTCACCTTCATAGATATTGGGCGCAGGCCGGTGCATCGCGGAAAGCACGCGATCAGGCATCGTCGAGGGGCCGGGAATGGCAAGATAAGGGCGGCCTTGGGACAAGCTCATAGCGATACTCCGGCATTGAAATCGCCCTATCGGTAATCGCGCGCGCAGGGGGCGTCAATTGCTGCCGCGCTTGCACGGCCTTCGCTGTCACGCTAAGCCGAGAACTCTCCCGCGCCGTGGTGCGCCAAAATTGCAGGACCGCCTTGGCCGATCAAAACGATCCCTATAGCTCGAAACACCTGATGAGCCGGATGTGGCGCGATTATTTGCGCCCGCATTGGCCGATGATGGTGCTTGCAGGGGCGCTGCTCACTATCGAAGGTGCGACACTTGGCGCGCTAAGCTGGATGCTGGAGCCGCTATTTGACAAGGTGTTCAAAGAGGGAAACTCTGGCCTTCTTTGGCTGGTTGGCGGGGCGATCTTCGGTCTCTTTCTGATCCGCGCGGTCACCTCGATCGGGTCACGCACCGTGATGGCGCAGGTCGCCTATGGCACCAGCTCGGCGCTTCAGGTTGACCTGCTGCGCCATATGCTGCGCCTTGATCAGCGGTTTTATAGCGACAATTCTCCCGGCGATTTGATGGAGCGCGTGCAGGGCGACACCCGCGCGGTTCAGGGCGTCTGGCAGGTGTTCATCACCGGTGCGGGTCGCGATGCGGTGGCGCTTGTCTCGCTGTTTTCGGTCGCGATCTCGATTGATCCGATCTGGACGCTTTGGGCGGTCATCGGCGCGCCGCTGTTGATTTTTCCTGCCGCAATTGTGCAGCGCTATATCCGGCGTAAAACGCGCCAGATGCGCGAGCGGTCCTCGGATCGCTCGACCCGGCTGGATGAGGTGTTTCACGGCATTGCAGCCGTCAAACTGAACGGGATTGAGGATTATCAAGCTAACCGCTTTGGCGCGCTGGTCGATAATATCCGGGTCGCGATGCTCAAGGTCACAGCGACGCAGGGCACAATTCCGGCCCTGATAGATGTGGTGACGGGGTTTGGCTTTTTCTTGGTGCTGGTGCTCGGGGGGCGTCAGATTATCGAAGGCGAACGGACCGTCGGCGAGTTCATGTCGTTTTTCACCGCGATGGCGCTGGCCTTTCAACCGTTGCGTCGCTTGGCGAACCTCACGGGCACATGGCAAACGGCGGCGGCCAGCCTAGAGCGGATCTACCGGCTGTTTGACACTGCGCCCAGCATTACCTCGCCTGCCCAGCCCCAAGCTATGCCCAGCGAAAAGCGCATCGTTCTAGAGGATGTGCGGCTACGCTACGGCGAAAAACAGGTGCTGCACGGTCTGAGTTTTGTAGCCGAGCCCGGCCAGACGACCGCTCTTGTCGGGCCATCGGGTGCTGGTAAAACCACCGTTTTCAACCTGCTCACGCGGCTTGTGGATTGCGAAAGCGGGCAGATCACCCTCGGCGGCGTCCCGATTGAGGCACTCGATTTGACAGAGCTGCGCGCGCAGTTTTCAAGCGTGTCGCAAGATGCCGCGCTGTTTGACGAAACGATCCGGGAAAACGTGTTGCTCGGTCGAAAGGATGTCGCGCCGGAGACCGTACAGCGCGCGTTACAGGCCGCGCATGTCACGGAATTCACCGATACTTTGGCCGATGGAATAGACGCACATGCAGGGCCGCGCGGCTCTGCCCTGTCGGGCGGACAGCGTCAACGCGTCGCAATCGCCCGCGCCGTGCTGCGCGACGCGCCGATCCTGTTGCTTGATGAGGCGACCTCGGCACTTGATACCGTGTCCGAAGCCAAAGTTGCCCAAGCGCTGGCCGATCTGAGCGTTGGCCGCACCACCTTGGTCATTGCGCATCGCCTGTCCACGGTGCGCAACGCCGACAAGATCGTGGTGATCGTCGAGGGGCGTGTCGTTGAGCAGGGCACACATGAGACCCTTCTCGCCCAAGACGGCCCCTATGCGGGCCTGTGCAGGATGCAGCTTCTCGACTAGGGGTGGCAGCGTTCGCCACGTGCAGAACGGAGTAGTGCAAGTCAAGAACTGCGCGCCCCAGAATGTAGGCGACCCCACCCGGTATTTCGCTATTGTGTCCCACCGAAGCGAGGGAACACTAAGGACCTGTTACGTTTTCGTTCCGGTCCCGGTGCTCGTTTAAGCCACCTCTCGTTCGAAGGCGTCCGGACTTTTCCTGCCCAGTTCTGACGGTTGTCGGCGTGGATTATAGACGCCGTTGATATATTCGTAGATGGCCATGAAAGCCTGCCTGCGTGTTTCCCATGGCCGCCGCCAAATCAGTTCGGCCTTGATGGTCCTGAAGAACCTTTCGACTGCGACGTTGAAGCTCTTATATGCGTCAAGCTGCATTTTTCAGCGGATTTTGGCACATAGAGTGACTGTAGATTTCTCGAACGACGTAGCGTTTTAGGCATGAGCCACAGCTCGCGCGACCTGCGATCGCCAGGGTGCCAAGTCGCAGGTTTGACAGTGACGCCGCACTCCTTGAGAAATCTCTCCAGTTCGCGATCGAAAACGGCGTAGCAAACTTAGAAAACCCCGCATGGGAGATTTCAGCTTTTGGGCAATGTACGCCCTTGAAAGCGTTTATATTTCGGCCCCGTTCGCCTGCAGCATCTGTGGAAAGCGTATTGCGACCTTTGTGTCCCGAGTGAGCCCCCAAGAAATTTACGACAGAGCCTGCACCTATCCCAGCAAGCGAAGTGCCGGGGGCGTCTGATCCGCGTATTTGGAGGCGAACCGCGCTTCGACATTGCCAAGGGCCTGTTTGATAGCCATTTCGGCGCGATCGGTCGCGCGGGCTTGGGGATGAACCGAGCCACCCACTGAAACATGGAACGCGATCCCAAGATCCGCCCCGAGCTTTGAGAGCTTGTGGTTCAGCATGCGGCCGGTTGCTTGCTCAAAATCGAGCGAAGCGATGTCTCGGGTTTGGCTTGTGACCGTCACGAATGTTCCGTTGCCGGAATATGCCATCATGAAACCGTTCGAGGCAAAAACTTCGGCGATGCTTTCGGCGGCCTCGGAGAGAAGCGACATAAACTGCGCCGAGGTTGATTTCTGATAGATCAGGTCGAGTTGGTCGATCTTGAAGGCCGTTACGCGCGCTTGCGCCGTGGCCGAGATCGGCATTTGCCGCAGATAGTTTTGCAGGGACTGGTAGTCGATCAGGTTCGGCAGGGCGCCATGAACAAGCGTGTCATAAAGACCAGCTTTGCCTTGGCTATCCTGGCGGGAAATTCCGTGGGCCTGCGCGGCCAACTGGTCGTTGCGACGCAAAGTGCAGTGTTTATGTGCAGATTTGAGGCGGTCTTCAAAGGCCGCGATCTCGAAAGGTTTGGTCACGAAATCGGTCGCGCCCGCCTTGTAGGCGCGCCCGAGGCTCTCGATATCGCGCATGCCGGTCAGCATGATGATCGGGGCGTCGCTATAGACGGAATTCGTGCGAACACGCGCGCACAGGTCAATCCCGTCCATGCCCGGCATACGAATATCGAGCAAGAGGCAGTCGAAGGGTGTCGGGCTTGCGGCGATTAAATCAAGCGCCTCCTCGGCGCTCGATGCCACGGTGACATCCGCAAAGCCCGCATTGCCTGCGATGGCGGGCACAATATCAAGAATGAAGGGGTCGTCGTCGACGGCCAAAATGCGAATCGCGTCATTCGCACCACGTCCGATCATCGGTTCGGTCCCGGTGATCTCGATAGCTTCCGACTGCGCCTGTTTCGCGTTTCTGCCCAGACCGAACCGGCGCATCACGCTATCAGTCGCGAAGAATAGCAGCGCTGCGCCGAGCACGGCGGATGAACCGATCAGCATGTAGATTCCAACGGCCGAGAGGAAGGAATATCCACGCGCCAATGCTACGAAGAAAGCGACGAACCCGGCAGAAACACCTGCAATAATATAGCCTAAAATCAATTTCCTGCTCCTACGTTCAGTCGCACTGCCTCTATTTTCTTGCTGCGGTGCAGAACGCGGCACATTAAATCGCGCCATTCTTGTTTTCAGCCCTGCCCACAAATTTTTGGTAGGGCTGAAATGTGTTCGAAATTGGGCAAATCGCGCACAACCTCTACGTGCGATGAAGTTTTTTTTGAATTCGTTGCCAATTTCATCGAAGCACAGCACAGCGGCGACGCTCACCGCCAGATTTATTCGACAATCTACACAATTCTATTAATGAGCCATGAATTGACCACATTCATGGGGTCAAACTCGCCTTAAGGTTTCAGATTACGTCTTTGATCAACCCATGCATTGGTTGGTTCAAAGTTCAGAGAAAGGTTCAGGCATGCAGATCCTAGTTGTAGACGACGAGCCAATCTTCCTTCGGCTGCTCACTGCGCAACTGGAAACTCTTGGGTATTGCGACGTGAATACGGTAGGATCGGGTCGTGAGGCGCTTTCCCGTCTGCAAACACCAACTGACACCTATGATTTGATCATGCTGGATATTCGGATGCCCGAGATGGATGGCGTCACGTTGTGCCGCCATATTCGGACCATCCCGGCATATCGCGAGACGCCGATCATCATGGTTACGGCGATGTCTGATAAATCCTATATCGACGACGCCTTTGCGGCCGGGGCGCTGGATTATATCACGAAGCCACTCGACCGGGTCGAACTCAAGGCCCGCCTTGGAATTGTCTTGCGATTGCATATGCAGCAAAAGGCCACTGCCGCTGCGGCAGCGAACGCCTCCCTGTCATCCTATTCGATCGCTCCGCCCCTTGAATTCGACGATCCGATTGCTCTGCTCAATGTTGATCGCCTTCTGAGCGCGACCGCTTTGGAAAACTACCTGCTGACGCTCGGCTTGGGACGCATGCACGGGCTTCGCGCGTTTGCAGTCTCGATAAAGAACGCCGATCAGTTCTTTATGGCAGGAACCCCTGGGAGCTTTGTGGACATGATTGGCGATGTTGCCACCGTCGTTCAGGACTGCCTGAAGACAGAAGATGTCATGATGTCCTACTCTGGCGGCGGCATATTCGTCTGCATATTGCGGGGTGAGCACGGTTATGACGCCGAACTCCTGACAGCGACAGCGAACTTTAGTATGAGTGATTTCGAACCGATCTACAGCGACGCGAACATGTCCTTGCCTGACATTCAATTTGGAAACCTCGCACGCATGCCGTCGCTGTCCTTCGGGCGGCCGACGCGTCTGTTGCAACTGGCAAAGATGCAGGTCAACGCCGTCGAGACTTATTCACCTTTGAAACGTCGTCTGAATCGCCGACGCATTGGCGACCTGTGAAAAGAAGGGATGACACGATGGCTATCTTGCAAGCAGAACACTCCTCCGAAGATCAGAGCATCGCTTCGGTGATCGCGCGTATCCGAGGGGAATTCGTCGCGACGCTCATGGAGCGCAGTCTTGTGCTGGAATCTCTCAAGAAAGAGGCGACCTCTACTCAACACCCGGACCGCGCGATTTCCGAGATGGGCGAAATGGCCCACAAAATTGCCGGGGTCGCCGAGACATTGGGGTTTCCACAGCTCGGCAGAATATCGCTGCAGCTGGACGGCATCATCGGGTCTGCGCGATCAACCAAACAGGCAGCGTCACAGACGTGGCGCATCGCTGAAGATGTCGTAGAGGATCTGCTCGACGAGATGGAAGCGCTGCTCGATCAATCCGAAAGCTGAGCCGAGGCGCGCTTTTAGACCTCCTCCAGAAGCGCCACGGCCGCATGACAAATCTGTTTCGCGGAAACAGGTTTGGCGATGGTCACGTCGAACCCCGCCTCGATATATTCGCTGATCTGGTAGGGCATGACATTCGCGGTCACTGCGATTGCACTCGTGTAGGGCCGGCCACTGCTGGCTTCGGCTTCCCGAATCTTCTGAAGCGCAGTTTTCCCGTCCATCACCGGCATGGCGATATCCAGAAGCAGAAGATCGAATTTCTGCTCTTCCCACGCATTTAGTGCCTCCAACCCGTTTGACGTGACAACACTGGTTGCGCCAAGTTGATGAACGAGGTGCTTGAGAACGGTACAGTTGGTCGCGTTGTCGTCAGCGATGAGAACATGGCGCCCTTTCAGCGACATATCAGCCGCTTCGACTCGTTTTGGCTGCACGGGTAAGCCCTCATCGACAGGGAGCGGCAATTCTACGGTGATCTTCGTCCCTACGCCAAGCTCGGACTGTATCGAAATGGTCCCGTGCATCATCTCGATCAGGGTTTTGGTAATCGACATGCCCAGACCTGTCCCACCGAAGCGACGCGTGATCGACGAGTCCGCTTGCGTGAAATCGTTGTGAATCTCGGCGATGTGCTTCTCGCTCATCCCGATGCCTGTATCAGAAACCTCAATGACAAACGGGCGGCCCGGTTTCCCTTTCAGGTTGACGCTCACTTCACCCGTGTCAGTGAACTTGATCGCATTGCTGATCAGGTTATTCAGGATCTGTCGAATGCGATGTGAATCGCCGACGCGGGATTTCTGCGCGCCCATCCCAATACTGACTTCGAAGTCGAGACCTTTCTCATCAGCGCGCAATTGGTGCAGTTCTTCGACGCGCATCGCTAGCTCAGTGGGGTCGAACGGGAGCAACTCTAGTTCAAGCTTACGGGCTTCGATCTTCGACATATCCAAGATGTCGTTGAGAATGTTGAGTAACGATTCCCCGGAATTTCGTATTGTCTGGATCATCTTTTTCTTGGCGGGGTCCCTCAGCGTATTGTCCAAAACCTCGGCCATCCCAAGCACGCCGTTCAAAGGGGTTCTGATCTCATGACTCATATTCGCCAAGAACAGTGTTTTCGATTTGCTGGCTTCCTCGGCGTTCAACTTGGCACGATAGAGCTGCGTGATATCCGAACCGACTCCCCTGAAGCCCAGAAATTCACCCTCGGCATTGTACGCCGGAGCGCCGTTGAAACGTAGCCAACGATGTTCTCCGCTTTGCTTGGAATAGACTTCGCAAACGAAATCCCGAAACGACTCGCGGGCCTCCAGCTTGGCCACCAAATTATTCCAGTTCGGGCTTGCCCGTTCATAAGGGCGATCCTCAAGCCATTCCTGTAAGGTGCTGCCCAAAAGTTCGCGCTTGTTCTCGCCCGACATGTTGCGAAACTTGCGATGCGACAGGAATTGAAAACGCATATCGCTATCTTGTTCCCAGAACAGATCGTCACTGACCGCCGCGATATCGGCCAGCCGTTTTTCAGCCGTATTGCGATCGTTGAATGCGCGTACCAGATCAGATTTTGCGGCCTGAAGTGCCTCTTCACGAGCCTTCTGTTCGCTGATATCAATCTGAAGCCCTGCTATGAACGCCGCACGCCCGTGACGGTCACGCGATACGACCTTCGCCCGGTCTAGCAACCAGACCCAATGCCCGTCCTGATGGCGCATTCGGTATTCTGCAATGAGCGAATCCGTTTTTCCCGCGATGCTACGCTTCACGCCCTCTTCGACAGCGTCGATATCGTCAGGGTGCACGAGAGAGCGCCACGAGTTGTAGGTGATCGGCCCGACGTCACTGGAAGAGTATCCAAGCATTTCAACCCATTGTTGATTGCCTGTCTGAGTATCGGTGATCAAATCCCAATCCCAGGTCCCGATATGTGCCCCTTCGAGAAGGTTCAACAAACGACTTTCTGCCAGCTTGAGGTCTGAAATTTCCATGTGAATCCCTGACATGATCGCAGGGACTCCGTTCGCGTCAAAAGCGGCCACACGCCCTTGAGATTTCACCCACACCAGACGACCGCTCTTGTGAAACATTTGTATCTCGGCTTCGATTGTATCTATCTCACCGGCCTGAACCTTTTCCGACTCTTTCTTTAGAAGTTCGAGAGAATCCGGATGCACGAGGTTTTCGAACCGATCAAACGTCATGAGATCGAACTCATCAATCGAATAACCCAGCATTTCCGCCCAACGCGCGTTAATCTTGTGCTGGCCCGTGGAAAGTGTCCATTCCCAAGTGCCAAGCCCCGCACCGTCGATTGCAGCCCGCATGCGCGCCTTTTCGATTGGACAACCACCAATGTCGACGCATTGAACAAGTGTCGTCCCGCTGGGCAGCAATCTGATCTTGAGATCAAGGATGCGCCCATTGGAAATCATGACTCTCTTGTTTCCTAGGTCACTGGACTCAGCTGACTCCCCCCCCGGAAGGGCAAGTTTCAACGCGAGCTTTTCGATCGTTTCTTTCGCGCCATCCAAGGTCTCCAGAGACCCCTCATACTCCTTGAAGAAAAGCTTGAAGGGGCCATTGCGAAAGCTGATCTGACCATTTGCATCGAAAAAGGCGATGCCCATGTCCACCCTATCGGCGGCTTCGACGAGATCGCTTCTCAAGGCACCTTCGCCCAGCGGGGCACGATGTAAAGCATTGCTGATCGCTTGAAGAATCTTGACGATTTCATCGTCACAAATATTGGCTTGCCGAGCGACCTGTTGGGCAACATCGAACGTCAGGACTACGCAAACATTTCCTACCGCATCTTTCGCCGCCAAGCTTTGAACCGCAGCGCTCTCGACGCATTCGCCACAGGTATTCGCACGGTTTTGAGACGACAATTTGGCGGCCAAACGATGCGCTTCCAACGTGGCCTCATGGCGCATTTCGATGCCAATCTGCTGGATCAGATCAAGCTCTTTGCTGGGCGCGACGGCAAAGAGACAAATGGTTTCAGCGTTGATTTCACACTTCAGCAAGTTCAAAACGCCATCAAGACCTGAGCGAATTTCATGATCCGCCAGAGCCGCGAGCTTGAATAATGCCTGGATGAGGATGGGGCTATCCGTTTTCCCAGTATGGTCGGTCTGCGAAGCTTCGCTGGCTACCACTTTTGTGTCTTGCCTCATTCAATCTCACCATTTTTTCGCTGCTCGGCGCTTGTTATGAGATCGACTATAGAGCGATAGCCTTCGCAACAGTCCAGCCCCTGAGCGTCTCTTCCTGACATTGATCGATAATGTGACCAAAACAACTCAAGGGAGATCAGTAGGTTGGCCGCCCCGACAGCTACGTGTTCGCCAAAAGCGAATTGATTGTATCAATCAGATCGTCTCGTCGAAGCGGCTTGGCAAGATGGATGCATCTGGAGCCGGCAATGGACGCATCTTTTGTATGCGATGTGTCAGCGCTGAGGCGGATGATGGGTGTGCGTGCGTTGAGCGATGCGCTGGCCTTCAGGTGCCGAATGATGCGGTCACCGGTTATGAAGGGCATATTTTGATCGAAGATCATCAGATCATACTGGTTGGTCGTAGCCGTTTCCAACGCGGCGCGCCCATCCTTGACCACCGTCAAGTCAAGCGTGGGGATAGCCGACAGATAGGCGAGTATAACCTGTCTGTTCGTCTCATCATCTTCGGCCAGAAGCACCCGGGTGGCCGGACTTGTATTAGGTTTGTTCATCGCTGCCTCTCAAGCAAACCACGTTTACCTCACGTTTAGCCTGCTTGCACTGCTTATCGTTAAGAAAAGGCTAAAAATGGTCGTTTTCTGAGCAAAGCCCGATCAACTGTGGCCGAAACCTGTCCGCTGTCAGTCGCGCATACCAATTGTCGCTACCTTGCCGCTTATCCGGCCTGAACTTGTTAGCAGACTTGCAGTGCTGCTGACGTAACTCTCCGTGCGCCGTTTTCGCTAAACATCTGTTGCTAAAGACTGTTCAGGAAAACGAGATGAAAATGCAGCCAAAACCACATGCGGACTGTGTACTGTTGTGCACGAAGCGCCCCTGCAGCATCTTATGTTGAATGTGTGGATATGCCGTTACTCGCGGGACATTTCCTTTAACCTCCCAAGATTGGGAAGAAGGGGATGTTGATGACCAAGGATCAACGAAGGAACGACCACACAGTATTCGAAGCCGAACGCATGCACCTGTCGATAAAGGCCATCTCGTGTCGAACCTGCCAAATAGTATACTAAGACAGTCCCACCACCCGGAAAGCCTCTTGGGCAACCGGTTGTCAACAGCGGAGTAAAAGTCGACCACGCGGGGGCGCAAAATTAGGCCACTTTGGGGTTGATCGTGACGGATGCAAACGGCGGTAACGGCCAGCCATCCGTGCTCACCAAATAGCTGGCGGTTGACTGGCTGCCTTGGCCCGTTAGGGCCAAGTCTATTTGTTTTGGTCAGTGGATAACGCCAGCCTTGCGCGCACGGCTTTGTGCAAGGCGATATCTCTCGCCGTTCATCTCCAGGATATTGACGTGATAGGTTAGGCGATCGAGGAGCGCGCCGGTGAGCCGCTCAGAGCCGAAGGTCTCGGTCCATTCATCGAATAACCTGTGTGGATGGCTCCTGCATAGCAAGACATTTTTGATCTGATTTGTGCATTTGTCAGAAGCAGTCATGTGTCCGGCCTGTTTGCACGATTTTGACCGCTAGCCCTGATGGGCTCCGCAAACCAAGTCCCTATCAGCTTAGCGGGCTACAATGCCCGAGCTATCCGCCGTTCACGATCGATCAGTTCCAGTTCGACCAGGCGCGTCAGGAACTGGACATGGTCCAGTCCCTCGGTGGCGCATTGGTGCGCCACCTTCTCATACTCACGCAGGAAGGTTGGCAGCTTCAGCATTTTGAGGTGATGGCTGAGCAGGAGCTTGAGGTCATGGGGCATTCCGCTGCCTCCGGCATCAGAGCCATGTAGCTGGCCGCCGAGGTCGTCTCGACCTTGGCCCTTGGCAAATAGGGATAAGCATCGAGAGCGAGCCTTAGGGGGGCGCCTCTCGACTTGACAGAGGACAAGGTGCTTGACCGCGTCGAAGCCGACCGCGCCGAGCTTCGGGGCCTGCTTCGCGGCGGCGTGCAGATCATCCATGAACTGGCGGAAGTGACGCCGATGCCGAATAGTAACGGGTCGCTCGGTCATGCCTACGCGCCGCCTGCAAAAGGAGCAAGTCGCACATAGTTTTGGCATTTTGTTGAAAAACAATGGCGCTCACTGGCGCGGATAAACAGTCACTTTGGCGGGGGAAAGCCCGCGCGCGCAACGTAGTCTCGCGGTGCGCGCGCTTTGCGCCCAGTTCACGTTTTGCAAACATTGTTGACACGAAAAATTTTATCCGTTTGGTTTAATTTATGTCGGAGCCGGGGCCGAGGCGGGCTGCTGATGGCAGGGTCGCACCGCACCCAATCACAATAAACCGATGCCAACAGAGAGAGACTGAAATGTTCCATAGCCGTTTTCTGGCCAGTGTCGCCGTAAGTAGTTTGCTGCTTGGCGCTGCCCCCACGCTCACCTATGCCGAGACCCCGCCCGATACGTTGATTCAGGCGTGGTCGATTGACGATATCATCACGCTTGACCCCGCGGAAATCTTCGAATTCACCGCCTCTGAAATCGCGGGAAACACCTATGAGACGTTGATCGGATACAACCCGAAGGACGTGTCCGACATCTACGGTCGCGCGGCTGACAGTTGGACTGTGTCCGACGATGGCAAGACCATTCACTTCAAGATGAAAGAGGGGCGCAAATTTGCCTCGGGCAACCCGATCACGGCAGCGGATGCGGTATTCTCGCTGGTGCGCGCGGTCAAATTGGATAAATCGCCCGCCTTTATCATCGGCCAGCTTGGTTTCACCCCCGACAATGTCGAGCAGAACATCAAGCAAACCGGCGAATACACGTTCGATTTCACCATGGATAAACCCTATGCGACGACGCTGGCGCTGTATTGTCTGACCGCAACCGTGGCCTCGGTTGTGGATGAGAAACTGGTGATGGAGCACGCGAAGGACGGCGATTACGGCTATGACTGGCTCAAGACGCATTACGCGGGCTCTGGCCCCTTCACGATCAAGGACTGGCGCCCGAACGAGGCCGTGATCCTTGAGCGCGACGAAAATTACTCCGGTGATGCCCCAGCGATGAAGCGCGTGATTTACCGCCACATCCCCGAGACATCGACCCAGCGCCTGCTCTTGGAAAAGGGCGATATCGACATCGCGCGTAACCTGACGGCGGATGATATCGCGGCGCTCAAAAGCGACGAGAATATCGAGCTTGAAAGCGGCATCAAAGGCACGCTTTACTACCTCGGTCTGAACCAGAAGAACGAATACCTGTCCAAGCCCAAGGTCCGCGAGGCGATGAAATATCTCCTTGATTATGACACGATCGCCAACACGATCATGTCGGGCAAGGTCAAGGTTCACCAAGCCTTCTTGCCCGAAGGTTTCTTAGGGGCCTATAACGAAAATCCCTATAACCTGAATATCGACAAGGCAAAGGAACTGCTGTCAGAAGCCGGCCTGTCGGACGGGTTCAAGGTGACGATGGACACGCGCAACACCCCCGAGATCACGGCGATGGCGCAAGCGATGCAACAGACGATGTCCAAGGCGGGCATTGATTTGGAACTGATCCCGGGCGATGGCAAACAGACGCTGACGAAATACCGCGCGCGCAATCACGACATCTATATCGGGCGTTGGGGGCCGGATTTCCAAGATCCCCATACGAACGCGTCGACCTTTGCCTTTAACCCGGACAATTCCGACGATGCCACGTCGAAACCGCTAGCATGGCGCAACGCTTGGGACATCCCCGAGCTGACCAAGGCAACCGATGCCGCGATGCTAGAGCGTGACGCCAAGAAGCGCGCCGACATGTATGTCGATGAACAGAAGAAAGTGCTCGATAACGGTCCCTTCGTGATCTACGCGCAGGAAATCGAGGTGCTGGGCGCGCGCAAGGATGTCAAAGGCATCGTCATCGGCCCGTCGTTTAACGACAACAACTTCGCGCATGTGACCAAGTGATATGGTGACAACGACTCTCAGCGGGCGCCGTAGCGCCCGCTGGATCATGAAGATCCTCTCCACATTGGGTACGGTCGCGGTCACCTTTCTGGGGCTGCTGATCGTAACATTCCTGATCGGGCGCGTCGTGCCGGTCGATCCGGTGCTGTCGGTCGTCGGAGACCGCGCAACGCAGGCGCAATATGACGCGGCTTATCACGCGCTTGGCCTTGATAAACCGCTGATCGAGCAATTCTGGATCTGGCTAATGAACGTGTTTCGGGGCGATCTGGGGATTTCGAATCTGACCACTCGCCCGATTTCCGAAGACATTGCGCGGGTTTTTCCCGCCACGCTGGAACTGGCAACGGTGTCGATCATTCTGGGCACTTTGATCGGCATTCCGCTGGGTGTCTGGGCGGCGGTGCGTCAGGGCAAACTTGTCGATCAAGTTGTGCGGGTCGTGGGGTTGATTGGCTATTCCGCGCCAGTCTTCTGGCTGGGTCTGATGGGACTGCTGCTGTTCTACTTCAAAATGGGTCTGATTTCGGGGCCGGGGCGGATCGATCTGTCTTACGAATATGATTTCACGCCAGTGACCGGGCTGTTCCTGATCGATACCGCGATGCAGGGCGCATGGGGCGCGTTTGCCAATGTGTTTTCACACATCATCCTGCCCGCCTCGCTGCTGGGCTATCTGTCGTTGGCCTATATCAGCCGGATGACGCGATCCTTTATGCTCAATGAGCTGGGGCAGGAATATATCACCACCGCGCGCGTTAAAGGCGTGCCGGAATGGCGCATCATCTGGGGGCAGGCGCTGCGCAATGCCGCGGTGCCGCTGGTGACGGTTGTCGCCCTTAGCTATGCGAGCCTGCTTGAGGGCTCTGTGCTGACCGAAACGGTCTTTGCTTGGCCCGGACTTGGGCAATATCTGACCAATTCGCTGCAAAACGCCGATATGAACGCGGTGCTGGGAGGCACGCTGGTGATCGGCGCGATTTTTGTCGGGCTGAACATGCTTTCGGATCTGCTTTACACCCTGCTGGATGCGCGCACGAGGAACCAGAAATGAGCATGACCCGAGAGTGGCTTCTCAGCGATGCCCCGCTGTCGCGCCGTCAGGCAAAGCTGGGGCAAGCCTATCGCACATGGCTTGGCTTTCGCACCAACGGCTTGGCGATGTTTGGCCTGCTGATCGTTGTGGTGCTGGTGCTGCTGGCACTGTTTGCGCCTTGGCTGGCACCGCATAACCCGCTGACGGGGGATCTCAACACCACGCGCCTGCTGCCACCCCTGACCGAGGGCTACTGGCTGGGCACCGACGATCAGGGGCGCGATATTCTTTCGCGGTTGATCTATGGCTCGCGCATCACTTTGGCGGTGGTGGCGCTTGTGGCGATCTTGGCGACGCCGCTGGGACTGCTGATTGGCACAACGGCTGGCTATTTCGGCGGCTGGGTTGATACAGTGTTGATGCGCTTCACCGATATCGTTCTGGCCTTCCCCAAGCTGATCCTTGCGCTGGCGTTTGTGGCCGCGCTCGGGCCGGGAATTGAGAACGCGATCATCGCCATCGCGATCACCGCTTGGCCGCCCTATGCCCGCCTTGCGCGCGCCGAGACGCTGACGATCCGCAATTCCGATTTCATCGCCGCGACCAAGCTGCAAGGGGCGTCATCTGCGCGTATCATCTGGAAACATGTCGTGCCGCTGTGCATGTCCTCGATCATTGTGCGCGTCACCTTGGATATGGCGGGAATTATCCTGACGGCTGCGGGGCTTGGCTTTCTGGGGCTTGGCGCGCAGCCGCCGCAACCCGAATGGGGCGCGATGATTGCGGGCGGGCGCAACTTCCTGATCGATTACTGGTGGGTCGCCACGATGCCGGGGATTGCGATCTTTGTCGTCTCGCTGGGCTTTAATCTGCTGGGTGACGGGCTGCGCGACGTTCTTGATCCGAAGGGACAAAAATGAGCCTTCTCGAAGTTCAAAACCTTCACGTTACATTTCCGACCCGCAATGGTCCGGTTGATGTGGTGCGCGGCGTCAGCTTTAACCTTGGTCGGGAACGCCTTGGAATCGTCGGGGAAAGCGGATCTGGAAAATCGCAGACTGGGCGCGCGATCTTGGGTCTCACGCCGCAACCAGGCAGCGCGCGCGCCGACCGGCTGAACTTTGACGGGACCGATCTGCGCAACCTCTCACCAAAACAATGGCGCGGCTTGCGGGGCAAGCGGATGTCGATGGTGATGCAGGATCCGAAATTCTCGCTCAACCCGGTGGCGGCGGTGGGCAAGCAGTTGATGGAGGTTCTGCGCACCCACGGCGCGGGCCGCGCGGCCGCCAAGAAAGCGGCGCTTGAGATGCTGGAAGCGGTGCAGATCCGCGACCCTGAACGCGTCTTTCGGGCCTACCCCCACGAATTGTCGGGCGGAATGGGACAGCGCGTGATGATCGCGATGATGCTGGTATCCGAGCCCGATCTTCTGATCGCGGATGAGCCGACCTCAGCGCTTGATGTCACAATCCAGATCGAGGTGCTGCGCATTCTCGACCGCCTCGTAACGAAGCGCGGGATGGGGCTGATTTTCATCTCGCATGACCTGCGCCTTGTCAGCTCGTTCTGCGACCGGGTGCTGGTGATGTATGCCGGGCGCGTAGTTGAGGAGATTAGGGCCTCGGAACTGGAACAGGCCAAGCACCCCTATACGCAAGGGCTGATCAACTGCCTGCCCGACATTGATGAAGATCGTCATCCCCTTCCGGTGCTGGATCGTGACGGGGCTTGGGCAGAATGAGCGCACACATGCTGAAAGTTAATGATCTGGAAGTGACCTTTGTCAGCGGGTTGGATCAAGTCCACGCTGTGCGGGGGGTCAGTTTCGAGGTCAAACCGGGCGAGAGCTATGGCATCGTGGGCGAGTCCGGCTCGGGGAAATCCACCGTGCTGCGCGCGATTTGCGGTCTGGCGCCGACCACGGGCGGGGAGCTGCGCTTGAACGGGGCCGAGATCGCCACGCCGCGCCGCCCAGATTTCTATCGTCAGGTGCAGATGGTGTTTCAAGATCCCTACGCCTCGCTGCATCCGCGCCACACGATTGATTCCGTCTTGTCCGAACCGCTGGCGATCCAAGGGTTTGATCGCCGCGACGAACGCATTGCCCAAGCGCTCGAAGATGTGGGCTTGGGCGTCGGGTTTCGCTTTCGCTACCCCCATCAACTGTCAGGCGGACAGCGCCAGCGAGTCGCTGTGGCGCGCGCGCTGATCCTTGAGCCGCAGGTGATTTTGCTTGATGAGCCAACCTCAGCGCTCGATGCCTCGATTCAGGCCGAGGTGCTAAATCTGCTAGAGCGGCTGCGCGCCGAGCGCGGGCTGACCTATGTGATGGTGTCGCATGACCTGGCCGTGATTTCGCATATGTGCGAGCGCCTTCTGGTGATGGAGCGTGGGCTTGCAGTTGAGGAATTGACGCGCGAAGACCTGCGCGCGCGCCGCTCCAAAACTGACTACACAGCAAAACTTCTGCGCGCTTCCGCAGGCTACACGAAAGAGGACATACCAGCATGAGCGATCTGGTCCCGGTTTTTGACGGTCACAACGATTTCCTACTGCGGCTCTTGCGCGATCCCGAGGCCCGCGAAACCACCTGGCTGAGCAATACCGGCCAGGGGCATCTCGACCTGCCACGGATGCAAACGGGCGGTTTCGCGGGGGGCTTTTTCGCCGTCTATATTCCCTCGCCCAAGGCGCATGACGATCCCGATTTCGAACGCCAGATGCGCAACCCGCCCTATAACCTGCCGCTGCCCCCCGAAATCCCGTTCGGGCAAGCGCTGCCAGTCGCGATGGCAATGGTGGGCCATCTGCACTGGATGGAGCGCGAAGGCCATCTAAAGATTTGCCGCACAGTGGCCGAGATCAAATCCGCGATGGCGGCAGGCAAGATCGCCGCGATCCTACATATGGAAGGGGCGGAGGCGATCGGCCCTGATCTGGACGCGCTGCATGTTTGGCACGCCGCCGGACTGCGCAGTCTTGGCCCGGTTTGGTCGCGCCCGACGGCGTTCGGCCATGGCGTGCCTTTTGCCTTTCCTAGCTCGCCCGACACGGGCGATGGCCTAACCGACGCGGGCAAGCGATTGGTCAAGGAATGCAACGCTTTGCACATCCTGATCGACCTGAGCCATCTAAATGAAAAGGGCTTTGATGATGTCGCGGCGCTGTCGAATGCGCCCCTGATCGCAACCCATTCCAATGTCCATGCGATCTGTCCGTCCTCGCGCAATCTTACCGATCGCCAGCTTGCAATGATCCGCGAAAGCGACGGCATCGTGGGGTTGAATTATGCGGTGGGCTTTCTGCGCGAAGACGGGTTGTCCGAACCTTTCGCGGGATTTGATCCGATGTTGCGCCATCTCGATTATCTGATCGAAACACTGGGCGAGGATCGTGTCGGACTGGGGTCAGATTTCGACGGCGCGGAAATTCCGGCTGATCTGGGTGATGTCGCGGGCCTGCCGCGCCTGATCGAGGCGATGCACGCGCATGGCTATGACGCGCCGCTGATCGAGAAACTGGCCCATCGCAATTGGCTCGCCGCGCTGAATCGGGTCTGGGGGTAGGTGCCGCGCCGGAGGGTTTCTGCGCGGCGCAATGAATGACGATTCTCGAGCGCTGCACCCCGACATCGGCGATCAATATGCAAGGTCTGCTCTGGGCCGCTCAGGTCATAGCGTTGGATCGGCTGCCGCCCAACGCGCTGCGAGGCGGCTCAGGGCCATGGACCACCGATGCTTCGGAGGTCTAACGAGACCAAATAGGACATCTGGCGACCACTACGCCAGGCTCGTTCGGTTTTCGGGGCTGAGCGTCGGTAGCTCGCAGGAGTTGGACCTAGATCGAAAGCCCCATCACATCAATGATACCCTAAGTCATACAAGACGTTGGCGCTAAATTATCATGGTCACAAAACTTGATATTGTCGAGTTGCTCACGATCTAGGTCAGGCAATTCAAGGCTGAATTCCGCTTCGTCCAAAGGGGCGATCCAAATCGGTGTATCGGCAGAAAACTCCTTCTCCGTTCCATCCGCGTCACAGATGCTGACTGCAAGCCGCATCCAAGCAGTCACATGGTCAGGTGTCTTGTTTTGAAGCGTGCCACCCCAGCTCACTGTCCGTTGGTCCAATCGTGGTCCAGCGCGACCAGTCGCATGACAGTGTCTTTCCCCTTGCCTGAGTGGAAGGGCGCTGTGGCCTGCGAGTAACTGCGCGCCCTTCCCCGACATTGGCGACATGACCTTCAGCCCGAGATCTGAATTCCGATTTTGCCAATATGAGACTTATGGAGAAATGCCTCTTGCGCCGTAGGTAGCTCGCTTAGCGGGTAGGTTTCAGCGATA
>NZ_JBLXEM010000007.1:0-35001 GCF_048263065.1 Thioclava sp.
TGAAGCACCGCTTGACCAAGTTGCGCAAGGAATGCAGCGAATGATCGACACCGACGCGCATCTTGCGTGATTTGCGCATTCACTGCCCGGCAGGCGATTGCAACGCAATCTGCCGAAAGGGGAGGGGGGAGCACGTCCCGCGCGTCCATCTTCTTTCGAACGCTGTCAGAATCATAGCCTCTGTCCATTGCCCGGCAACACATGTTTGCATGTGTGAGAGGGTGCCAGCGGGGCACTCGGCTCTGGCAGGTTGTCGGCCATGACCAGATCGAACCCCAGATAATCCGACGTCTGGCCCGGCGTGATTTCGGTTCTCATGGGCAAGCCCGCTGTATTGACGCGGAGGTGGATCTCGGTCGTGAAGTGGAAGGTGGGTGGGAACGGCCCAAACCCTGTCGCGGAGTCCCCCTTTAGCGCCCGCTGCCTCCCTCTCGGGAGATCGCATACGCGATGCCCAGCCGGGCAATGGATGGTGCGCGCGGATCACGGTGCTGTCCGCTGCCCGGCAGTGGTTTGCAAACAAACCATGAGAGGGGATCATTTGCAGGGCGTCCGGCACGGCCCCGCAATGGTTCAAGGCGTCCATGATCTCTTCCCAGAGCCCAGCCAGTGTCCAGCGTCGGAACTGCCGGTAGACGCTTGACCACTTGCCGAACTCTTCAGGCAGGTCACGCCACGGCGCGCCAGTGCGCGCGATCCAGAAAATCCCTTCAAGAACAAGCCGGTGGTTGAACGGTTTGCGCCCGTTCGGGGCGCGGGCAGCCAAGATGAACCGATCAGAGAACGCCCATTCCTCGTCCGACATCAGGTCTCGTGCCAAGCTGATCTCCATTGTAGATACTAGCTTGAATCACGATCAGGCCCCAGTGGGAATCCCTTTTGTCAACAGGGCCTAACGCGCCAGCAATTCCACAAGCACTAGCGCCATCACCTTGGCGCTGTCGGCCATATCAGTGATGCCAACCCATTCATCGGGCTGATGGGCAAGCTCAAGCAGACCCGGACCGTAGGCGATGCAGTTTTTCAGCCGCCCGATCCGGTCGATATGCTTTTGATCATAGGTGCCGGGGGAAACGACATAGGCCGCCTCGCGACCCAGCACGGCCTCAATCGCGCTGGCGGTAGAGCGCACGATGGGGGCGTCGCGGTCGGTCATCGACGGTTGGACCTCGAACAGGTCACGGATTTCATAAGAGAATTCGGGGCGGCATGCTTTGACTCGCTCCATCAGATTGGCAATCTCGGCTTTGACCTGCCCGATCTCTTCTTCGATCAGGAACCGGCGATCAATAATAATCCGGCAGCGATCGGCCACGCAGGGCGCTGGCAGGCCGGTGTAATCGGCGTCTTGTTCCGGCTCGCCGCCATGAATCGAATTGATATTGAGCGTCGAGGCGCGCGCGCCGTCCGGGATCACCGGCATCTCGGTGTGCTTGTTCGCCAAAAGCGGAAATAGCGCCTGCTCCATCTCTTCAAGGACCGCGCCCATGTGGCGGATCGCGCTGTCGCCCAGAAACGGCATTGAGCCATGCGCGATGCGGCCATGGGTTTCGATCTCGGCCCACCAGACGCCGCGATGGCCTAGACAGATTTGATCTTTGTGCAGCGGCTCGGGGATGATCACATGTTGCACGCGTTCAGGATCAAAGCGGCCCTGCCCGGCAAGATAGGCCACCCCTCCAAAGCCGCCGCTTTCCTCATCTGCGGTGGCAGAAATTTCAATCGCACCCGCAAAATCGGGGCAGGCGGACAGGAACGCTTCAGCGGCGATGATCGAGGCGGCCAGCCCGCCCTTCATATCACAAGCGCCACGCCCGTAGATTCGGTCGCCCTCGACCTCTGCGCCAAACGGGTCGCGGGTCCAGCCATGCCCGACCTCGACCACATCATGATGCGAGTTGAAATGCACGCACTCGCCGGGGCGCGTGCCCTCAATCCGTGCGACCAAATTCCAGCGCGGGTAGCGGTCGCTATCTCCGGGCGCGCCCCGCGCGCGGATCAGCTCGGTTGCAAAGCCCCGCGCGGACAGTCGTGCCGCAAGATATTCACAGATTTCCAGATAGTTGCGCCCCGGCGGATTGAGTGTCGGGATCATGATAAGATCGCGCGTCAGCGCCACCAACGCGTCGCGACGTTTGTCGATTTCAGCTTTGACTTTGGTGCTCAGGTCCATGGCGCAACGCTAGACCCGCAAACGAGGCGCTCCAAGAGGGAAAACGCATGGAGTTTGCCCTTGCGACACGCTATCGAGAGGCAAATCCGGCAAGCGTGCCGGACAGGAGGGATGAATATGAACCTGTTTTTGGCCTTTGCGTTGGTGATTTGCGTCGCCGTCGGCGGTTGGTTGTCGAAATATGAATGGGCGAAACTGCTGGCCTTTATCCCGATCGGGATGCTGGTGCCGGCCTTTTACATGACCGGCACGTCCTGCGGCGCAGGGTTCATCATGCGCTTCTTTTCCGATGTCGGCAGTTGCACGAACGGCTACGCGCCGCGTCAGATGTTTGCCGCGACTTATGTGCTGTCTCTGGTGCCGGTGGCAACTGCGGCTGTCGCAATCAAGTTGATCCGCATGGCGATGGATGCGCGCAAAGGGTAACGCTCTGGTTTGACCCGCGTTTGACGCGTAAGATCGGCGCAACTTGCAAGGAGCGGGGGCGATGTTTGGCTTTTTCCGACTGGGTATCCTGGGTTTCATCGCGCTGAGCGTGATCTTTTGGTTGGTGCGGATCTATGCGCGCTCGTTGCACCGTGAAGCGCTGGAAGACGACTGGGCCGAGGCGGAGGCTGCTGGTAACTCCCCCGGTCCGCGCGAGATTTATGTCGAGATCGGCATGAAAAACTACGAACGCAGCCTACTGCGCAAGCTGATCTGGCTGGTCTATATCCTGCCCATCGCACTGGTGGCGGGGCTTATTTATCTAGTAAATTACGCGTGAGGGTTTGATGCGCTATCTGAAATGGGGTTTCTGGGCGATTGTCGCGGTCGTCGTCTTCACCTTCCTAAGCTACAACTTGCCGCGCCATGATATCGTGCGCGTCGTCGGCACCGAGGTCCGCCGCGTCGATTTCGGCGAGAACTCGATGTTCTGGGCCGCACCCGATGTTGGCACAGCCGCCGCGACAAGTCGCGATGTGCGTTTTATCAACACGGTGCGCGCCAATGGCAAACCGCTGGTGTTTCGCAATGAAGATACTGGCTGGGGCTGGCCGCCCTATTTCAAGCTCGACAGCTCAAACCTTCAGGCGCAGGCGGAATCGCTGATCTCGACCAAGGCCGATCCGGTCTGGGTGTCGGTCACGCGCTATGGTTGGCGCTCGAACTGGCTGACGATCTATCCCAATGCGGTCGGAATGAAAGTCGTGGCGGGGCCGGATACGCGCATCATTCCTTGGGTGAATATCGTGATTCTGACGCTGCTGCTGGTGCTGATCTTGGTGATCCGGGCGATGTGGCGGCAGTTCCGCGAACGCTCGATTGATCCGCTGATTGAGGATGCGGGCGAGACTTGGGATGATGCCGAGGAAGGTGCCAAAAGCTGGTTTGACCGCTTGATGGGGCGCAAGAAGTAATGTGTGACGGGGGCGGCTTAAGGCACGCCCCTTAATCACGCGGGATCGGCGTCTTTCTTGCTAAACACCCCGCTTAGTGAGCGCCCGATCAGATTGGTCACGCGCGGTTTTTTCAGCGTGCGGAACGGCATCGGGCGGCAGACCTCGAGGGCGGCGATGCCAACGCGGGCGGTCAGCGCGCCGTTGATCATGCCCTCGCCAAAGCGACGCGACAGCTTGGTCATCAAATGCCCGCCGGTCATAGTTTCGATCAGATCATCGCCCGCCGCCACCGCGCCAGTCGCCACGAGATGCGTCATCACCGTGCGCGCCAGCCGGATCGAGCCAAGCGAGCCGGACCGCCCGCCATAAATCTCGGCGATGCGACGGATCATGCGCAGATTGGCCGTGAGCGCGGTCACGACATCGGCCAGCGCGAGTGGCACAAGCGCCGTGACGGTTGCGACGGTGCGCGCGGCGGCCTCGATTTCCAGACGCGCGGCGGCATCAAGCGGGGCCATCAGCTCGGCCTCGGCCAGACCCATCAGCGTGTCAGTATCGAGCACCTCATCAGAGCGCTCTTTCAGCCTTGCACGCGGCCATTCCATTTCGGGGCGCGCAGAATACAGCCCCGAAACATGGTTCACGACCTTGCGCGCACGGGTCAGATCATCGGTGGCAAGTGCCTCGGAAACCTCTTTATGAACCTTATCAAGGCGTGCCAGTCGTGAGAATGCCGCGATTTCGCGTCCTGCGATCAGCAGCGCCCCCAGCGCAAAGGCCAGCACTAGTACCGAGCCGATCCAGCCCAATATCGGATGCGTCGCAAACAGCCCGTCTATGAACCGCCACAGCGCGACCGACACCAAAAACCCGACCAGCGCCACCAAGGCGCGCCAGAAAAACCGCGTTACGCCAGAGCTGCGTCGCGCCCCAAGCCGGGTCGCGATCTGCATCGCGCGCCCCTCAAGGCGTTCCTCGGTCGCGGCGGGCATGTCCTGCACCGGCGGGGCGTCTGCGGGCGAGGGCGCGGCGTCGATTTCGATCATCACTGGCTTTTTCATAGCTTGTCCCCGATCAGAAATTCGGCCGCGCGATCCAGCCGGATATGGGGCGGACCTTCGCCGGGTTTCAGGATCACCGGGGCGGGGGCAAAATTCATGATCGCGTAATCCTCATCCAGCCAAGCCTTTGCGCCTTGGGCCGCAGGTGCCAGCAAATGCGCCGGATCAGCAGGCAATTCGCCGGGATACAGCGCCACCGATTTGCCGCTCTCCAGACGCCCGCGCACCGCTTTTAGCGTGGCACCGTCATGGGTGATGTCCTCTTCGGTGGTCGTGCGCAGGGCGGCGAGCGATAGCGCAAGCGTCTTGGCCCCAGAGAAATCCGCGCGATCCTTGGCTTCGCGTAACAACGCGCCGGTGATGGCCGTCAGGCGGGAATGTTGCGAATGGTGCAGGTGATCGGCCTTGGTGGCGGCAAACAAGATGCGTTCCACCCGGCGCGCGCCCAAAAGCGAGGCCAGCCAGCCTGCGGTGCCGGGGCGAAACGCGGACAGGATATCTGCCATTGAGCCGCGCAAATCATCAAGCGCAGCAGGCCCGGCATGAATCGCGCCCAGCACATCGACCAGCACGACTTGACGGTCGATCTTGGCGAAATGATCGCGGAAAAACGGGCGCACGATCTCGCGTTTATAGGTCTCGTAGCGGCGCTCCATCTCGCGACGCAGCGAGCCGCGCGGGGCCGGCCCCTCGGGCAGGGGCGCGAAGGTCAGTGCAGGCGATCCAGCCAATTCTCCGGGCAGCAGAAAGCGCCCCGGCGTGCAATCGGAGAATCCCGCTTCGCGCGATGCGTTCAGGTGATTGGTGAAGGCCGCAGCCAGCGCCTTGGCGCTGGGTTCGTTAAATTCGGCTGTGCCATCGGAAGTCTCGGCTTGCGCCAGATATTCCGCGCCCTTGGGGCGGTGGGGCAGGCGGGCGAGGACTTGCGTGCTCCATTCGCTATAGCTCTTGTCCATCAACCCGAGATCAAGCAGCCATTCGCCGGGATAATCCACGATATCTAGATGCACCACACGCGGGCCGCGTACAGCGCCCAGCAAACCGCGCGGCTGGATGCGAAAGGACAGCCGCAGCTCTGACACTGCGCGGGTGCCTTCGGGCCAATGCGGGCTTGGGCCGGTCAACGCGGCGAGGTGGCTTTCATAGTCAAAACGCGGCACGGTATCGTCGGGCTGGGGTTGCAGAAAGGCGGCGGTGATGTCGCTGGCCGCGCCAAGCGCTGGCATGCGTCCGCGATCCAGCAGATTGGCCACCAGCGAGGTGATGAACACCGTCTTGCCCGCGCGCGACAGCCCCGTAACGCCAAGCCGCACAACCGGTTCGAACAGCGTCTGCGAGACCTGCGCGCCGATCCCCTCGAACCCGCGCGTGATCCCGTCCGCAATATCGGAAATGCCCAACTGTTGCCCCTCATTCAGATTTATCGCCTCAAGATAGGCAGAGGGGCGCGCGGTTGAAAGGTGCAATGCGTCAGCGCAGGCCGCGTGTCCTGTTTCGCGCGTTCTCGGCAGGCCCTTTTCGCGCCTGCGCTAATCTCATAGGTTAGGAACAACCGCGTAAGGAGCAAAGATGAGCGAACAGCGCCAGATCACTGAACAGACCATCGAGACGCTGTTTACACGGGGCTCGGGCGAATACCTGTTTGCGCGCTGGGGGCGTCCGATTGTGCCGGTCGTCTTTGGGGTCGAAGCAGGCACTTTGGCGACGGTCAAGGGCGCGGTTGAGGCGGTGGTCGCACTGGCAGGTCACAAAATGGCCGAGACCGATCCAGAGCTTGGCGCGAACCTGATGATCTTCTTCTTTCGCGATTGGCAGGAATTGCTTGAGGTGCCCAACCTTGATCAGTTGATTGATGGTTTGCAGGATCTGGTCGTGCGCCTTGATGATCAGGGCGCAAGCCAGTATCGCGTGTTTCGCTTTGATCCTGATGGCGCGATCCGGGCTTGTTTCAGCTTTGTGCGCATGGATGCGGGGCTGGATGAGGTGCCCGCCGAGGTGATCGCGCTGCAACAAGCCGTGCAGATGATCGTGCTGTGGTCTGACACGGCATTTAGCGAACGCTCGCCGCTGGCGATGGCGCGCGGGGTCACTGTTTTGCGCCCCGATATCGCGGCGGTGATCGCGGCGGGCTATGATCGGGTCATGCCAGCAGTGGCGCGCGATTCGTCGCATGCGCTTCGGCTGGCTGCGCGTGCAGAGTTGCGCCAAGATGAGGCCATGCAAGCGGTGCAGGATTTGCGTCGCGAAGTGGGTGAGGCCGATCAGGGGGATGACGATGGCGCATGAATTTCCGGTTCGCGTGTATTACGAAGACACAGATCTCGCCGGCATCGTCTATTACGCCAATTACCTAAAATTCATCGAACGCGGGCGGTCGGAGTTTATCCGCACGCTGGGCGTTGATCAGGTCGCGCTCAAGGCCAATCATGGCATCGTTTTTGCCGTGCGCCGGGTCGAAGCCGACTATCTGCGCCCCGCGAAATTCGATGACGAATTGGTGGTGGTAACCGAAATGGTGGCCGATACTGGTGTGCGGCTGGTGATGGATCAGGCCGTGACGCGCGATGGCGAGTTATTGTTCACCGCAACCGTCACGATCGTCTGTCTGGGCGAGAGCGGCGCGCCTCAGCGACTTCCCGCCGATATGCGACGCAAATTAGCGCCAAAACTGCATTGAATGAGGCGTTTGTGAGGCGCGATTACAACCTTGTTATGGCGTTCCTCTTACGGCTGGGGTAGAATCGCTGCTAATCAGAGCCACGACAACGTGGCCCCAAAAAACGGCGAGCAGTATTCATGGACCAATCTTCGCTTGCGATGGCGCAGGAGATCGACTTCTCCCTGCTGGCACTTTTCGTGCGCGCATCGTTCACCGTCAAACTCGTAATGATCATCCTTGTGGTGGCCAGCTTTTGGTCATGGGCGATCATCGTGCGCAAATTCATCGCCTATCGCAGCGCGAAAGCCGAGGCCGAGGCCTTTGATCGCGCGTTTTGGTCGGGTGAGCCGCTGGATGAGCTGTTCGACCAGATCGGACCGGCCCCCAATGGCGCGAGCCAGAAAATCTTTGCCGCTGGCATGATGGAATGGCGACGTTCGCATCGACAAGATGGCGCGCTGATTGCCGGCGCGCAGGCGCGCATCGAACGCTCGATGGATGTGGCTATCCTCAAGGCGACCGAGGGGCTGAACTACGGGCTGAATTTCCTTGCGACTGTCGGCTCGATTTCCCCGTTTGTGGGGCTGTTCGGCACGGTCTGGGGGATCAAGGTCGCGTTCGAGGAAATCGCGATTTCGCAGAATACCTCGCTGGCCGTAGTTGCGCCGGGTATCTCTGAGGCGCTGGTTGCGACCGCGCTGGGCCTGTTGGCTGCTATTCCGGCGGTGATTTTCTATAACAAACTGTCCTCGGATGCCGACCGTATCGCATCGGGCTACGAGGCGTTTGCCGACGAGTTCACCACCATTCTCTCGCGTCAGTTGGACGGCTGATATGGGCGCTGGGGTTGCAAAACGGAGCACGGGCGGATCGCGCAGGCGTCGCGGCGGTGCCTCGCGCCACGCCGCGATGAGCGAGATCAACGTCACGCCGATGGTCGACGTGATGCTGGTGCTGCTGGTGATTTTCATGGTGGCCGCGCCGATGATGACGGTGGGCGTGCCGCTGGAACTGCCGAAAACGGCGGCCAAGGCGGTCCCGACCGAGGCGGAAGTGCCGCTGACGGTGTCAATTCAGGCCGATGGCAAAGTCGCGCTGATGAACTCCGAAGTGCCCGCCGATCAACTGGTGGCGCGCCTGCAGGCGATTGCGTCAGAACGCGATAGCAACAAGATCTTCCTGCGTGCCGATGGTAAGATTGCCTATTCGAAAGTGGTCGAGGTGATGGGCGCGCTTAACGGGGCGGGTTTCTCCAATATCACATTGGTCACCGATACCGGGGGGCCGCAACTGACGGCACCTGCCGGGAATTGAGCCCAGGGGGCACATTTCGATGAACCGGGCGGATAAAATCGGCTATGGCGTTTCGGGGGCACTCCATGCGGGGGTGATCCTCTGGGCTGTCTTGGGTGGCGCTTGGTTCAAGCCCGAGCCCAACGAGCCCACTGTGATCAGTCAGGTCGCGGTGATGTCCGAACAAGACTATAACGCGATGATGGCCTCGGCGCCCCAGCCAAAGCCCGATCAGCAAGCGCCCACCGCGCCGCAAACCCCCGATGCCACGACACCACCCGAAACGCCCGCCCCCGATGCGCAGGGGAAATCCGAACCTACGCCTCAGGCGCTGCCCGATCCGGCCTCGCAGCCCGATGCGCAGCCCGATGTCAGCGCATTGACCGAACCACCCGCGCCCACCGATGTGGCCGAAGCACCGCCGGTGATGGCACCGCCGGTCGAGGTGCCCTCGGAAACGCTTGCGCCGGTGATTTCGCCGCGCCCCAAACCCAAAGACGTGCCCCGCGTCGCCCCCGAGGCCGCGCCCGCGCCGCCCCCCGATGCCAAAGTGTCGGACATGGCCGAGCCGCAGCAAACGCCTGACGCGCAGGCCAAGCCCGATCAGGTCGTAGAAAAACCCAAAGAGGCCGCCGCGCCGCCCGAAGCCACGACCGAAATCGTGACCGAGGTGACCAAAACCGAGGACAAGCCCGAAAGCTCGGCGCCGCTGGCCTCGCCACGCCCGGCTAACAAGCCCAAACCGCCCGCGCCAGCGCCCGCAAAAACCGAAACGGTAGCGGCGAAACCCGCCGCCCCGACTGCGCCCGCCAAGACTAATAACTCGGCGGTAAATGATGCACTGGCAGCGGCGCTTGGGGGCGAAAGCACGGGCGGAACCGGTCAGGCGGCGGTCGGTCCGCCAATCACGGCAGGCGAGAAAGATGCGCTGATCGTGGATGTGACGCAGTGCTGGAATGTCGGCGCGCTGAGTTCGGATGCCTTGCGCACCACGGTGACGCTGTCAGTGAATATGCGCCCTGATGGCCACCCTGACATTGGTTCGATCAAGCTGGTTGGTTCGTCGGGCGGCTCGGGGGCGGCTGTTGATCAGGCGTTCGAGGCGGGCAAGCGCGCGATTGTGCGCTGCGGCTCGGATGGGTTCCCGCTGCCAGCAGACAAATATGCGCGCTGGAAGACGATCGAAATCGATTTCAACCCCGATAAGATGAGGATGAAATGAGCGAAGATCGGCGAAGTCTCGCGCGCTGTCATGGGCTTGTGATGCGCGATGGGGCAGAAATCCGTTACAACCCGGGGCAGGTCTCGGGCAAAGGGAGTGTGTAAGATGATGCGTTTCGTTCTGGCCATGCTGGTGGCGCTGTTTGCAGGGCCGTTCGCTGCGCTCGCGCAAGACCAAGAGCCGCTGCATATCACGATCACCGATGGTGTGATCGAACCGCTTCCCTTCGCAATTGCAGGGTTTATACCAGAGACGCCTGATGCCGGTGATATCGCCGCACAGCTGACGCAGGTGGTATCCAGCGATCTGTCGGGCACCGGGCTGTTTCGCGAGATCCCGAAATCCGCCTATATCCAGAACATCGCCAAGTTCGACACGCCGGTGAACTATTCCGACTGGCAGGCGATCAACGCGCAGGCGCTGGTTGTTGGCTCGGTCGCGATGTCGGGCGGCAAGGTTGTGGTCAAGTTCCGTCTGTTTGATGTGTTTTCGGGGCAGCAGATGGGCGAGGGCCAGCAGCTTGCGGCCTCGCCGGGCAGCTGGCGCAGGCTTGCGCATAAAGTATCCGACGTAATCTATTCCCGTATCACAGGCGAGGGGCCGTATTTCGACAGCCGCGTCGTGTTCGTCTCGGAAACCGGGCCGAAGAACGCGCGTCAAAAACGCCTTGCGGTGATGGATTACGATGGCGCGAATGTGACCTATCTTACCGATGCGTCGACGATCGTGCTGGCACCGCGGTTCTCGCGTGATGGCACCCGCGTTCTTTATACCACGTTTGAAACCGGCTTCCCGCGCATCAAGATGCTCGACGTGGCGACTGCCAGCGCGCGGCTTTTGCCCGATGTGCCCGGCACGATGACCTTCGCGCCGCGCTTCTCGCCCGATGGTACAAAGGTGGTTTATTCGTTGGAACAGAACGGCAATACCGATCTCTGGATGATGGATATCGCCAGCGGTCAGACGCAGCGTCTGACCACAAGCCCGTCAATTGAGACCTCGCCGTCGTTCTCCCCAGATGGCTCGCGCATAGTGTTTGAAAGCGACCGTTCGGGGACGCAGCAGCTTTATATTATGTCGACGGGTGGCGGTGAGGCGACGCGGATCAGCTTTGGCGATGGGCGCTATTCCACGCCGGTCTGGTCGCCGCGCGGTGATATGATTGCGTTTACCAAGCAAAATAGCGGGCGGTTCCATATCGGCGTGATGCGCACTGATGGCTCTGAGGAACGTCTGCTGACCTCGTCCTTCCTTGATGAAGGCCCGACCTGGTCGCCCAATGGCCGTGTCATCATGTTCACCCGTGAAACGCCCGGCGCGCAGGGCGAGGCGGCGCTTTACTCGGTCGATATCTCGGGGCGCAACCTCAAGAAAGTGCCTACGCCGGGGCCAGCATCTGACCCGGCATGGTCGCCTCTGCTGCCCTAAAGCGCGAATTCACAAACCAATCGTTAACTGTTAAGCTCGCCCGAAAAGGGCAGATCAACAAAAAGGCGGACATCATGAAATTTGCAACGAAGGCGGCGCTGGCCGTCGCAATCCTTGGCCTCGCGGCCTGTTCCAACCCCGACAAATACGGCTCGGGTGCGACGGGGCCGGGCGGCGCTCTGGGACCGGGTGGCGCGGGTATTTCCCAAGGCGGCATCAACGACCCGAACTCGCCTGCCTATTTTAGCCAGACGATTGGCGACATGGTGCATTTCTCGGTCGATCAATCGACGCTTGGTGATACCGCGCGCGGCATTCTGACCCAGCAGGCAAGTTGGCTGGTCAGCCATCCCAGCTACACCGCGATCATCGAAGGTCACGCCGACGAGCAAGGCACACGCGACTACAACCTTGCGCTCGGCGCACGCCGCGCCAATGCCGCGCAGGAATTCCTGATCAGCCAAGGCGTCGCGGGCAATCGTTTGCGCACTGTTTCTTACGGTAAGGAACGCCCGCTGGCGATCTGCTCGACCGAGGAATGCTATGCGAAGAACCGGCGCGCGGTCACTGTGATCTCGCAATCCGCAGCGGGGAGCTAAGGCGTGATGCTGCGGGCTTTGACATTGAGTGCGGCGCTTATCATAAGCGCCGCCATTCCCGGTTTCGCGCAAGATGCGAACCGCGCCCAGACGCTGGCTGACATCAAGACCGAGCTGGGCCAGTTACAAGGTGAAATCGACGGATTGCGCCAAGAACTGAAAGCTTCGGGCGCGGCGGGTCTGCAAAAGGCGGGCGGGTCGTCTGCACTTGAGCGGATGGATTCGATGGAGCTGTCGCTAAGCCATCTGACGGATCGCGTCGAAGAGGCACAAAACCGGATCAACCGCGTGGTGGCCGATGGCACGAACCGGGTGGGCGATCTGGAATATCGTGTCTGCGAGATGGAAGAGGGCTGCGATATCTCGACCTTGGGCAAGACCAAGCCGTTGGGTGGCGAGGCTGGCAACACAACCTCTGTCACAGCGGCAGCACCCGATAGCGCTCCCGCAGGCCCCGATCTTGCTATCAACGAGAAGGCGGATTTCGAGGCCGGGAAAAAAGCGTATGACGCGGGCGACTACGCTTCTGCGGCCGATCTGCTGGCGACCTTCAAGGAAACCTATCCCGGCTCGCCGTTGATGGGCGATGCGCTGTATTATCGCGGCGACGCGCTCTCGAAAACGGGCGATACGGCCAATGCGGCGCGGGCCTGGCTGGCAGGGTTTTCCGCTGATCCCAATGGGAAACGCGCGGGCGATAACCTGTTGGCGCTGGGCAAGGCGCTGGGACAGTTGGGCCAGACGTCTGAAGCCTGCACCACGCTGGGCCAAGTCGGCGCACGCTTCCCCGGATCTTCGGCCTCAATGGAGGCGCAATCCGCGCGGCAATCGCTGGGGTGCCAGTGAGCGCACTCGCAACGCTTGCGAAAACGGCCTTTGACCCCGATGCGCCCCGGCGTGTCGGGGTTGCTGTTTCCGGCGGCTCGGATTCGATGGCTACGCTGCATTTGCTGGCACCGTTCTATCAGGTGCACGCCGTCACCGTCGATCACGGCTTACGCCCCGAGGCCGGAGCCGAGGCGCAATTCGTCGCAGCCGCCTGCGCGCGCCTTGGTGTGCCTCATCAGGTGCTGCATTGGGCGGGGGCGGATGCGACTGGTAACTTGATGGATGCGGCGCGGCGTGCGCGGATGCGTTTGATCGGCGACTGGGCGCGCGGGCAGGGGCTGGATCACATCGCACTCGGTCACACTGCGGATGATCAGGCCGAGACGTTTCTGATGCGACTGGCGCGCGAGGCGGGGCTTGAGGGGCTGTCAGGGATGCGGCGCAGCTATCAGTCTGACGGCGCGCATTGGCATCGCCCGTTTCTGGACGTGACGCGCGCCGAGCTGCGTCATTATCTGCGCGATGCGGGCATTGCGTGGGTCGATGATCCATCCAATAGCGACCCGCGATTTGAACGGGTGCGGGCGCGTGCGGCCTTGGCGAGGCTGGCCGATCTTGGCATCACGGCCTCGGGGCTTGCTCGCGTCGTCGATCACCTTGCGCAGGCGCGCGCGGCGCTTGATGCAGGGTTAAAGCCATTTGTTGCCGATCACGTCGTCCAAAATCACGGCACGCTGCGCATCGAGATCGCGGCCCTCGCGCGCGATCTTGCCCCGCAATTGCAGCGCCGCCTTCTCAATACCGCGCTGATCTGGGTGTCGGGGGCTGACTATCCGCCACGCGCCGCCAAGCTAGAGCGCTTCTTGCAAGACCTCGCCCCCTGCACGCTGCATGGTTGCCAAATTATCCGACACGGCGCGCATCTGTATATTGCGCGAGAATTCAATGCGGTGGCGTATCTACGCACGCCGAGCGATCAAATCTGGGATGGCTGGTGGCTTGAGGCACCGGATGCTCAGGACGTTTCGGGCCTGACGATTGCCGCTTTGGGGCCAAACGGGCTGCCGCAATGTCCCGATTGGCGCGCGACAAATCTGCCGCGCGAGGCGCTTTTGGCCTCTCCTGCGATCTGGGCGCAAGAAAAGCTAATTGCCGCACCCATTGCGGGGTTTGAAAACGGCTGGAAAGCGCGTAAGGAGGCGAGCAGTTTCGCCGCGACGATATTCAGGCGTTGAACCCAGCCCCGGAATGCCTATTTTCACTAGGCAGACGTGGTGGCCGAGGGTCAGCCGCTTAGGATGATTGGAGGATATCCCTTGGGTAATGCACGCAATCTCGCCTTCTGGGCAGTGCTGTTCCTGTTGATTTTGGCTTTGTTCAACCTTTTCGGGGATGGGCAATCCTCGATGAATTCGAGCCAAGCCACATATTCGGAATTTATTGACGCAGTTGATAAGGGCGAGGTGAAGACCGTTCAGCTCGACGGCGAAAACGTGCGCTATCAGTTGGCGGATGGGACGAATTTCACCACGGTCAAGCCGTTGAGTGACCCGATTGCTGAAAAGCTGATCGAGAAAAATGTCTCGGTGCGCGTGGTCAAGCAACAGCAGTCGGGCTTTATGTCGCTGCTGGGTGTGTGGTTGCCCTTCCTCGTTCTGATCGGGATCTGGATTTTCTTCATGAACCGGATGCAGGGCGGTGGCAAAGGCGGCGCGATGGGCTTTGGCAAATCCAAGGCCAAGCTGCTGACCGAAAAGCAAGGCCGCGTAACCTTTGACGATGTCGCAGGCATCGACGAGGCCAAAGAAGAGCTTGAGGAAATCGTTGAATTCCTGCGCAATCCCCAGAAATTCAGTCGCCTTGGTGGTAAGATCCCCAAAGGCGCGCTGCTGGTTGGCCCTCCGGGCACGGGTAAAACGCTGCTGGCGCGCGCAATCGCGGGCGAGGCGGGCGTGCCGTTCTTCACTATCTCCGGTTCGGATTTCGTGGAAATGTTCGTCGGCGTCGGCGCAAGTCGCGTGCGCGACATGTTCGAGCAGGCCAAGAAAAACGCGCCCTGTATCGTCTTTATCGACGAAATCGACGCTGTGGGACGTGCCCGTGGTGTCGGCATCGGTGGCGGCAATGACGAGCGCGAGCAAACGCTCAACCAGTTGCTGGTTGAGATGGACGGTTTTGAGGCCAACGAGGGCGTCATCATCATCGCGGCCACGAACCGCAAAGATGTACTGGACCCTGCGCTACTGCGTCCGGGTCGCTTTGACCGTCAAATCCACGTCCCCAATCCCGATATCAAAGGTCGCGAAAAGATCCTCAGTGTGCATGCACGCAAGGTTCCCGTTGGTCCTGATGTTGATCTGCGCACCATTGCGCGGGGCACGCCGGGGTTCTCGGGCGCTGATCTGATGAACCTTGTCAACGAGGCGGCGCTTATGGCGGCGCGTGTTGGTCGGCGCTTCGTGGCGATGGAAGATTTCGAGAACGCCAAGGACAAGGTCATGATGGGGGTCGAGCGCCGCTCGATGGTGCTGACGCCCGAGCAAAAGGAAATGACCGCCTATCACGAGGCTGGCCACGCGGTTGTGGGCATGAACCTGCCGAAATGCGATCCGGTGTATAAGGCGACGATCATCCCGCGCGGTCAGGCGCTGGGCATGGTGGTGTCGCTGCCCGAAGTGGATAAGCTCAACTACCACAAGGATGAGGCCAAGCAAAAGATCGCCATGACTATGGCGGGCAAGGCGGCCGAGATTCTGAAATGGGGCGAAGAGCATGTCTCCAACGGCCCGGCGGGCGATATCATGCAGGCTTCTGCGATCGCGCGCGCGATGGTGATGCGCTGGGGCATGTCCGACAAGGTCGGCAATATCGACTATGCCGAGGCGCATGAGGGCTATCAGGGCAACACTGCCGGGTTCTCGGTTTCGACCAAGACCAAGGAACTGATCGAGGAAGAGGTCCGCGATCTGATCGAGGAAGGGTATCAATCGGCGCGCCGCATCCTGACCGAGAAACAGGAAGACTGGGAGCGTCTGGCCCAAGGTTTGCTGGAATATGAAACCCTGACCGGCGATGAAATCAAAAAAGTCATGTCGGGTGAGGTTTTGGGTGGCGATGATGACGACACGCCTGCGGGCAATCTTCCGTCGGTGACAGCACTGCCCAAGACCAAATCCAAAAAGGATGCGGGCAACAAAGAGGGCGATACTTCGCCCGAGCCTTCGGTCTGATGCGGGATCGGCGCGTGTGATGGCACTCCAGCCGGGCGGCGTTGACTGGGACCCCGAAAGCTACAGTCGGTTTTCAGACCTTCGACTGCGGCCCGCGCTAGATCTTCTGGCGCGGGTTCCGTCTTTACCGGAACGCGGCAAGGTGGTTGATCTAGGCTGCGGCAATGGTGCCGTGGCCGAGGCACTGTCACGCCGGTTTCCCAAGCGCAAACTGGTTGGCGTCGATCGCTCGGAGGCGATGCTGAAACGCGCGGCGGCAACCGGAGCCTATCGGCGCTGCGATCTCGCTGAGATTGGTGATTGGCAACCCAATAAACCCCCCGCGCTGATCTTTTCCAACGCCGCTTTGCACTGGCTACCCGATCACGCCACGCTGTTGCCGCATCTGGTTCAGTCGTTGCGCCCGGGCGGTGTTCTGGCGGTGCAAATGCCAGCCCAACATCGTGCGCCATCGCATCGTATCTTGCGCGAACTGGCGCAGGAAATGTTCCCTGATCGCTTTGATTTCACGGGTTGGGTGTCTCCAGTCGGGGCTACCGTGGACTATGCAAAGATGCTGCGCAGGCTTGGCCATATCGACCTGTGGACAAGCGAGTATCTGCAAGAACTCCCCCCTGCCTCTGATGGGCATCCAGTGCGGCTGTTCACGCAGTCCACCGCGATGCGCCCTTTCGTGCAGCAGTTAAGTGACACTGAGCGCGCCGCGTTCATTGCGCGCTATGAAACGGCGCTTGCTACGGTCTATCCTGTGCAAGCCGATGGCACGGTTTTGTTCCCGTTTCGTCGGCTGTTCCTTGTGCTGCAAAAGGAAGCCTGATGGCTGCGCTTAAACCGACAAATTATCACGGCGAAGTCGTTTGGCTGGGCCGCGTGCTGCAAGAGGGTGACTTGACCTCGCAGCCTGCGGAGGCGCTGGACTTCACCTTTGACGGCCCCGTGGGCGAGCTGCATGGCGGGCGCACCCGCCCCTCGTGCTCGCGTGTCACCGATCAGCACCCCAAGGGCACTGAGATCGCTAATGTGCGCCAGATCTCGATCCTCTCCGCTGAAGAACTGGCCGAAACCGCCTTTGCAATGGGTGTCCCCGAGATCCTGCCGGAATGGATTGGCGCCAATATCGTGCTGCGTGGCTTGCCCGATCTGACGCATATTCCGCCGTCATCGCGGTTGCAGACCGACACGGGGCTGACGCTGGTGGTAGATATGGAAAACCGCCCCTGCGTGCTGCCCGGCAAGGTGATTGAGCAGTATCACACCGAAAAAGGCGCACGCTATAAACCTGCGGCCCAAGGGCGGCGCGGTGTCACGGCTTGGGTGGAACGCCCCGGTCGGTTGGTGATTGGCAACACGCTGCGCCTGCATATCCCCGATCAGCGCCCGTGGGAGTTGATCAAGGACGTGCGCGGCTAAATCACGCAGGGCGCTTTCGCCCCCATCCGCGTCGATTTCTAGCCTTTCCCTTTGGATGCAGCGGGTTAGTCTGTGGGCAGGAGGAGCCTCATGCCCACAGATATCGAGATTGCCCGCGCCGCCCAATTGCGCCCGATGCCCGACATCGCCGCAAAGTTGGAAATTCCCGAAGACGCGCTGATCCCCTATGGCCGCGACAAGGCCAAAATCGACGCAGGCTTTATCGCAGGTCTCAACGGTCGCGATAACGGGCACCTGATCCTTGTCACAGCGATCTCCCCAACGCCGGCGGGCGAGGGTAAGACGACCACCACGGTGGGTTTGGGTGACGGTCTGCAACGCAGCGGCAAGCGTGCGGCGATCTGTATCCGTGAGGCCAGCTTGGGACCGAATTTCGGGATGAAAGGCGGGGCTGCAGGCGGTGGTCATGCCCAGATCGTGCCGATGGAATCGATGAACCTGCATTTCACGGGCGATTTTCACGCGATCACCTCGGCGCATAACCTGCTGGCGGCGATGATCGACAATCACATCTATTGGGGCAACAGCCTTGAGATCGACGAGCGCCGCGTCACTTGGCGGCGCGTGGTGGATATGAATGACCGCGCCTTGCGCGATATCGTGGTCAGCCTTGGCGGCGTCACCAACGGCTTTCCGCGTCAATCTGGTTTTGACATCACCGTCGCCTCTGAAGTGATGGCCTGCCTCTGTCTCAGCCGCGACCTGACTGAGCTTGAGGATCGGCTCAGTCGCATCATCGTGGCCTATCGGCGCGACCGTAGCCCGGTCACCTGCGCGGATATCGAGGCGCAAGGCGCGATGGTGGTGCTGCTCAAGGACGCGCTGCAACCCAATCTTGTGCAGACGCTTGAGGGCACGCCCGCGTTCGTGCATGGCGGCCCGTTCGCCAATATCGCGCATGGCTGCAACTCGGTGATCGCGACGCAGACCGCGCTGAAGCTGGCCGATTATGTCGTGACCGAGGCGGGGTTCGGGGCCGATCTGGGGGCCGAGAAGTTCTTTGACATCAAATGCCGCAAGGCCGGGCTTACGCCCTCGGCGGCGGTGCTTGTGGCGACGGTGCGCGCGCTCAAGATGAACGGCGGCGTCGCGAAGTCCGATCTCGGGGCTGAAAACGTGGCAGCAGTGCAAAAGGGCTGCGCCAATCTCGACCGTCACATCGCCAATACCAAGGCGTTCGGCGTGCCGGTTGTCGTGGCGATCAACCATTTCACCAGTGATACCGAGGCCGAGATCGAGGCAATCCGCCAAGCCGCGCGGGCGCAGGGCGTGGAGGCGGTGCTGTGTACCCATTGGGCCGATGGAGGCGCGGGCACGCTGGAATTGGCGCAAAAGGTCGCCGAACTGTGCGAAGGTCCGTCCAGTTTCGCGCCGCTCTATCCCGATGAGATGGGCCTGTTTGACAAAATCGACACCATCGCACGGCGAATCTATCACGCGGGCGAGGTCATCGCGGATAAAACCATCCGCGCGCAGCTACGCGATTACGAGGCGGCGGGCTATGGAGATTTGCCGATCTGCATGGCCAAGACGCAATACTCCTTTAGCTCCGATCCTCAGCTTTTAGGCGCGCCCGAGGGCCACACCTTGCCGATCCGCGAAGTGCGTCTTTCAGCGGGAGCGGGGTTTGTCGTGGTGATCTGCGGTGAGATCATGACGATGCCCGGCCTGCCACGCCATCCGGCGGCGGAAAAGATCGGGCTGGATGAGACGGGGCAAATCGCCGGCTTGTTCTGAGCGCGACTTGAGCTTGCCCGCGCAAACTGCGATAGGGGGCGCAAATGTCTGCGGGGGCCGTGCCGATGAAATCCGCTTCACAACTGCATACGATGGAAGAGCTGCGCGTTGAAATCGACGCGCTGGATGGCGAGTTGGTCGCGATGCTGGCCGCGCGCAGCCGCCTGATCGACCGCGCCGCCGAGATCAAGCAGGGCAATGGCTGGCCCGCACGCATTCCAGACCGGGTCGAGGAGGTCGTGCGCAAAGTGCGCGCCAAGGCAGACGCGGCGGGGCTGGACGGCGATCTCGCCGAGCGGCTTTGGCGCGAGATGATGGAGCATTTCATCGCGCAGGAAGAACTCGTTCTGGGCAAAGGGGACAACACATGAGCGCCAAGATCATCGACGGTAAAGCCTTTGCAGCCACGGTTCGCGAGAAAGTGGCGGGCCATGTAAGTCGTCTGCGCGAAGTGCATAATATCGTGCCGGGGCTGGCCGTGGTGTTGGTGGGCGACGATCCGGCCTCGGAAGTTTACGTGCGCAACAAGGGCAAGCAGACGCTGGAAGTCGGGATGAACTCCTACGAGCACAAGCTGCCCGAGGATACGCCCGAGGCTGATCTGCTGGCGCTGGTCGCGCGGCTTAACGCCGATCCGGCGGTGCATGGTATCTTGGTGCAACTGCCTTTGCCCGATCATATCGACGACGAAAAAGTGCTTAACGCGATTGAGCCTGCCAAGGATGTGGACGGGTTTCATATCCTCAATGTCGGGCTGCTGGCGACGGGCCAAAAGGCGATGGTGCCCTGCACGCCGCTGGGGTGTCTGATGATGCTGCGCGCGCATCATGGCAGCCTGTCGGGGCTGAACGCGGTAGTGGTTGGGCGTTCCAACATCGTGGGCAAACCGATGGCGCAATTGCTGCTGCGCGATAGCTGCACCGTGACGATCGCCCATTCGCGCACCAAGGATCTGGCTGCAGTCTGCCGTGGGGCAGACATTCTGGTCGCGGCCGTCGGGCGGGCGCAGATGATCCCGGGCGACTGGGTGAAACCTGGTGCGACGGTGATCGATGTCGGCATCAACCGGATCGCGGCACCGGAAAAGGGCGAGGGCAAAAGCCGGCTGGTTGGTGATGTCGAATTTGGCAGCGCCGTGCAGGTGGCTGGTGCGATCACCCCTGTGCCCGGTGGTGTGGGCCCGATGACCATCGCCTGTCTGCTGGCAAACACGATTACCGCCTGCTGTCGCGCTAATGATCTACCAGAACCCTCGGATCTGACCGCGTAAGCCCTAAGAAACATTGCGCAAAGCACGGGTTTCGCGCTACCAGCTTACCGTAAGGTAAGCGAGTGGGTGCGGGTCTATGTCAAAATTCTTGGCGCTCTATCGCCGTTTGATCTGGATGCCCGCGCTTGGCGTAGTTTGGGTTGTGGCCTCGCTGTTTGGCATTATCGCGGGGCCGTTCGGGTCGGCCATCGGGATGAGTGCGGGGGCGCGGGCGCTCTTCTGGCCGCTGGTGATTGGCGCGGGCATTTTGATCGGGGCGGCAATTCGGATACTCCTGCGCCGCACTTTCCGGCTGCGCAACCCGTGGGGCGAGGCGCTTTTGCTTGCAACCCTGATTGCTACATGCCTGTCATGGCCGTTTTATGTGCTGACCGTGTGGCTGGCGCATGACCCCGAACTGCCTGGTTTCGGCGTGCCCCATATGGCGAGCTATATTTTCGGGCTGTCGATTGCGATCTCGGTTTTGCGCCATTGGCTGGGGCCAAAACGCGTGCGCGAGACGGCAAAACCGGCTGCACTCCCGCGGCTAGTGATGCGTTTGGAGCCTGACTTGCGCAGTCCCTTGGTTCGGTTGGCTGTGCGCGATCACTATGTTGATGTTGTGACGCAAACGGGTGCCGCGAGCGTTTTGATGCGCCTTGCCGATGCGATTGCCGAGACCGAAGGCGTGGTCGGGTTGCAGGTGCATCGCTCGCATTGGGTGGCGCACGATGGGGTGCAGGGGCAGTTGCGCGAAAACGGTAAAGTGCTTTTCAGAACGACCGATGGCGCGCTGGTTCCGGTCTCGCGCACCTATCTTGGCGCGGTTGAGGCGGCAGGTTTCCCCGCCGCCTGATCGCTTAGTGCACGATGGCACCTTCTTTGACGAACATGTTGTCCCACGCGCGATCAATTAGCTCTGGCGTCATCTGATAGGGGATGCCCTCGAACTCACAGATCGAGATCATCTGGTCGATCAGGAAGATCGGCTGGTAGTTGGCGTAGATGTTCTCGATGGTGGGGTATTTCACCTTCAGCATATGAATGAGCGCTTTCTCATCCAGAGGAATTTTCTTTTTCTTGGCAACGAGTTGAAAGATTTTCAGGAAGTCCGACTGGCTTGGCCCGTCGATCTTGATTTTAAAGAAGATCCGGCGCAAAGCCGCTTTATCGAAAATCTCATTGGGGTGGAAGTTGGTCGAGAAAATCACCAGCGTATCGAACGGCACCTCGAATTTTTCACCTGATTGCAGCGACAGGATATCGCGGTTCTCTTCGAGCGGAACGATCCAGCGGTTGACCAGTTTTTGCGGCGGCTCGGCTTGACGACCAAGGTCATCCACGATGAACACGCCGCCCGACGCCTTGAGCTGTAGCGGCGCGGTATAGGTGCGCGCGGTGGCGTTGTATTTCAGATCCAGCATATCGAGCGACAATTCACCGCCCGTGATCACGGTCGGGCGTTCGCAATAGACATAGCGGGTGTCAAACTGCATCCCGCGCTTGCGCAGTGCGGTCGGGTCGTTTTGCGGCAACGGGGCAGGGGTGTGCACGATCGGGTCGAACACGGTGATCACCTGACCCGCATATTCGATCGCGCGCGGGATGTAGATCTGATCGCCGATCGCGTCGCGAATACCGTTTGAGATCGAAGATTTACCGTTGCCGGGCGGGCCATACATCAGCACCGAACGCCCCGACGAGACCGCCGGGCCAAGCTGCCCGATCAGATCGGGCGGCAGCACCAAATGCCCCATCGCGCCGGTCAGTTGTTGCCGCGTGAGTTGGATGTTGCGGATCGACTGGCGCTTGACCTGTTCTTGATAGATCGTCAGCGGCACTGGCGCGGCACCGTAATATTCCGACTGCGACAGCGCATCGAGCGCACGCGCCTTGCCGGTATCGGAAAGCTGAAAATTCATCTCACCGGTAGAGTTGGCGTGCAGCGTGCCCATCGCCTCGACAAGAGCTTGCTTGCGGCAAATGTCGATCAACTCTTGCACCATCGTGATAGGCAGGCAGATTTGCTCCGACAGCCCGTTCGCCGAGCCCACATTGGTGCGAAACATCGTTTTCAACAACAGATCGCGCAACATCACGGTCTTTAGCCCGGTCTCCTCAAGGGTGCGTGGAGGGAGCGGTGCGATGCTATTTCCGACCATCATATTCATCAGTTCGTTCCTTTTGCCTGCTCGCTACCGGTGACGTGACCGGGTCTCCGTTTTTTTATCGCGTGAGCGTCACCAATGGGCCGTAATCGGCCAGTATTGGGATTCACAGCTGAACTATGCAGGTCTATTGTGGCCAAAAATGGGAAAAAAAGTGGAAGAGGCGGACATGCGGGACGACAGGGGATCTCGGGCAGATCCGGTGCAATTGATTGCAGTAGCGGTGGTGTTGGCAATCGCTATGGCGGCGATGCCGTTTCTGAAGGGCGTCTTGATTATCGGCAAGCACGAGGGAGACACGCTCCATCTTGCCGATATCGTGCTGCGAATGGCCGATTACGGGCAGCTTCCGCACCTTGATTTCATGACGCCGCTAGGCATCATGTCGGTCTGGCCGATTGTGCTGTTCGTCAAGGCGGGCCTTGGCTTCGGCATGGCTTTTGCGGCGGCGCAGGCGCTGGTGGCAGCGCTGCTGATCGGGCCGATCCTGCGTGTTGCGTTGACGCGGTTTACGGGTTGGACCGCTTGGGCCTATACGGGCTTCGTGATCACGATGATCCTTGCGCTAGTACATGGTGAGGCCAACGCCGCCATCTCGCTGTCGATGCATTACAATCGCTGGGCTTGGGCGCTGGCCTATATCGCGCTGCCGCTTGCGATGCTTGAACCGCTTGGGCCGCGTCGCCCTTGGCTCGACGGGGGGCTGATCGGGATTGCGTTTGCGTTGATGTTGACCGTCAAGATCACCTATGCGGCGGCGTTCTTTCCGGCAGTGCTGCTGGCGCTTTTGCTGCGCCGCGATTTCAAAGCGATCTTGTCGGCATTGATCTTTGGCGTTTCGGTGATGGCGTTGATGACGGCGTGGCTGGGCGTCGAGTATTGGGCGGCGTATCTGCGCGACCTGCTTGCGGTTGCCAATTCCACCACGCGTGCCGCGCCGGGGGAGCCGCTTACCGGCGTTATCGCCTCGCCCGCGTATCTTGGCGGATCGTTGGCCTTACTTGCGACGGTAATTTTCTTGCGCCAATCGGGGCGGAAGATCGAAGGCTTGGTGCTATTGCTACTCGCGCCGGCCTTTGTCTACGTCACCTATCAGAACTTCGGCAATGATCCGAAATGGTTGGTGCTGGTAGGTTTGCTGGCCATTGGTCTGCGTCCTGCCATGGGCATCACCAACAGCGTTGGCTGGCCTTTGCGCCAAGCCCTGCTGGTGAGCGGTGTGATCATGCTGGCGTTGAGTTTGCCAACGGTGCTGAATATGACATGGAGTCCACTGCGGCTTGTGGCGGATAATCGGCCCAATCAGGTGCCGCTCTTGTCGCGCGCCAAGCAGGGGCAGGATGTGCTTGTCAGTGCGCCGCGGCTCTATCGCGCGCTCGTGACTGTGCCCCAAGACGGGCCGGGCGAACCTTATGCAGCCTATGCAGATAGCTACAGATCGAAAAAGGATGACGACGAAGATGGAAAGGCCTCGGCTTACGATCCGTTCGTATTGAATGGCGAGGCCCTGCCAAGCTGTGGGATGAGCACTGGCTACAACGCTTGGTTTGAAACGGCAGCCGATGATTTGATGCAGCAAGGGTTGAGCGGCAAAAGCGTGTTGGTCGCGGACCTGTTCTCGGCGCTTTGGCTGTATGGAGACTTCAAGCCCGTCGAAGGCGGGGCGCCTTGGTATTATTCGGGTGCGCCTGGATTGGAGCACTCCGATTACGTGCTTGTGCCACTGTGCCCGACAGAGGAAGCGCGCCGGAACGATATCTTGAAAGCGGCCCTCGCCGAGGGGTGGACCTTCGATCAGGTGGCGCGCAATCAGATCTATATACTGCTGAAACCGGTGCCACCCAAATCGTGATTGTCGCGCTTAGTTTGCGAGCGCGATAATCAGCAGATAGGCCCAAAGCGTTCCCACCAAGGCCAGTCCCATCGGAAAATCCTTGCGCGTCCAGCTAACCCAATCGGGGGCGAGGGCGCGCAGGGCCGGGATTGCTCGGGCAATCCGGTGGGCGGTGAATGCGGCCAACAAGAAGGCAGTCAACAACATCACCATCAGAGAAATATGATCGGAATTGGTCGCGAAATAGGGCGCAGCAGCGGCCGCGAATTTCGCATCTCCCGCTCCGAAATTTGCGATCTGGTTGAGAATATATCCTAGCGCAAAGATCGCCAGCGCATTCACCCAGCGCCACGCATAGACATCGAGCGGCAGCAGGAACGGGCCGGCAACCGCAAAGATTGCCAGCAACGCATAGACTGCATTATTGCGAATTTTCATATATTTCAGGTCGGTATAAACAACCCAAGCGCAAATCGGGGTGATCAACACCAGAAATGCAAGCGCCGCTTGCGGCATAGTAAGATGAAGCATGTATTAGCCTTTGATCGTGCCCGGCGTGCCCTGATCCAGCGCCTTAAGCGCCCGGTCAGCTTGCGCGAAGTATTGCGGGTTGGTCTCAATCGCGTCTTGCAACAGGGTCTTGCCCATCGCCACATCGCCGCGCTTTACCGCTGCAAGCCCCGCAGTATAAAGCAGTTGCGCACGTTCAGACTGCGTCATCGAGATCACGGGAAGCTCGTATTTGCCTTGACTTGCACGCGCCAAAACTAGGTTATTCTTGGTGGTGAAGCGATCAGGGTCGTAGGTCAAAGCCTCTTTGAACAGCTTTTCAGCCCCGGCCGCATCGCCGCGCGTCAGCTTTGAAAAGCCCCAGTTGTTATAGATACCCGAGGGCGTCGTGGTTAGCCCGGCCGCCGTTTCATAGAAACTATCGGCCTTTTTCCACTGCTTTTCGCTATCGGCCACCATCGCCTCAAGGCGATAGCGATCATAGGTTTCGACGGTTGGGGGGACTGAGTTGAGCGTTTTCTTTGCGCCTGACCAGTCATTGGCACGGATCTGCGCATCGGCGAGTGACACTTTATCGTCATCGGTAGTGCCGGGCATGGTTAATACATGCTGCCAAACCTTGACCGCCTCATCGGGCTTGTCGGCGCGCACCAGCGACTTCGCCAAGCCGCGGCGAATGTCGATCCGATCGGGGTTTTCCTTGGCGGTGCGGGCAAAGTAGTTCACCGCCTCGTTCGGGTCGCCCACGGTCATCATGATGTTCGAAAGATTGGAATCATCGACGGCGTTCACGCTTTTCATGGCGCTCGCGACTTCGGCATCGCTGTTATTGCCCATGCAACCAGCGAGCGTCGTGATAGCACAGCCCGCGAGAGCTGCCAAAAGTACCGGATGGCGCATGTTTCTGCGTCCTTTTTGCTCGAGCCTCAGTTCTTTGTCAGCAAAAGGTAATCGCCTACCCCACGCCGAACGAGTTTGAACTGTTCATCCTGAGACGGAGCGTAACTCGGTTTTTCCATTTTTGCGAGCGCGAGCCGCAGGTTTTGCCGTATCGCGTCCGATTGGCCACTGTCTAGCGCATAGGCCGTGTGAAATACGCGTGAGGCTTCGGCATATTTACCGCGATCCATCAGCACAACGCCAAGATTATTCCACGCAGGCACAAAGGTTTCGTCGCTTTCAACGGCGCGCCGCAGCATCTGTTCAGCCTGATTAAGCCGCCCGAGTTTGAGATCCGCAGACCCGATCGCAGACAACACATCCACGGTCGCGCCCTGTGTTCCGGCGGCCCGGTAATAGGCGCGCAGGGCCAACTCATATTCGCCTGCAGCCATCAGGCGATGCCCGACGGTCAGACCGTCCACCGCCTCGGCGCCCGGTCTTGTGCCGGGCGCGAAGGCGCCGTCTTTTTCACCCGAAAGGCCGCCCGTAGAACAGGCGGCCAGTGCGAGGACTAAGAGTATAGCGGATACAGCGCCGCGCAGCCTGAATGTCATGCGTTTACATGCCCATGCTTTTGAAGTTCTCCATCATACCATAGACCGACGGGCCGACAAGAATGATCAAAAGTGGCGGCACGGTGAACATCATCGTGCCAAGTGTCATTTTGGTCGGGATTTTGTTTGCGGCCTCTTCGGCGCGCATCACGCGCTTGTCACGCATATCGGCTGAGTACAGCCGCAAAGCTTCGGCGATTGATGTCCCGAATTGTTGCGACTGGATCATCACGGTCACGAAGCTGGCGATATCGGCCACGCCAGAACGCTCTCCAAAACGGCGCAACACATCGGTTTTGTCCAAGCCGGCTTTGATCTCATGAGCGACCATCGCGAATTCTTCCGACATTGCAGGGTAGGATTTGCGCAGTTCTTTTGAAACCCGGATGATCCCTTGATCAAGCGACTGACCCGCCTCGACGCAGACCAACAGCATGTCCAGCGCATCTGGAAAGCCATCCTGAATTTCGTTGGTACGCGCAGTAACCCGTTTGTCGACCCAATATTTGGGTGCATAATACCCTGCCGCGCCGGGCAGCAGAATAGCGACGATCATCATGGTCGAGCTAAGGCCTTGCTCGCTGGACGAGTTGGCGATCATCACGTAGATCACACCCAAGGCGAGCAAACCCAGACCAGCTGCGAATTGTGCGGCGTGAAAATTGCGCACCGAGTCAGGGCCACGATAGCCCGCCCGTTGCAGCCATTTCTTTGACTCTGACAATTCCTCAGCACTTTTGGGTTCAAGGAACGACGCGTATTTATCCAGCTTATCCGAGCCGGTATCGCGTAGCTTTTGATCGCCGCCAGATGCGCTCGCGCGAGAAGTGGAAGCCGTGCGGCTCAGGCGAAGCTTTTCATAGGGATCCTGACGTTTCTTCAAAAGTGCGGGCAGCGCCGCCATTACAAGCAGTGCGGCCACGCCGATAAGCGCAAGCAATGGTCCCATCGGGCCAAGCATTTCGACCAGTTTTGTGTTGATAGCTGCGAAATCCATGAGGTGCCTCTTAGACCCGAATTGTAGTCATGACCTTCATGAAGAGCACGTTTGCTCCCAGAAGAATGAAAACGACGATCGCCATTGGGATGAAAGCCGGGGTATCTTTAACTTGGTCGTAATAATTGGGCGATACGATTTGAATGATCACCATAATGACGACCGGGAAGGACGATAGAAAGATGCCCGACCAACGTGGTTCGGCGGTGATCGCGCTGACGCGGCGCATCAGTTTGAAGCGCGAGCGAATGACTTTGGACAGACCGTCGAGAACCTCTGCGAGGTTTCCCCCCGAGCTTTGCTGGATCGACACGGCGACCGCAAGAAAGCGCAAATCCTGAATATCCAGGCGTTCGGCCATTTCCGAGATCGCATCTGCAATGTTACGTCCATAGGCGGCCTCATCGGCGATGATGCCAAATTCCGTTCCCATCGGGTCGGGAATTTCACGCGCCACGGATTGGATCGCTGACGCCAAGGGATGGCCTACGCGCAAGCTGCGCACCATCAACTCAACCGCGTCAGGCAGCTGTTCCTCGCATAGCTTCATGCGTTTCTTGGCTTTTGAGTGAACCCAGAAATACACGCCGCCCACGCCCATACCAATCGACAAGGCGATGCGGATATAGATGCCCGCACTTGAGGCGACGGACAGTGCCGCAAAGGCAACAAAGGTGGCCCCGAACATTATTGCGACCAGCGCCTTTGGCGAGAAGGCGATATTGGCCTTTTGAGCCTTGGTCGCGAGGATCGAATAAAGCGGGATAGACCTCGCCCTTTGGTGCTGGGTTGCTTCTTTGCGCAACCGTTCAAGCACCTCATCGCGCCGCTCACCTTTTTCAAGCATCTCCAACCGTCGGTTAACACGGTTGTTGAGCGATATCGACTTGCCAAAGACCATCAAATACAGGCCTTCGACCAGAAGCAACACTGCGACGAAGATCAACAGATAGATAATGGGGGTCATGGAAATCATTGTGACGCTCCTCAGTCCTGAACGGGTTCGTAGATCGACGCCGGCAGATCATAGCCCCACTGCTTAAAGCGGTCCGAATAATGCGAGCGCACGCCGGTGGGGGTGAATCTCCCGATGATTTTGCCATCAGGATCCAGACCAAGGCGCTCGTAGCGGAACACCTCTTGCATTGAGATCACATCGCCTTCCATGCCCGTCACTTCGGTGATCGAGACCATCCGGCGCGAGCCGTCTTGCAGACGCGAAGCCTGTACGATCAGGTTCACAGCCGACGCGATCTGACTGCGCATGGCCTTCATCGGCATTTCGATGCCCGACATTGCGATCATGTTTTCCAGACGCGACACACCATCGCGCGCAGAGTTCGCGTGAATCGTGGTCATCGAACCGTCGTGGCCAGTGTTCATGGCCTGCAACATGTCGATGACTTCTTCACCGCGGGTTTCCCCCACGATGATCCGGTCCGGACGCATCCGCAGCGCGTTGCGCAGACAGTCGCGTTGGGTGACCGCGCCCTTGCCTTCGACGTTGGGCGGGCGGCTTTCCATCCGACCCACATGGATCTGTTGCAGTTGAAGTTCGGCCGTATCCTCGATTGTCAGGATGCGTTCCGAGTTGTCGATGAACGATGACAGCGCGTTCAGCGTGGTCGTCTTACCCGAGCCCGTACCGCCCGAAACAATGACGTTCAGGCGCGTGGATACAGCGGCTTGCAGATAGGCGGCCATTTCTTCGGTAAAGGCGCCGAATTGCACCAAATCATCGATCGCCAACTTATCTTTTTTGAACTTACGAATTGAGACCAGCGAGCCGTCCACCGCAACCGGGGGTACCATCGCGTTGAAACGCGAGCCATCCGCAAGACGGGCGTCAACGTAGGGGTTGGATTCATCCACACGCCGACCCACCGCCGACACGATCTTGTCGATGATGCGCAGCAGGTGTGGCTCGTCCTTGAAAGTGATCTCGCTGAGTTCCAGCTTACCGTTGCGCTCGACGAAAATCTGTTGCGGGCCGTTGACCAGAATATCGTTGACCGTTTCGTCTTTCAAAAGCGGCTCAAGCGGGCCGAGGCCCATCACCTCATCATACAGCTCTTGATTGAGGATCTGACGATCCTGGGAATTAAGCGCAACTGACATTTCGACCATCGCCTCAGCGGTGATGTCGGCGATCTCAGCTTTGAGGTCTGACTCAGTGGCATGTTCAAGCGCGGCCAGGTTCAGGCTCTCAAGAAGACGCTTGTGCATCTCGACCTTGAGTTCCTGCATCCGTAGCTTGCGCTTCTTCTCTTTGTCCACGGTCCCTGCCGGAGCGGCGGCCTTGGCTAAAGGCAGTGGTTTGCGCACCGAGGGTCGCGCCGGCGAATCGGCGCTGGACTTCGGAGGAGGGGCCACTGCTTTGGAAGACGATTCTTTTTTGTAGCGCGAAAACATGTCACACGCTCCTTTCTATCAAGCGACCGCTTCTGCGGTCTCGCCGAGCGCGACCAGCGAGCCTGCGAGTTTCTGAATTTCTTTGCGCAGCGGGCATTTCGCAGCCGACAGCGCAAGGGGAAGCCCGTGGTCATTGGCCTGCGTAATCGCCTTGCCGCCTTCGGACAGCAGCAGTTCAATCGAAATATCAAGGCTCTCGGCAAGCCGTTTGACGCGCGATTTGCCGTTAAGATCGGTGAATTTCGGTGCCCGGTTCAGCACATAGCGCAGCTTCTCGATGGGCAGGCCTTCGGCCTTGAGCGCGCGCACCAAGCGCAGCACGTTCTGCGCCGAACGCATGTCCAGTTCGAGCATCGCGAAATAGATTTGCGCCTTGTTCAAGACCGTCTCAGTCCAACTCACGACGGTCGAGGGCATATCGATCACAACGAAATCGAACTGTGCACGTGCAGCCTCAATCAGACGATCGACATCTTCACCCGTGATCAGATCGAGCGGCAGCATATCGGCTGGCGCGGTCATCACATTGAGCTTTTCGTTGTAGCTTAGCAGTGCCTGACGGAAGCTGTCGGCATCCATGTGCTCGGTGTCGCTGAGCAACTCGTAAATCACTTCGCGACGGGGCAGATCCAGGTAAGTGGCCGTCGCCCCGTATTGCAGATCAAGATCAAGCAAGCAGACCCGCGGCGAGGGATGGGTAGCCTTTTTGTCGCCGTCATGGATCGTCGCCATTTCCCAAGCAAGATTCACCGCAAACGTGGTCGCGCCAACGCCGCCAGACAACCCGTGCACCGCAAGAACTACGCCATCGCGACCGCTGCCGTTTTGATAGGCCGGGGTGCCCGTTTGGGGCGGCAGCTCGGGAATATCGCTTTCGCCCAAGCGTTCGATCGCATCATGCAACGCGCCTTCGGGAAGCGGATAGGGGACGAAATCATCTGCGCCGAGGCGCAACAGCTGGTGCAACGCGATCGGGCTGACTTCTTCGGCAATCAGGATCACCCGGATGCCATTCTCTTTTGCGGTCGTGATAATTCCCGAAATTTTCGCCAGCTCTTCTTCATCGTCGCCATCCACAGCGATTGCGATGAATTCAAGATTCTCGGCATCGGGTTGACCCAGAAAAATCACCGCTTCATCAAAGCTGAGATCGCCCCAACTTTCGCCAAGCTCGGTTTCCATGTCTTCGATCAGAAGGTCGAAATTCGCGACGTCACGCGAAACGGTGCAGGCCTGGATCGGCGCTGGCTCCGGGGTCATCATAACTGCTGCACTCATTGCCTCTGTCCTTTTCTCAGCGGGTTCGCGATGTCAGGGTCGTTTTGCCCCGCGATCCATCACAAAACCCGGCACGACTCGTGCCACGCTTTTTCTGCTGAGGATCAATCTGTTACCCAATCATGTCGAGATTGGGGCCAGACTGTTTCAATTGTGGGGTTTTGCGCGACTATAAAGAAGAAAGGCGAGCTTTGTTGCCAAGCTCGCCTTTCCAGTTATGTCGATTGTTTCGAATCGCGATCAGCCGCCGCTAGATCGTTATTCGGTCTTCTTTACTACGATAGTCGGCGAAGCGGTGGCCGACGCAACATATTCGCGATAGACAACCTCGGCGTATTTGCCATCTAGCGGGATCGGTTTGCCACCTTTAATTAGGCCCGACACCTCAGTGACCGTACGGCGGTTCTGCTCGTTCGGGGCAGGGGTATAGACCAACGGTTGCGTCTCGCCGAAGGACACGACCGCCTCAAGGCGATTGCGCGAAATGCCCTGCGCTTCGAGGAAGCGGACCACAACACGTGCCCGACGCAAACCAAGTGCCTTGTTGTAGGCGGCTGAGCCAACCAGATCAGTATGCCCGTAGACGCGGAAGCGCACTTCGGGGAATTGTTTGATCCAATCCGCCTGACGCAGCAAAACTTGCTGCGCTTGAGGTTCAAGCACCGACGAATTGAACGCAAAATGCACCGTATTGGGCACGTCAGCTGCAAACTTCCGTGTCAGATTGATTGCATAGGATTGATCGCCAGTCATAACCGCAAGGTTATGGTTCGTCGTTGATCCAAAGCCGTTCTGCGCAACTGAAAGTTCTGCACCGGCCTCCGAATTCAGAATACGGGTGCCTTCCGAACAAGCGGCCAATGCCAGACCCGTCGTCAGGATAAGCGCCATGTTGCGCATCTTTTGCCCCTGTCTGTTCATCTCTTACTCCATCACATAGCCATAGGAGCCGGAAAAGTCTTGCTTGGCAACTTCTGCTGCAGGCCCCTTAGTTGGCTTGCGGGACTTGCCCTGCACCTTGCCATAGAGGAACAGCTCGGATTCGGTTGGAGGCTTGACCCGGTCGGTGGGTAGCGAAAGAGCTTGTCCCCTCACCGGCGACACCAGATGCGGCGTTACGATGATCACTAGCTCCGTTTGCTTGCGCTCAAATTCAGCCGAGCGGAACAACGCGCCCAAGACCGGAACATCACCGAGCCACGGAACCTGCCCGTTAAGATCGTTGAAATCGTCTTGCAGCAGGCCGGCGATCGCAAAGCTCTCGCCATCGCGCATCTCGACCGTGGTCGAGGTCGAACGCTTTTTGAAGGCGCTGACGTTAAATCCACTACTCGTATAGCCGTTGGCCGTGTCGATCGACGAAACTGCGGCACCGATCTCAAGATTGATGATATCGCCGTCCACCACACGCGGGGTGAAGGACAGTTCGACGCCGAATGGTTTGTATTGGATCGAAATGTCGCCGTCATTCATCACCGGGATCGGATATTCGCCACCGGCAAGGAAATCGGCGGTCTGGCCCGACAGCGCGGTCAGGTTCGGTTCCGCCAGTGTGCGTACCACACCCTTGGATTCAAGCGCTTCCAGCATTGCGTTGAATTGGAATGAACCGTTGAATAGCTGAAAGCCGAGGCCGCTGCTGGAGGCTGCGGTGCTTGCAGGCGTAGAGCTTACTGAACCGTTACCCAAGCCGACAGAAACATTGCCGCTACCGACCGAAGCGCCGATCGCCGCATCAAGGCTCTTGGAGACGGAGCGCTGCATCTCGGCGAAGCGCACCTTGAGCATCACCTGCTGCGTACCGCCCACCATCAGCAAGTTCGATACCCGGTCAGGCGCATAGCGTTTTGCCAGATCAAGCGCGCGATCCAGCTTTTGTGCCGAAGACACGGTGCCCGACAGGACGATCCCGTCATTAGCGGTGCGCACGTCGATATTCTCGCCCGGCAAGATCTGCTTTAGGCGTTCTTTGAATTCTCCGATATCCGGGGTGACCTGAACATCTACGTTCGAGATCAGCTTGCCGCCTTCTCCCAAGATCGTCATCGTTGTGCGTCCGGGCAGTTTGCCCAGCACGTAGATCGACTTGTCCGAGAGCGTCTGAACATCCGCGATGCCAGGGTTGGCGATCGACAGTTCCGCAAAGGGGACGTCACTTTCGACGACCACCGCGCGGTTCAACGGCACATTCAGCGGTGCCTGTGTCGTTCCCGACATAATTTTAAGTGTATTCGCCTGCACGCTCGGTACGGCACCAAAGCCGATAACCGCGCCCAACAGGCAAGCCTTGATAAGTGTTCTCAATTCCATTGTGACCCTGCCTCTCCGATCACGCCACGCCACAGGTCTTAGCGCCTGCTTCGGGACTGTTTTTGTCCATTATTTTCGGGAACCATGCCGCAATCCCGAATTTATTGCAAGAATCAAAGCATTGAGCGGCGTTCTTGATGTGGGCAAACTGCCACATGTGAATAACGAGGCCCTTGCGGGCCTCGCTCAACCCTTTGAATTAAAGGCGTTTGTCAGTTCGTGCATGGAATCTCGGTCTCGACGACGTCGCTCCCTTTGCGGGTCTTAATCGTGCAAACCTTTTTGGCGACGACCTTCTCAACCTGCTTTTCTTGGATGCCCAAAAGCTGATTGCGATCAATTTCGATCTTGCCGACTTGCTCGGTATCCCTTGAACCGACGAGGGAAAGTGTCAGGTTGCCGGTTGATTGCGCCAAGGTAAGGGCGGCCACTTGTTCGGGGCTGACTTCGGCAGTTACGGTGCGCGCGATTTGCGTCTGGGCCGTGCGATCGGCATCCGCGCTTTGATCAATCGCGATCAAAGCGAGAGCTGGCTGGATTAACTTGGTGACGGGCTCACCGTTGATTTTCCCCGACCAATAAACATCAACCCGGTCTCCTGGGCGCAAGAAACCGGACACACCGGTTGCGACGTTCACCTGAATGGTGAAAGCGCGTTTGTTGGGCTGAAGATTCGCCATAATGCCAGCATCGACACCCGGCTGAGTAACTTTTTGTGCCAAGACCGGTTCAAACGGCTCGATAGAGCGAAGCATCGCGCGCGGGCGCGTCTCACCTTCAATAAAGGCTGCGTTTTTCGCTTCGGGTGTACCTTGTTTGGCAACGATCGTGCTGAATGCGCCTTTGGGAACGCCGCTGGCCTGAACCTTGATGATGGTCAAATCCTCTGGCGTAAAGCGCTCACCGTATTTCAGCTCTTTCTTGGAGACGACGACATCTGCAAGGCGCGGGAATTTCTTCTGCAACTCGGCGTAGTGGTCGCGTTCGGCTTGGAACTGTGCCATCTGGCCTTGCGCCATGTAGACCGCGACCACGGCAAGACCGATTCCTGCGGCGAGAAACAGAGCGAAAATCATACGCATTGTTCTACCCTTCCGTATACAAACCGAAGACAATCCCCGGCATTTGCCCATTATGTTGCACTTGATCGTGGCAAGAACATGGCCAAGCAATGGCCCCCTGGTGACGATTGAGCAACAGATATATGGTGTTTAGAATGTGCTGGTGTTGATACTACGTTCGCCAATAAACGTGGCAATTTGCGAAGCCGCAGTGCCTGTCTTGCTCCAAACCACCGCGCCGGCGATCGTACCGAGCCCAACGACTGCAGCTGTCAAGACAACCCAATCAACGGTCACAGCGCCGTCTTCGCTGTGTAGGAAGTTGCGGCAGTCTTTGATGAGGAGTGCTTTCATTTGCCCGATCCTTGTCGTCTTGCTTGGCCGAATTCGGCTTTCTCGCCTTTTGTAGCCGTGAGGCATGGCGGAATTTGGGCGGCTTTCGGGCATTTTTTTCGAAGCTGAACTGTAGAATCTTTCAGAGCCGCACCCTCGGGTGCGGCTCTGAAGCAAGGCAGTAAATTTGCCAAGCAGTGTTTATTATTCGTCTGCAACGAAGTCGGTCGAGATCTCAACGCCACCGAGGTAGCTACCGATTTTGGTCGTCAGCGCGCCGGTCTTTTTGCTCACCAGCGTCATCGCAGCA